>CAZAHB010000180.1:0-11159 GCA_964484945.1 uncultured Armatimonadia bacterium | reverse complement strand
CCTCGCCGTGCCGCCCTGCTATCTTGCCAAGCTCGTGGAGGAAGACGATGCCGGATTGCTCCGAGCGCTCGATTGCCTGCGAGCCGATGGAGTGGCTGTCGATGAGCCGCTGGGCCTCCTGACCCGCGAGAACCTCGCGGGCTTCGGAGACAGTCATCGTGCGCTTGGTGGTCTCCGAGGGGAAGAGGTTGCCGAGCATATCCTGCATGCTGAAGCCCATCTCCTCGATGCCCTGGGGAGAGAAGATCTGCAGGTTCTGCTGCCCGCCGCCCTCCTCGATCTCGATCTCGACCTCCTCGTCCTCAAGCTCTCCTGCTTCGAGTCGGCGCCGCGTGTACTCGCGGACCTTTTCGTACTGCTCGCGCTGCTTTTGCTCCTGCTGGCGGCGGGTGGCGCTCTCCTCGGGCGATTCCTCCCGGGGGAACATGCCGCCCATCCACTGCTGCTGTTGCTCCTGGCCGGGCGCGCCGCCGGCGAGGTTTTCCAGCAGCCGCTCATTCGCCCGCTCGCGGGCCTCGGGCATCACGCGCTTGAGGTGCTCCTTCTCGATCATACGATAGGCGATGTCCACCAGGTCGCGGATGATCGACTCCACATCGCGCCCGACGTAGCCCACCTCGGTGAACTTCGTGGCCTCAACCTTGATGAACGGGGCCTTTGCCAGTTGGGCCAGGCGCCGGGCGATCTCGGTCTTCCCGACTCCGGTGGGGCCGATCATGAGGATGTTCTTGGGGATAACCTCGTCGCGCAGGTCGTCAGAGATGTGCTGGCGTCGCACGCGATTGCGCATGGCAACCGCGACCGCGCGTTTGGCGTCATCCTGCCCGACGATGTACCGGTTCAGCGACGCCACGATCTCCCGTGGCGTCAGTTCCGTCTCAAGACTGGGCGTGTCCTCGTCATCTCTTCGCATCAACATCGGTAGTGTCTCCTGTCATGGCCGAATCCACTCGGCCGCTAAGCGCTGATCGTGGGTTGCTGAGAGTATTGATCGGTCTACTGACTGGCGTCATCGAGGCTCACAGTGGAGCCCTCGACGGACGTGATCGCGTTCTCGGGCGCCTCGAACCGGCAGTTACGCACCTGCATATTACTGCCGCCGTAGGCCTCCACGGGCGTCCCCTCGGCGGGTCCGGTGAAGTCCAGTCCCTCCACCACCACGTTCCGGCACAGGTCCGCGCGGACCTGCGTGGCCGGTGTCTGTGTACCGCGAATGGCGACGCGGCAGTCGATGCCCTTGAGCGCGATCGCCGGCAGATGCGCGTCCGTATCCGCTCGGATGGTGAGTTTGCCAGATCCGTCGATGTCGCGGAAGGTTACAGGTTCAGATTGCACTCCCGACACATACACCGTCACCTCGCCCGCGAGCGTGGTTCCGCGCAGCAGGCTCGCGACCTTCTGCAGCGAGTGCCAGGCCTGTCCGGGTGTGCGGCCGTCCGCGGCATCGTCGCCGTCGGTGCTCACGAACAGGTCCAGCCCGTCCGCGGGCATCGGTATAAGCGTGGTCCGGCCGAAGTCAATACGCTGGCCGGGGTGCCCGGAGGGCGTTTCGCTGGTGGGGAGCCATTCGCGGACGTCGTCGGTGCGATGGTAGATCATCTCCAGACGCGTGACGACGGCATCAGGCTCCGAGTTCTCCCAGACCCAGTTCCCGTGCTCGGCGTAGATGTGCTCGGGGCCGTGACAGTTGCGGAACTGGATCGGGTGGCCCTCGCCATTCCCGCGCAGCCAGATGCCGTTCCCGTTGTGGATGTAGATATTGTCAAAGACGATCCCAAGCTGGTTACCGTTGCAGTTCTCGATGATCGACACCATCCGCCCGGTGGATTCCCGATCGGGCTGGGTCCACGCATCCTCACCATGCGCCTCGAAGTCCCGCTCGCGGTTGGCGAGGCAGTTCTGCTCCAGGTAGCAGCCGGTGACGTTGAGATTGACCGCCCAGCCGTCAATGAGCAGGCCGGTCCCGTAGTTGCCCTCCATGCTGCAGCCGATAAGGTTGATGCCCGAGCCCGAATTGAAGCTGCCGAATCCGTAGCCCACCCGGAAGTTCTCGTCCGTGTACTCGCGGTTCTCGCCGTTGGAGCTGAAGCGGCAGTTGATGAAGTCCACGTCATTGACCGCGCCGACGTCGCGGATGATGGTGCAGCCGGCGCCGAAGTTGTCGCGGCAGACGACCCGCCGGAAGGACGCGTACCACGTCTTCGTCACGTAGAGGCCGTGCTCGAGGGTGCGGATGATCGCCACGTCCTCCAGCAGCGCCTCGTTGCCGGAGTACTCCCAGTAGACGCCGATGGACGCCTTCTCATTGCCGTGGACGGTGACCCGGCGCATCTGGAAGAAGTGCGCGTTCTTTGCGATGATCGCCGGCTCACCCTCCGGGCCATCGTAGAGCAATGTGCTCTGAATGCGCGGGTTCCAGCCGCCGGAGAAGCCGTAGATCTTCGCGCCGCTGCGGGCCCGGATGGATTTTGTGAAGCGGTAGGTGCCCTGCGGTATGTAGACGGGCTGATGCATGCGGAACGCCGTCTGCAGCGCCTCGGTGTCATCGGCGACCCCGTCGCCGACCGCGCCAAGGTCGGCCTTGATGTTCACCGCGCCGGGCGGGACCTCAGCGGCGGCGGTGCTGCAGACGATGGCGATTGCCAGGAGGATCAGAGTGAACGTCAGATGTCGGAGCATCGTCCAGCCTCCCCTGTGTGGACGGGCGCTCTCAGCGTCTACTCAGTCTGCTCGACATCGCCCTGCTGCGCGCGTTCTGCTTCGATCTCGGTGATGAGTCTGTTGACTGCTTGAAGGAGTTCGGGTATATCGCCTGTCACCGCTTCCCAGACCTCGTCGAGATCCACTAAGTCGTATCCGTGGACGACGACATGGGTTGGGCATCCCGACCTCCGCTGGCGCTGCGGTCTCGCATGCCGATGATATCTCCCCACGGGATGTCAGGCGCACGGTTCCGAGTTACATCCGCCAGACTCGACGCGGCCTCCCCGATCATTATCACTTGGTAGCGAAGAGCGCGCTCAAGCAGCTTGTCGCTGTCGAGATCCGCGCGTTCGTGCCCGTCGGCCATCTCGACGGCCTCCAGCGCGGCGTCACGCATGTGTTTCAGTCTCACGAGCGGATCGTGTCGAGACATACAGCGGTTCTGCCTCCTCAAAGACCTCATCGCGGATGTACTTGCTGATACCCTTCTCACTCACCAGATCGACATCGCGCTCCAGCATTTCAGATAGTTCCCGCTGCATTCTGACGTGGTCGAGCAGGCCGATCCTCGCGTCCGGCTCGAAGGCCACCAGCAGGTCCACGTCGCTTTCGGGCGTGAAGTCCTCGCGAAGTACCGACCCAAACGCGCGCAGTCGCGCGATCTTGTTCTCGCGGCAGTAGCGGGCGATCTCCTCCATCGGGACCTCGATCTGCAGGGGCATCGGGATCACGCTCCGTGTGGTCCTACTCGCTATCGTCCTCCGGCGGCAGTTCTTTGATCGTGAGCGTATCGTTCGTGTAGACGCAGATCTCACCGGCGATGTGCATCGCTTCCTCGGCAATCTCGCGGGCGCTCATGTCGGTGTGGCGCATCAGCGCGCGGGCCGCCGCGGTCGCGTAGCCCCCGCCGGACCCGATGGCCATCAGGCTCTCGTCCGGGATGATGACATCGCCGGTCCCGGAGATCAGGAAGATATCGTCCTCATCGGCCACCAGCAGCAGCGCCTCAAGCTGGCGGAGCACCTTGTCGGTGCGCCACTGCTTTACAAGCTCCAGAGAGGCGCGGGGGAGATTCCCGTTGAACTCATCGAGCTTCTCCTCCAGGCGCTCGAACAGCGCCAGCGCATCCGCCGCGGCGCCCGCATAGCCGGTCACGACCTCCCCGTCGCGCATGGTTCGCACCTTGGCCGCGGTGCCCTTCACGATGGTGTCATCGATACTGACCTGGCCATCGCCGGCCATGGCGGTCTTTCCGTCGCGGCGAACTACGATTACAGTCGTCGATCTGGTCATCTCAAGCCCTCCGAGTCTCACTTCGCCCCACGCCCGCCGAGTCCTTCGGCCCGCGCGGCGCCCGTCAGTCGTCCGGTCCCGAATCATCGGCCAGCGGATGGGCCGCGCTGTATGCCTTCTTCATCCGCTCGGTGGTCACATGGGTGTAGATCCCCACCGTGCCCAGTGACGCGTGGCCGAGCAGCGCCTGGATCGAGCGCAGGTCGGCGCCACCGTCGAGCAGGTGTGTGGCGAAGGTATGCCGCAGCGCGTGGGGGGTAATGCGGCTGGAGGCCGCGGATTCGAGGACATGTTTGTTGACCCGCTGCTGCACGCCACGCACCGAAAGCCGTCCGCCCGTGTTGTTAAGGAACAGAGCGCGCTGATCCGGTGACTGCGCCTCGCGCATGAGCGTCTCGCGGCCGTCACGGATATACCGGCGGACGGCCGCCATCGCGCGCTCGCCCATCAGCACCACGCGTTCCCTGTTTCCCTTCCCGAGCACCCGGATCTGGCCCTCGTCGAAGTCCAGATCCTCCACATCCATCGCCACCAGTTCGCTGACCCGAACTCCGGTTGCGTACAGCATCTCGAGGATCGCGCGATCCCGCTGGCCGAGCGGTGTGCTCTCATCCGGTGAGGACAGAAGCTGCTGCACCTCGTCGGCGTAGAGGTACTCGGGCAGTTTCTCCTCGCGCTTGGGGGTCGGCGCGACCGCCGCCGGGTTGTGCTCGACGGCCCCCTCATTAAGCAGATACCTGAAAAATGAGCGTAGCGCAGAGAGCTTTCGCGCGATCGTGGTGCGCTCGTACTTCTGCCGCGACAGGTGCGCAAGAAAGCCGCGCACCGTCCGGTAATCGACCGAGGCCCAGTCGTACGCCCGCTCCTCACCCCACCGGTCACCGAGGAAGTCCGCGAACTGGTTCACATCTTTCGCGTAGGCCTCGGCGGTGTTGGGTGAGAGCTGCCGAACATCGGTGCAGTACCGCAAGAAACCGTCCAGCCATCCAGCGTGCATTATGCCACCTTACTGCGTGCAGCGTCGCGATCAGTGCTGCGGTGATTCCCCCTCCTGTTCCGCCCGGTGCTGCTAATCGGCCCCGGCGTATCTCTCGACTGCCTCGAGCGCGCGGTCGATCTGCTTTTCGCGCCGCTCGGCCCTGTCAAGCCCGGCGTCCCCGCGATGTTCCGGGATCATGCCGAAGTTCGCCTGAAGCATGCGCCCGTCCGGATGCGGCTCACGGTCCGCCAGCGCCCAGCACAGCGCGCCGCTCAGGCACTCGCGCGGCGGTGGCAGCGGCTCAGGGCCCTTCGCCAGCCGCGCCGCATTGATCCCTGCCACGGCTCCGAGGACCATCGCCTCAGCGTAGCCGTACACGCCCGTGAGCGCGCCGGTCAGCAGGACCCGGGGCGTGCGGCGCAGTTGCAAGTTCGCCTGCGTCGCTTCCGGGCCGGCGAGCCACGGCGTCCGGTGAACGGTCCCCGGGCGCAGGAGCTTGACGTCCGCGAATGCCTCTATCGCGCGCAACGCCTCCACCTGCGCCGATGCCTCCAGCGCGGTCAGTAGACCGGCAATATGATATCCGGTATGATCCGCGTCGTCGGGCGTGAGACCCAAGGCGGGGGAGATGTCCTCCACATCCGGACCGCGAGGCCCGCTGAGTATGCGTCGCAGGTCGCCGTCCCCGGCGGCAGCGAGCCGTTCGGCAGTCTGCGACTCCTCCGCGAGGACGGTCTCGCTGTCGAAGCCGGGCTGCTCATCGCGAGTACCCCCGGCCAGTCGGGACGTAAACTCGGCGACTTCATCATCGGTCAGCGGCAGGAATGTCGCCGGTTCCGCTCCCGGGTACGGTTCCGCTTCGAGGGCGCTTGCAAGATCGATAGATTCGGCGGCCACCAGGGGCGGTCTGCCGATATACGAAAACCGAAACGGGGCGCCGCTCGCGGAGTGCAGCGCTCTCGCCAGAGGTGACCATGTAGACGGGCCGCTTGCGACCACCACCGGTCCGTCCGGCAGCCCCCGCGCCTCCGAGCGCCGAAGCTCAATGGCATCCAGGCCCGTGATGTAGTCCGCGACGGTCTGCGCGAACTGGTCGCGATCCACCGAGAGGGTTGCTGATCCGATACGCGACTCGTCGGCGCATGCGGCCATCTGTGGGCACAGCACCCGCAACTCTGCCTTCAGCAGGCCGGTGGCGCGGTCGGGGTCTTCGACGCCAAGATCGGCTGTGCCGACGAGTTCGGCGGGGACGGCGCTGCCATGGACGGGGGACGTCGCCTCGGGACGCTGCTCGTACAGCGTTACATTGACACCGCGGTCCTGCGCAGCCAGCGCGGCTGAGCAGCCGGCCAGACCCGCTCCGATGATACTGATGCGTGGTACCGTCATTATCTGCTGCCAATCATACTGCGGGCTCAGGTGCGGTTGGGCCCAGCGCGGCGCCGCAAGCGCTCACGGCGTCCACGACGGGTGGGCCTTCGTGTACCGATCAAGGTCGATGCTGTCACTGTCTACCGGTTGGATCTCCGCAGTCTCCGGCGGCGGGACGGGCTCTACCTGCGTGCCCGCCTCCCACCACATGAGCCCGGTGATCCAGAACGCGGCGGCCCATACAAGCGCGAGCGGCACTGCCATCAGAAGGATCGTGCGAATCCAGCTACGTTCCGACCGCTCGGGCTCTTCGGATCTCAGTTCGTCTGAAGTCATATACTCTACCTCGTGCTGCTTGTCGGACCGCTCCGGCAATGGGCGTCAGCGTTTGCGATGTCGCTTCATGCGGACCTTGCCACACTCCGGACACTTGAACTTGCGCTTGTTGTGAAAAATACCCTTCTGCTCTTTCATGGCAACGCGGCACTTGGGGCACGTCACGGTACGTCCTCCTCCAGATTCTCGCACATTGTGCGCATATTGGATTGTACCGGCGCTCTCCCGCGAAGTCAAGAAAGCCGGAGGTGTCGCAAGGTCAGCCATTCCCCAACGCCGAGGGTATCCTTGAGCGCCCTGTGCGGTTGTGTCGGCAGTGACGTTCCATGACTGGAAAGGGGAGGGCGAACCCACGTGCGCGCGAAGGTCGCTCTTGCGGCGACGGTCCTTGCCCTGTGCATCGGGTTGTCATCCAGGCAGGCCGAATCTGCCGGCGGCACCGCACAACAGCCGCCTGCCCCACCGACTTCGCAGACAGCGAATGAGGAGGCTGGCGACATGAAGCTGACAATCGTGTTCGATAACTACGCCGGGCCCGAGGACATGCGTACCGGCTGGGGCTTCTCCTGCTACGTTCAGCTTCCGGCGACCACGGTTCTGTTCGACACGGGAGCCGACGGTGATGCTCTGGTTGACAATATGCTCGCCTCTGACCTCGAACCTGACGAGATCGACCTGGTGGTCCTGTCTCACATCCACGGTGACCACGCGGGCGGGCTCAGCGACATACTGGCGCTCAATCGTGGTGTCACTGTGTGCGTACCGCCCTGCTTCCCCGAGCGGATCATCTCGCAGGTCGAGCGCGCGGGCGGCACGGTGATGCGCGGTGAGCCGGGCCAAACGCTTGCTCCGCATGTGATGACCACGGGTGAGGTCTCCGGGCCTGTCGATGAGCAGGGCCTGGTGCTGGAGACTGCTGAGGGGCTCATTGTGATCACCGGATGCGCGCACCCCGGTGTTGACGCCATTGTTGCCGCGGCAAACGAGCGCTGCGAGGGGACGGTTCGCACGGTCATCGGCGGGTTCCATCTCAAAGGGACCTCCCGCACGGGAATCGAGGAGATCGCCCGCTCGCTGCAGGAGATGGGCGTGGAGCGCGCCGGCCCCTGTCATTGCTCTGGAGATACCGCGCGAAACGTCTTTTCCGAGATGTTCGGGGACCAATACCTCGACACTCATCTCGGGAGCGTGCTCACATTGCAACTCCCGGCCGCCGCAGACTGATGACCAAATCCCTCGCGCTTCCCTGTGCCTTGCTGCAGGATTCGGTGGGCCTCGCTGCGAACCTGTGCAGGGAAGCGGTACGCAGTTTTCAGATGGAGAGAGTGTGAGGCGACGTGGGACAGACGATCGCCGTAATCGGTGCGTCCAATGATGAAGACAAGTATGGAAATATGGCGTTGAAGGCGTGGGGTAAGACGCCCTGGACCGTCTACGCGGTCAACCCGAATGAGGATGAGATTGAGGGAATGACCGCGTGGGACTCTGTGCTCGATATCCCCCATGACATCCACACGGCCACGCTCTACGTGCCCCCGAAGATCGGGATGCGCGTCGCCGATGACCTGATCGAGAAGGGCGTACAGGAAGTCTACCTCAATCCCGGCTCGGGCAGCGACGAACTGAGGGAGAAGCTCCAGGACGCTGGTCTCACGGTCCATGAGGCGTGCAGCATCATGGCGAGTCGTTCCTACCGCTGACGGCGACGACACGGTCATTCTGCTCAAGTGAACACTACCCCTGCGGCGAGCCGGGGCGGCTTGACAGCCCGCTCCGCGCATAGTATATTCAAAGTCCATCGGGCGGATAGCTCAGTTGGGAGAGCGCCTCCCTCGCACGGAGGAAGTCGTGGGTTCGAATCCCATTCCGTCCACCATCTTATTCTGAGCGCCGGGAGCGACCATGCTTCCGGCGCTTGCGCATGTACAGACGGCAGGAAACATCCCCACACCGCCCGGAAAAGCATGACCGGGCGCGGGGAAGGCTGACCCAAACGGCACGATCAGACGCAGTCACCCGTTCAGGTAGCGCCCGATCGACGTCAGGCACACCACCAGGAAGATCGCGCCCTCGTCAGGCAGCATCTCCGGCCGGGCATTGCGAAGGTAGCCGACGATCGCTCGCGCGGCCGCACGGCTGGTCGGCGGAGCGTGTCCCAGACGCGCAACAACCGCGGCGATCTTGCGCGCATGTTCGGCGGCCGCCGCGTACTCATCCCCCGCAATCGCCTCGCGGAACAGCCGCGCCAGCCGCACCAGCGGAAGCTCGATCCGGGGCGGCACAGGCGCCTGCTCGAAGAGCCGCACGATGCGCGTCGTCATGCCCTCAAACAGCCCCGCGCGCGTCAAACGATCGGCCATCAGCAGGCGGTAGAAATGCCGCGGCTCACCCAGCACCCGACAGACACCGTTCATGATCTGCATGCGCAGCACCGGTGTCCGGAACTGCGGCAGGTGCATCAGCGCCGGTTCGATGATTCGCTGATCGCCGAGGCGGCTCGCGGCGTCGACCAGCGCCGCGAACGTGGATTTCTGGAAGCCCGCGGTCAGTCGCTCGTAGAGAGCTTCTCGGGCGCCCTCGCCGCCGATCTCACCCAGCGCCAGCGCCGCGGAGGTTCGCACCCGCGGATCCTCGTCATGCAGCGCGTGTATCAGCGCCTCCACCGAGCCGGGGGCGCCGATCTTGCCCAGTGCGGTTGCGGCCTCCGGGCGGATGTCCGACTCATCATCGTGCAGGCGCTTCACCAGCGGCTCCACCGCCTCCTCCCGGCCCATCTCGCCGAGGCTGCGCGCGGCCTCGCTGCGCACGTGCGGGCTGAAGTCCTCCATCGCATCCACGAGCTTGTCCACCGCCAGCGGTGTATGCGAGCGCCCGAGGCCGCGGGCGGCCTCCGCCCGGCGCTCCTCATTCAGGCCGACGTGGTAGAGCGCGTAGTTGAACGCATAGCCGAGCAGGTTCCCCCGGAACTGGCCCAGCAGATAGGCCGGCGAAGACGCCTCCGTCTCCTGCAGGCGCGTGGAGAGCAGCGCCGGCAGCAGGCACAGGACCGCGGAGAGCGCGAAGACGGCCTGCAGCGGTGCGAACTGCATACCCATGACCGTCAGGCCCGCCTCCGGTACCGCGCTGCGGAGCAGGCCGCCGATGAACGGGCCTCCCGCGGCCCCCAGCGCTACGAAGCCCATCCAGTTGGCGAAATACGAACTGTTCTCCTCACCGGAGGGCACGATCTTGTAAAGCAGAGTGGAATTCGCCACCTGCGTGCCCGACCAGAAGAAGCCGGCGACCGCGCGCTGGATGGGAATGAGCCACGCGGCGGTGACGGGGTTAATGAAGACCCACGCGCCCAGCGTCGCCACATAGGGCCAGATCGTGAGCTGGCTGACCGGCCGCGAGCCGTAGCGCTGCACGAACACGCCCCACAGCGGATAGGACAGAACCATAGCCGCGAGCGTGATGTTGGTGTAGATCGCGACCTGCGAGTAGGTCAGACCGAGGTCCTGGAGCATGTAGACCGAGTAGAACGCCCCGGACATCATGCCCGAGCCCAGCCACGTGCACATGAACAGCGCCAGCGAGCGGTACCCGCGGTCGCGCAGCGGCTCGGTAAGCGCGCCGGCGAAACTCCCCGGCTCAGGAGGCTCGCTCTTCGGGTAAGGTGTCAGGCCCATCATCACGTAGCCGAGGATGCCCGCCACCCAGCCCACCGCGAACACCACCACGAATCCGGTCGTATCCGCCCGCCAGTCGAGCCAGCGGCTGGCGGCGTAGAGGTAGACGATGCTCGTGATCGAGACATACGCCATGCGGCGGCCGATGTAGTTCCCGCGGATGTCCGCCGGCAGCACGTTCGAGAGCCATGAGTTGAAGTTCGGGTTCACGGTGTGGCCGAGCAGATACGCGATGCTCAGCAGGCCCGCCATGGCGTAGAAGCGCAGTTCCTCGGGCACGAGGGCGGTGGAGACCACGAGGCTCCCGGCGGTGATCTCGATCAGGCCGAGGGTCACGCACAGACGGCGCTTGTTGCGCACGGGGCGCGTCAGTTGTGAGCTGACAAGCTGCCACAACCCGAAGAGCCCGATGAAGCTCGCGAGGAAGCCGATTTGCGCCTGGGAGAGGCCGATCTTGAGCGCGAAACCCGACAGCACCGGGCCGGAGACGATCGCGTTGGGGCCGTACACGGCCCAGAGCACGCCCATGATGATGAAGTGGCGCAGGGCGTGCGCGGTCTGCTGTCGGCTCAGCGACGAACTGTCTGCGGAGTTCTGATCGGTCTGCCTGGACACGGAAGGTCCCGCCCGGTGCTGGGGAGAGTGGTTCGCTCGCGGGGATACTACTCGGTTCGGGCTGAGGATGCAATGTGCGGCAGGCATCCCTGCCTGCCGCCGTTCGCTCGTCGCTCGCACCCCGTCGCTGCCCGCTACCCGGGCCGCGCCGCAAAGATCACCCACACCAGCCAGGGCACGCAAAAGGGGGAGCA
>CAZAHB010000179.1:0-11284 GCA_964484945.1 uncultured Armatimonadia bacterium | reverse complement strand
GGGAAACGGACTGCGCGGAAAACACAAGCCGGTTGTTCAACAGTCAGATCATCGCGATCCTCGCTGCGATCCTGTTTCCGGTATTCGCCCGGGCCCGGGAAAAGGCTCGGCAGGCGAGTTGTTTGTCGAACCAGAAACAGATCGCGCTCGGGCTGCTGATGTATGCCAGTGACTACGACGAGGCATTTCCCGGATATTACTACTGCGCCGTTTCAGGGCAGGACTGGCCCCTGTTCATGTGGTTCGATGCCTCGCGGCCATACGTCAAGAACGACGATATCTACAAGTGCCCCAGCGGTGGCTGGTCCACCAGGTCAGGCCCCGACGGTCACTATGCAGGCCAAACGATCGCTATCTCGTATCACGTCAATGACCGAGTCTGCCATGGAGGACGTGGCAACTTCAAGAACAAGATTGCCGAAATCACACATCCCGCAGAGACGTTGTTGACCTTCGATGCCATCAGGGCCTCGCGATGGTGTTGCCACGCGATGGGCCATGGAAGCTCCGGAACCGACGACAACTGCTACGCGCGCCCTGCCGGAGTCCCGAAGAACCCGGCGGGCGGGGTCACCGAGGACCAGAGCCCACACAACGGCGGCGCGAACGTCACCTTCTGCGACGGACATGCCAAGTGGCTCAAGCGCGGCACCTGGGAGCAGTATCCCGACCACTACAGCAAGTACTGGGACAAGTCGAGGTAGGCGCATGAAAGAGGTTCATCGCAGCGGGCGGGCGCAATGGCGTCCGCCCTTCTCTGTGTACGCTGCGAGTGCCACTTCACAGCGGCTGAATCAGGTAGAGTTCGCCCCTGCACGGCCCGTTGCTCAGCGGGTGCTCACAGAAGAGGTACGCCTTCTGGACGCATTGGGTTCCGAAACAGGTCACCGCTTGCTGCCGAAACTCGACCCTCCGCGCCCGCCGCCGAAGGAAGAGTGAGGAACCCTATGGCCCCTCGCCCGGCTTGTGGATGTAGTAGATGTCGCCCTGCTTCGTGCAGGTTAGCTCATTGGGCTCCAGCAGGGCTCTCAGCGCCTGGCTGACGGTGACGCCGCGCAGCTGCGCGAAAGCGGGTCGCTCGGTATCTACCCCCTCAGTCAAGATGATTTTCGCGTCGAATGTCCTGCCGATGTCCCTGATGGCCTCGCCGAGCGGCTCGCCTTTGAGGTCGATATCTCGGCGCTTGTTCTCGGGCTGCGCGATCTCCTGCACCTTGATGTCGATGAACCATCGGGGCTGGTCGCCTTCCGGTGCCGGTCCCCAGACCCGCATCTGGTCCACCGTGACCGGCCGTTGCCCGAGGCCGTACCGCATCCTGCCGGTCGGCTCCGCGAATGGCAATTCAGGGGCGCCGTCGGGCGCTCCAGCCGGCTCTCCAGTGCTTCCTCTGCCTGAGTCCCCAAACGGCCCCCTCTCCACCTTCGCAGCGACCATCAGTCCGTCCTCCGCGGAAACCAGTGCCGCGAAACGACCTTCCCCCGATGCGGGTCTCGCCAGGAGCACCGGTCCAGCGGGCATGCCCAACCTCGAGGTGAAATACGATCCTCTCGCGCGTCCCCCTGCCGTATACTCCCGGCGGTACCAATACTCTCCTTCAGTCGGCCCCGCTAGCTCCAGCGCGATCCAGGGCCGCCACTGCTTATCGCCAGCGGAGATGATCGGGGCATCGTCGCCCTCCAGCACCAGCGGTACAACTGTAAACAGGGGCCCCTGAAGTTCGAGCGTCTCCGCATGCTCTTCCTCAAGCCGCACTGCGTGTGTGTTCTGCAGATCGAGCCTCGCGCGGCCGTCCGTGGCCTGCTGCAGCGCCTTCGCCAGCGGCTCGAACTCCCTGCGCAAATCCCGCGATGCCGGCTCGTAGACCCAGCGCTTGAGTTCCATCAGCAACGCCAGCCCCGCGGGCTGGACAGGAAAGTCCTGCTCCTGCGTGCTCGGAGGTGCAACGGTCGCCTCGCCTGCCGCGGGAGTACCGCTTTCGAATTGGGCGAGGTGGATAAGCTGCGAACTCGGCACTTCCCGCCGCGTCTGGTGCATCTCGCGCAACGGGGCCGGTCTGCTGCCCTGAAGACCTCCCCCATGGCCCCGTGTAATCGGGCTGTACCAGACGACCATGACTTCCTGCCGCTCTTCCAGTTGCACTGCGCTTGTCACAACGTTCTTGACGACGTTCGGACGCCCAAGCCAGGCATCAAGCGCGTCCTCGTACTCTCCGCCGAAGGCCCGCTTGCTCAACTCCAGGTCCACCGCTACGGCCTGTCCCGCAGGCCGGAACTGAGTGGCAATGCCATAGCCTTCACGAACCGCCAGTTCCGTCCGCCGAAAGGCGTCCTCGCCGGTCTGCTCCAGGGAGTACGCGGGGCGATCCTTCGGCCAGGGGAAGTCGATGGTCTGCGCAGGCCAGCCTCGGTCGGCAGGTCCGGCCACGACCAGTTGCGCGGCGCTGCGAAGCCGCCCTCGCTCTCCGCGGATCCAGAAGAAAGCGTCATGGGTGTCATCCGGCTCCAGCACTATCGTCAGACCGGACGCTTCATCGCGCAGCACGCGTTCGCCAAAGAACTTACCGAGGTGGATCGTCCCGGTCTGATCGACGGAAGTTGGGAAACTCGGCATCGTGTACCCGCCCTCCGGCGCCTCGAAACCGGGACCGTACGGCCATCCAAGCAGCGTCGCGTACATCACGATCACGCTTACGACTTTTCCCGCCACGGCCATCGTCATCAGCCCCTCGGCTACTGGACGCTCTGGTCCGTATTCGGCTCGGCAGAGTGCAGCGCCAGCCGCTCCTCGTTCGGCGTCGGCTCTGCGCCCACTTCGTCGCTCTCAGGCTGCTCTTCGCCCGCGATCGGCGCGGGCATGACTTCCTCGGTCTGCGTGATCGTGATCGGCATCGGCTTCGCCACGATCCGCTCCTCGCGGATCTCCGGCATGACGGGCTCCGGCGGCGCAGTGCGATCCTCGGCCTCCGCCACGTCCACCGGCCGGTCGCGGTAGACGATGCGCTCGCGGTAGACCGGCACCTCCACCCTCCGCACCACCACCCGCTCCTCGACCACCGGGACCTCCACCTCACGCTCGACGACCTTCTCGACCACCTGTGGCACATGCTTGACCCGCACGACCTCCCGCGGGAACGCCTCGCGCCCCGCCAGCAGGCCGATCCCGAAGGCCAGGAGCACGGCTGCGGCCATCGCGAATATCGCCACCCATCGGTGCCCGCGCGGCTCGTCCGAAGTCGCCAGCGCCGCTGCGGTCGCCCGCTCGAGGCGGTCCGGAGGCGGCTCGCAGGCAACGGTCTCCCCCACCGCCGCCTGCAGGCGCTGCAGCGCCGCGAACTCCGCCGCGCACTCTTCGCACTTTGCGAGATGCGCAGCCAGCGCCTCCCGCGCGTCCTCGGAGCCATCCAGCGCCTCGTGCATCAGTTCGCGAGCATCCTCGTGTGATATATTGCCTGTCATCGCCATCAGTCCTCGAGCCAGTCGCTGAGTATCTCGCGGAGCTTCGCTCTCGCGCGGTGCAGGTGCGACTTGACTGTGCCCTCGGCGCAGCCCATGGCCTCGGCGGTCGCGCGCAGATCCATCTCCTGCAGACCGAAGAGGCTGATCGCGACCCGCTGGCGCTCGGGAAGCTGCGCTATCGCTCGCCGGACGGCGCGCTCCATCTCGTGGGCCTGAGCGCTGCCCCCGGGATTACCCGGGGCGGGTGAGGCGTCTGGAAGTTCGCCCTCCTCGGGCCTGCGGTGCAGTGCGTTCAACGCGCAGTTGACCGCGATCCGGCGCAGCCACGGGCGGAACTCGCGCTGCTCGTCGAAGCTGCGCAGGCCGCGGAGCATCCGCACAAGCGCCTCCTGCGTGGCGTCCTGGGCGTCATCGTGGTCGCCGAGGATCGCGCAGGTGATGCGGTACACTTCGCGCCTGTGCGCCCGCACCATCCGCTCGCGGGCGGCGCGGTCGCCGGCTTTCGCTGCAGCGATGAAATTGCGATCACGGTCGGCCATGACGCCCCCGGTCGCCCGTCAGCTTCACATACATATACACTCGCCGCGGCGGGTGGGTTTACTTGCGCGCCGAAGGGAGCGGACGCGCGACCCGGCGATGATCTCGGCACCCCACCGTCACTCAAACCGCCACGGCGGCACCACCGGTCCGGCGGACGCGACCTCCTCGATGTAGCAGCCGCTCTGCTGCGCGGGGGGCACGCCTCTGTGCTCGGAGCTTGCGAGGATGCGGTACGCCACCACGCCGTGCCAGCGGCCATCCGCGAGGCGCAGGACCGCGCCCGACGGGTGATCGACCATCCACTTCCCGTCGGCGGGCGCCGGGCCAAACTCGTCGCGGGCAGCCCGCGCCACCAGCGGCTCCTCAAGGTCCATGCGCTGCGCGTTCAGCGGCCAGAGGCAGAGCGTCTCGCGACCGCTGCCGGGCAGGTTCGCGCCGATCCACGCGGTTCCATCGGCGGCACGCCCGATAGAGATCGGCCCCGGATTGTGAGCCTTCGGCAGGTCGATGATCGAACCCCACTGCGGGCCCTCTTCGTACTTCTGCCAGACGCGCACGTCCTCGGTGCTGACCACGAGGTGCCACTGGGGGCCTTCGCCCTGCCTGCGCCAGACCTGCACGCGGCTGAGGCGCTCTCCGCCGGAGCCGCGCGCCGAAAACAGCAGCGCCCCGTCGCTGTCGCGGACGACGCTCGGTTCCGCCCATCCCTCGCCTGCGGGAGTGACCGGCGAGAAGCCCACGATCTGCCACACGCCTGAGGCACGCGACCACCGGGCCACGCCCGTCAGTTGCCCGGAACCATCGGTGGCGGTCACCGCCTGCAGCATGTCCTCGCCATCGGGGATTGCGTTGGTGATCCCGGGCGAGATGATCGTCCAGACGCCGACCTCCGGGTGAGCCTGCTCCAGCCCGGAGATAGTGCGCGCGGCCTGGAAGCGCTCGCCGTCGTAGCTGAGCTGATGCATTTCGCAGCGGTGGATGCGCTCGGTGCCCCAACTGAACTGGTCTTCCTCGTTGACGGGGAACGAGATCGCCTGGCAGAGACCGAAGCCGGTGCCGGCGTGCGGGTGCGGAGTGCCGTCCTCGCGCAGCGCGCCCACGGGCACGAAGCCGCCGATGACCGGGAACTTCACGATGATACGCTCGGTGCCGTCGTCGGCGGTGCGGCGCTCGTTGCGCGAGATCGCGACGGCATTCTCGGCGCTGATGGTGCTGAGGTCATCGAAGGTGATGACGTCGGTCCCGTTCTCGAAGTCCGTCACCGCCACGCCCTCGACGCGCACGTTGCAGAAGACGGCCGCCTGCTCGGGCGCGACCTGAAAGGGGAAGCCGAGGCCGTAGGCGAGGGGCGCGTCCTCGGTGGCGTCGGGCGGAGTGACGAGGTCAGGGGGCCCGGCAGAGACGCCAGTGATCTGCGCGCTCGCGGGGCCGGCGATACATGCGACGAATGCTGTCAGCGTGAGTACGCCTGAAACCAGATGGCGGCTCATCAGACTCAACTCCCTGAACATTGAAAGGCACGGATCAACAGGATGCGCGGGATCGCGGCAACGGCAAGCAAAGAGCCGTTTCCCGTGCGCAGGTTCCGCGACCTCCAACCGCGAAACCTGCGCTCCCATACACAGCGTGCCTGTCAGGTGGTTGCCATGCGTCTCATGAAGCTCATCCCGCTTTTTATCCTTTGCAGCGCCATCGCGTTCGCGCAGAAGGCTGTTGACTTCGCGCACGTCGATCAGGGCGCGAGCGTCCATGCGGTCTCCGAAGGCGTGAATCCAGCGCCCTATGACGCACGCGCGGTCATCGGCGACGGCAGCCACCTGTCATACCCCGGCGCGCTGCCGAACTGGTTCGAGCTTGACCTCGGACAGGTGCGCACGATCAGGGCCATCGAGATCGATCGGCGTTACTCCAACAGGGGGCCCGACGATTACGACATCAGCTTCGGATTGCAGCCCGGCGAGTGGGAGCGCACCATCGAGGTCCGCGACGTCGGCCGCATCGAGGGGAAGTACTGGTTTCGAATTCTCGATGAGCCGGTCGAGGCGCGGTACGTGCGCATGGAGGTCACCGAGCTTCACAACTACCAGTGGACCGTGCTCAACCGCTTCAGTCTCTACGACACGAGCCGCATCCCCCGGCTGATGGAGGAGAACGCGAAGCGGTATGCGTGGCTGAGCGAGCGCCTCGCGCAGTTAGAGCGGGAGACCGCAGAGGCTATCGGCACAGTGTCGCAGGCGCTCGAAGCCGCGGCAAAGCAGGCGCAGGAGTTCGCGGCGCTGCTCGCGGGCGAGGGCGAGATCAGCCAAGAGCAGTGGCAGCGCATGGACGAGCGCTTCCGCGACCTGCAGGATGAGGCCTACGAGGCCGAGGCGCGGCTGAGCTTCGCGCGGTTGCGGGATGCCGCCGACGGCCCGACGGCGGTCGGCGCGGTCGGTGCGATGACGAAGGTCTTCCGCGACATCTGGCCGGAGAACGCCACGGATGCCCTGGAGCTGTCCTGCGCGCGCAATGAGCGTGAGAGCGGGCAGGTAGTGTTGGCGGCGCTGAAGGGCGGCCTGAGCGACGTGCAGGTGTCGGTCGATCCGCTCACCGGCCCCGCGACGCTGGAGAACGCGGTGGAGCCGGGGTTGGTCTGCTACGTGCGCACCCGCTCCGCGCCGACCCTCGTGCACCACGTGGGGCTGTGGCCGGACGGAATCAGTCCGATGGCCGGGTTCGACCTGCCGAGGGGCGAGGTGCAGCCGATCTGGCTGACAGTGGCGATCCCCGAGGACGCGCCCCCCGGTCAATACGAGAGCGCGGTGCGTATCCGCGCCGAGGGCGTGCCGGCGATGACGGTGCCGGTCCGCGTGCGCGTGTGGGATTTCGCGCTACCTGAGCGCATCTCGCTGCCGAACGTGTTCTCGATGTCGAGCCTGCTGGTGGATGCGTGGTATCGCAGCGAGGACTTCGGCTGGGAGAACCTGAAGGGCGATTACTACGACTTCTGGCTTCAGCATCGTCTGAATCCAACCTCGCTCTACGGCGCGATGCAACCCCCGGTCGAGGACCTCGACGAGACGCTCGCGGGTGGGATGAACGCGTTTGTGATGAAGTACGTCTACTCCGGCGGCCATCGCCTGGAGGAGGAGTACTTCCAGCGAACGCTGGAGGAACTGGCGGAGTGGGACGAGGTACTCGCGGAGCGCGACCTCTACGACGAGGCGATCGTGTACCTGGCGGATGAGCCGGCACAGAAACAGTCGGTGACCACGGAGATCAACCGCCGCGCGAGCATCATCGGCGAGCGCTTCCCGCAGATGCGGCGGATGCTGGTGCTCACGCGGCCGGTGGATCGGGCCTTCGACGGGAACGTGGACATCTGGTGTCCGATTGTCAATGCCATGCGCCCCGAGGACGTGCGGGAGGCCCACGAGCGCGGCGAGACATACTGGTGGTACTCGGTGGGCCACTTCTTCAACATGGACATGCCCTCGGCATCCGCGCGGAGCATGCCGTGGCTGACCTTCAAGCATGACCTCGACGGGATCCTCTACTGGACGATCCAGAGCGGGTGGCGGAAACCCAACCGGCCCTCGCGATTCCATCCCGAACCGGGGGAGACGGTCTGGGAGGCGTGGGAGCCGGCCGGCCACGGCGGGCACAACGGGATCGGCAATATGTGCTACCCCGGTAGCGACGGTCGCCCGTGGAGTTCGCAGCGTTTGGAGATCCTGCGCGAGGGCATGGAGGACTACGAATATCTGGTATTGCTGCGCGAGGCGCTGGCGGACCGGCCGAACTCGCCGCACGCGCGGCTGCTGGAGGTCCCGGAACAGTTCGCGACCGAATACCCTGTGGAAACGGACGCGGACTTCATCATCGAGCGCCGCGAGGCGATCGGTGAGGCGCTGAACGGACTGAAGTAGCGTCAAGCGTGAACACGGTTGACCACTCGGCCCGTCCTCGCTACCATTGTGCAGGCATCATCATATTGGAAATGGCGGTCATAGAAGATGAAGACACCTGTCAGCATCGTTCATGGCGAAAATGCGCGCGAGAGGGCCGATGAGATGGTCGCCGAGGCGGTCGAGTTGCTCGGCGGCATTGAGCAGTTCGTGGACACTGGCGACACGGTCCTCATCAAGCCCAACAGCTTTGCGAAGCAGATCCCCGCGAACGGTAACATCGCGCGCCCCGAAATCGTCATCGCGCTGGCGAAGCTCGTCCGCGACGCGGGCGCCTCGCGCGTGATTATCGGGGAGCGCAACGATAACGCGTTCACGGCCAACTTCGAGGGTCACGGCGCGGAAGAGGTCGCGGAGCTTGTGCCCTTCGACAACGCCGAGCACGTCACTACCCGCATCGAGGGCGCGGGAGCGCTGCAGATGCAGGTCACGCTCCCGAAGGTCTATCTCGAAGCAGACAAGCACATGACAGTCCCGGTCGGCAAGACGCACTGTGGCGCGGGCGTCACCGCCTGCCTGAAGAATGCGATGGGCCTGATGGTGGGTGGCGAGCCGCGCAAGTCCCACGCCTACGGGGTCTGCGAGGTCCCGATCGACGTGAACTCCGTGAACTGGCCGGTTCTGGGCCTGATCGACATGACGGTCGCGCAGGAGGGGGATTTCCCCGGCGCGGGCGGGGTGCCGGTGGAGATGGGCCTGCTGGTGGCGAGCGGGGACATCGTCGCGGCCGACGCGACCTGCGCGCGGCTGATGGGCATGAGCACCGATGATACGTGGATGGTCCGCGTCGCCGCCCGCCGCGGCTTCGGTGTGATGGACGAGGACGAGATCGAGATCCGCGGCGAGCGCATCGAGGATCACGCGCGCGAGCTTACGGGCGTCTGCTTCGACCCGGACGAGTTCGGCGAGCAGGTCGTCTGGCATATCGACGACCGCTGCCGCTACTGCACCACCGACGCGGTCTCATGGCTGCGCACGGACGGCGGCCGCGAGGTCCTGAACGCGGTCGATCGCCTGCACATCGTCGCCGGGCCGGTCAACGATGTGGAGACGAACGGGGAACCCACGGTGGTCGTCGGCAACTGCAACGCATGGCTGCGCGACCTCGGCGTCTACGTGCATGGCTGCCCGCCTGCGGTCTTCCACATCGGCAACGAGACGAAGCGTCTGCTGACCGAGTAGCGGGTTCTCAGACCGCAACCACATTCAGCCAGTTGAAGTATGTCATGCCGACGCTCGCGTCGCCCCGGCGGAAGCTCAGCGTGTGCGCCCACCCGGGGACGTCGCCGCTGCCGCGAAGCTCCACCAGCGCGACATACGTGCCCTCCATGGTGCCCGCAAACTGCACCACGGCCGACTCGTAGGCCGCACCCTCGGGGTGGGAGGCGATGAAGCACTCGAAGCGCGGGTCGTACGGCTCCATCGAAAGCTCCAGTGCGTACGTGAGCTTTGTCTGCGGCGTACCGGGCGTGTTCAGGAGTATGCCCAGGAAAGAGCCGGGGAATGGATGATCCACGGTAGCCAGGCACAGCTTCTGTCCGAATGTATCGCCGGTCACGACCGACTGGAAGCTGCCGTAGCCGATCGGCGGCAGGCCCATGGGCGGCGTGAAGCTGCAGCCTGCGGGCGTGAGCATGATCCCCTCGGAGTAGGCGTCGGCGAGTGGATCATTGCTCATCACCTGCAGCGGCGCGGAGAGCTTCCAGATACCGTTCTCGCCACTCGACAGCTTGAAGTCGGCCGGGTCGAGGCCGCCCTCATCCGAGAACAGCGTCTGCAGCAAAGCCTGCCGCGTTGACGGCATGGGCGGCTCGCCGAGGGTTTCGATATCGGGCATCTGCAGATCGAACTCGGGGCCGGAACGCGAGAGCTTCTGCAGGGTGACGGGCTGCTTGAGGCGCAGTTGCGCGCCCGACCGCTGCAGCCTGGCCCTGCGCGAGAGCGTCGGTGCCGCCGACACGCTTCCAGCGCCCGCCAGCACACCTCCCGCAAGCCCAAGTGTCTTGATGAACGTGCGACGATCCTGTGTGCCACGCTCGCCATCGTGATCGGATGCCATCGAAGCACTTCCTCTCGTGCGCCCGCGGGCTGTCCACGCGCCTCACTTCCTCCTTCGCCCGATGCGGGCCTCTCGGTTACAATCCCGGAATCTTCTTGACTTTCTTTCCTTCCCGTGCATAATACTACGTAGGTAAAACAAGCAGGAGGTGCCGCCGATGGGCAACGGTCGCAGCAACCGCATCACTCAGATGGGCGAGCTTCAACTTGACGTCTTCGAGAAGCTCTCGGAGTTGGGCCAGGCCACCGTCTACGACGTGCTGGAGGCCTTCGACGAGGCGCATCGGCCCAAGTACACGACCGCCCTGACCGTCCTGCGCGCGCTGGAGGAGAAGGGCCTCGCCACCCACCATCGCGACGGCCGCACCTACGTCTTCGAACCGGTGGTGTCCGATCGCGAGGTGCGCGGACAGCTTCTGCGCACGGTCATGGAGCGCGTCTTCGGCGGCTCGCCGAAGCGCCTGATGGCCGCGCTGCTCGACGACGAGGCCGTGACCCCGGACGTGATGCGAGACCTGCGCGCGCTGCTTGAGGATACCGAGGGGGCGAATGACGATGACGACGCTGATCGCTGATATCGCGCTGGCGGTGACGGTCGTGCTGGGGCTGGGGAGCATCGCGGCGCTGGTGCTGCGGAGGTGCTCGCCGGCGCTGCGGCATGCCGCGTGGCGGGCGACGCTCGCGGGAGTGTGGCTGGCGCCGCTGGCGGTGGTCGCGGCGGGGATGCTGCCCGTGCAGCGCCCGGAGATCGCCGTGCCCGTCCCGCGCTATGAGCCGGCTCCCAACCTGGAGTCCACGCGCCCCCGCGTGGACGCCGTTCAGCCGGACGCGGGTCTGGTGGCGGAAACGACGTCCGGGCGAGGGCGCCCGGACTCCGGAGTGGGTGAGCCCGCTCCGCGTGAACCGCTCCCCCTCGCGGCGATCCTGCTGGGCCTGTGGGGAGCGGGCGCACTGGTAGCGTCCCTCGCGTTCGCTCGGGATGCGACCGCGCTCCGGACGCTGCTTGCCGAGGGCGCGCCGAGCGACCGCCCGGCCACCGTGGAGGCCATCGCGCAGCGGCTGGGCCTCGCGCGCCTTCCGAGGGTGCGGCGCTCGGCGGAGGTGAGCGTGCCGGCGGTGGCGGGGTGGTTGCGCCCGACGCTGGTGCTCCCGGAGGATGGCCGCCCCGATGAGGCGGCGCTGATCCACGAGCTTGCGCACGTGCAGCGGGGTGATGTGCGGACGCTGGCGGCCGCGCGGCTGACGGCGGCGGTCTGGTGGTGGCATCCGCTGGCGTGGCTGATG
>CAZAHB010000178.1:0-11314 GCA_964484945.1 uncultured Armatimonadia bacterium | reverse complement strand
GGCCTATCCGATCCGAGTTGTTCTCCAGATTCCGCTGCGCGTTCAGAGAGCTGATGTTCTGGTTGATACGAGTGAGCGACATTGCAAGTCCTCCTTGGTTCCCGGTGAGCCTGTGGGGCAGACTCGTGGGGTCTTTTTGCCGTGACGGATGGCGACGGTCCGCCTGCGGCGCACGAACAGGCAGGTCAGCCTGCAGAGACCTTGAGTTCGGCTCGTGCGCGATGGTAACGAGCGTGTATCAGATCCTGCACCGATTCGTATATCGGGAACTGGGGGGGCGGGCTTGAGTCATATATTGGAAAACGGCGGGGATTATTCACCAGTGGCTGCGCGGTTGGCGTGCGAAGCAGCGGCTGCGGCGATGATGCGGCCGGGAATCTCGTTCAAAGGGACCACCTCGTCAACTGCGCCCTCCTGGACGGCTGCGCGGGGCATTCCGTAGACGACACAGGTGTCCTCGTCCTGGGCGATGGTGGTGGCGCCGGCATCCTTAAGAGCGCGCATTCCCAGGGCACCGTCAGATCCCATACCGGTAAGAATCACGGCGACACAGTTGCGGCCGCCCTCGCGTGCGGCCGAGTGGAACAGCACGTCTACACTCGGCCGCTGGTACTGGACCGGCGGGCCGTCGCTCAGACCAACGCGATAGCGCGCACCGCTGCGTTTCACGACCATGTGTCGGTTGCCGGGGGCGATAAGCACCAGGCCGGGCACGATCGCGTCCCCCTCCGTGGCCTCGCGCACCTGCATTGCGCACTGCTCATCCAGGCGCCGAGCGAAGGCGGCCGTGAAATGTTCGGGCATGTGCTGGACCACGACTGTGCCGGGGGCGCTGCGCGGCAGGGGGGTGAGAACCTCCTGAATTGCCCGGGTTCCGCCCGTGGAGGCCCCGATGCATAGAACGCGGTGCGTTGTGCTGACGACCTGCGGTATTGCGCGCGGCGGTGATGCAGCCGTTTCGCCCTCATCGTGCCGCGGCGGCGTGACCTTCGCTCTTGCGGCGGCTCGGACGGCACGGATGAGCCGGTCGGAGATGTCGCCGACGGTGAATGCCGATCCGGGCTTGGAGACGACGTGGACGGCCCCCAGTTCGAGCGCGTGCACGGCAGCGTCACTGCCCTCGGGGGTCACGGAACTGACCACCACCACCGGCATCGGGCGATGCTTCATGAGCTTCTCGAGGAAGGTCAGCCCGTCCATTCGCGGCATCTCGATATCGAGCGTGAGCACGTCAGGCTCGAGCGAGAGGATCTTGTCCCGCGCGACATACGGATCAGTCGCGGTGCCGGCGACTTCGATGTCCGGCGCCGTGGACAGTTCCTCGGTCAGCACCCTGCGAACCACCGCCGAGTCGTCAACAACCAGCACGCGGATCATGCCGTGAACCTCTCCCGGGCCCCGCTGGAGTGTATGTTCCCTATTGCCTGCAAGCCCCCGTCCACGAGGAAATGCGCGTGGACCCAGCCTGCGTCGAACCAGTTTGTGACAGCCACGCAGGATGGCGGCTTTCGCACACGAGCATCATCAGCCACTTGCGGCGGACTGACCTCGAAGACCGGATCTGGCCCCGCGATAGCCGGCAGCAGATTCCCGCAGACAACGTTGCACAGTTCGCGCAGCGCGTCGTGACGCTGCTCGGCAGTGGTGCAGTCGGGGGCGAGGCCGAGCATATTTGCGGCCAGGTGTGGGAGCATCTGTCGAGGGACGGTCACGGCCAGCACACCCTCAAAGGGGCCGCTGAACTCGACGCTGGCGCCCAGCGCATCCTCGTCTGCGTCCGGATCCGCCCCGTCTTCGGGAGGCGGCATGGGGAACATGAACGCGAGGCTCTCGCAGGTCGTTTCCGCCACCTCGACGATAATGCGCTCCAGTTGTCGTTTCATGCGGCTTCACCTGCCAGGTCGTCCACGACATCGCAGAGCGTTTCGGGGGTGAACGGTTTGTGCACGAAGCGCACGCCGCGCTGAATGAGACGGCTGATGCGGGTCTGGCTGCCTTCGGTGGAAATGACCATGATCGGCACCGCGGCGGTGTCGGGATGCTCGCGCGCCCTGTTGATCATCTCCTCGCCGTCCATCACGGGCATATTGATGTCGACGATCGCCAGATCGATGTCGTGGTCGATGAGAGCGTCCAGGCCGTCACAGCCGTCTCCCGCCTCGTAGACCTCGCCAAGGCAGACGTCGGTCATGTTGAGGGTGCGCAGGACCATCTTGCGCATCACCCTGCTGTCGTCGACGATGAGAACGTTAAGCGGCGACATCGCGAGTGCCTCCTTCCTCTTGCTGGGTCTGACCGGGGTGCAGCTCCCAGGACGTCGGGCCGCTGGAGAGCATGACGCGACCGGTGCCGACATCCAGGCGCATCGTTCGGGCGCGTTCGCCGCCGATGTCCTGGGCTGCGATGAGTATCTCATTTCGCCACATGAGCTTCTTGAAGACCACGAAATTGCGCTTGCCGATGGCGAAGCGATCGCTGTCGGATCGGTTCACACACGCGCCTCCGGCGACGGATACGCACAGGCTCTTCTGACGCGCACCGCAGTCATACAGCGCATCCAAAAAGCGGGGGACGCCTCTGTCCACAAACAGCAATGGATTGCGCTCTGCTTTCTCCGGGTTGATCTTCGCCAGCGGCATCATCACATGCAGCAGTCCGCCCACGCCCTGCTGGGGATCATGAGCGGCGATTCCCAGACAGCTTCCCAGCGCATGGGTGATCAGCAGATCGGCAGGCTGGGCGGATACGACCATCTCTGCGACGCCGACAACGTGTTTCACGGAGGCACCCCGCTTTCAGTTACGACTTCTCGTAGACGGTTGGTTGGATGTAGGTGAAATCGTGTGTGACCCCCGTGAGACTTTCTGAGTGACCGATAAACAGTAATCCGCCCGGTTGAAGAATGTCCCAGAAGCGGTCGATCAGTTGCTGCTGAGTCGCTTTGTCGAAGTAGATCATCACGTTCCGGCACATGATCGCGGCAAACGGCCCGCTCATCGGCCATTGTTCCATGAGATTCAGTCGGGCGAATGACACCAGGCGTCGGATGTGCCCCTCGACGCGATAGCGCTCTTCGGCGTCGGAATCGATGACCGAGAAGTGGCGCTGGATTAGTTCCGGGGCCATGTTCTCGAGCCGCACCTCGCCGTACACGCCCTCGCGGGCGGTCGCGAGCACGCGCGTGGAAAGATCGGTGGCGAGGATACGCACGCGAGACAGGCGGGCCTGCTCGAGGGTCTCGTGCAGGCGGATCGCGATGGAATAGGGCTCCTCGCCGGAGGAACAGCCGGCACTCCATATGGAGAGGGAACCGCTGTGGCGGTCGAGCCACGTCGGGACCTGCTCGGCGAGGATGTCGAAGTGCACCGATTCGCGGAAGAAGCGCGTGAGATTGGTAGACAGCGCATCCAGCAGGCAGACGATCTCGTTGCCGTCCTCAGCCCGGATGCGCTCCAGGTAGCTGTCGAAGCTGTTGATGCCCAGCTCGCGAAGTCTTCGGGTGAGGCGGGCGCGTACAAGCTCCCGCTTGCCCGAGTGGAGGTTTATTCCGCAGATGTCCTTGACGAGGTGACTGATCTCTTCGAACTGCTCATCAGTCAACCTATCGACGGGAAGCTTCCCGATCATGCCGCGCTCCGGTTTCCGGTCCGCGCGCCGCGGCAGGTACGACCATCCGTTCAGCGCATCTTGGCCGGGGGCAGAGCCCCGTTGGCCGAATCGTGCTTGGTGAGCACTTCCGGCTCATGGAGTGCAGCCGTTTCGGGCGCTGCCTCGCCGTCCTGGATCCCTGCAGTCTCGGGGGGCTGGTCTCCCGGGACAACCTTCGGGATCTGTTCGGCGCGGTTGGATGTCGTCAGTTCATTGACCGAGCGGTCGGGTATGCCGTAGCGATCTTCCATGTACTCGCGGACCTTGACTGCTTTAACCTGTGAGACCTGGCAGCAGAAGTGGGGATAGACCCAGGTGAGTACGACTACCCCGAGCACCAACGCCCCCATACCGAATGCCAGGATAGGCTTGATGTGTGGGACGTCTCGTAACATACGCTGTGTCCTCCACAGGTTCCGCGAGGGTGGGTGATCTTTGTGCAATTTCCCACGGCCGCTTGAGCTTCCGTAAACGGGTCAGTTCCTGTGACGATTTGCCCCACAGCGACGGTTCCCTCAATTGTGGCATATTTCCTTTATGAACCCGTGAAGTTTTCCTTCTCGAACCTCCCCCGGGCGATTCATCTCCTCCGCCTGTTCTGTTATCGGCGGGGATTGGCGCATCCTTAGGATATCAGTACATCATCACCAAAGAGACTGTACACCGCCATCCCGGTCCCGTGCGTATTACGCGCGCCTGAACAGTTGTCGATCGGAACGCACGTGCTCAAACAGGCCTGATACCTCCCCGGGAAGTTTCTGGGTCTGTTCCACAGCCAGCAGACCATCGGGCGCGAGCGCTCGGTGGAACATCCGGATGACGTCGATCCGCTGCTGGGGGGTGAAGTGCAGCAGCACGTTCTTGCACAGAATGAGAGTGAGCCCCGTCCGAATGGGGGAGAGGCTGAGAAGATCGTGCTGCTGATAGCGCACCGCTTTGCGCATCTCGCGGGTGACGCGAAAGCGCGTGCCGCCATTCATCGGCACGAAGTATCGCTCGAGGGCATCGTCCGGCATGCGCTCCACGCGGGCGCGAGGGTATACGCCCTCGTTTATGACGTTGGCAAACTTCCCGCCCACGTCTATGTCTGTGGCGTGGATGGTGACATTCCGGAAGGCAAATCGTCCCATGTTCTCTCTGAGTACGATCGCGAGCGAGTACGGCTCAGCGCCGATGGCGCAGCCTGCGTCCCAGATGTTTATGTACCGGCGGCCGCGCAGCTTCGGCACAACATCGCTGCCGATCGCACCCAGGATGTCCATATCGCGAAAGAAGTAGGTGAAGGCCATTCGCGGTCACTCCGTGGCGAGTGGCGGGACGTGATCCGAACGAAATGACGAGGGGCCGTCCCCGGATGAGGACGGCCCCTCGGATCCCGACAGACGTTCAGAAGCTGCTCAGGGCCGCAATGTCCTCGTCCTCATCGTCGAGGGGGATGGCCCTGTCGGGCGATTTCGGCTGAGCTGTCGCCTGCTCACCATCCTCATCGACGAGACTGAGTGAGGCGGCGGAGGCGCCTGATCCGCCCGATGCATTTGCGCTGGTGAGGCGGAATCCCTCCACCATGCCGCGCAACTCCTGCGCCTGCGCCGAGAGTTCCTCGGCGGCGGAGGCGGACTCCTCAGAGTTCGCGGCGTTGTTCTGTGTGACGGAGTCCATCTCGCCGACTGCCGTGTTGATCTGCTCCAGCCCCTGGGCCTGTTCATCGGAGGCTGCAGCGATCTCGGCGACCAGCTCGTTGACGTTGGTGGCTCCGGAGGCGATTTCAGTGAGCGCCTCGGCGACCTCCTGGCTGATCTCCACGCCGCCCTCGGCGTTCTTGACGGCGTCCTCGATCATGTCCGCGGTGTCCTTGGCCGCCTCAGCGGAGCGCTGGGCGAGATTGCGGCCCTCCTCGGCGACCACCGCGAAGCCCTTCCCGGCATCGCCGGCGCGCGCGGCCTCCACCGCGGCGTTGAGGGCCAGCAGGTTGGTCTGGAACGCGATCTCGTCGATGGTGTTGACGATCTTCGCGGTCTCCTCGGAGGAATTTTGGATACGGTCCATGGCCTCGGACATCCGACCCATGGCCTCATCGCCGGTAGCGGCGCTCTCGGCGGCCTCGTTGGAGAGGTTTCGGGCCTCGCCTGCGTTGCCCGCGTTCTGGCGGGTCATGGCGCCCAACTCTTCGAGGCTGGATGACACCTCCTGCAGCGAACTGGCCTGCTCGGCCGAGCCCTCGGCAAGCTGCTGGCTGCCGGAGCTGATCTGCCCGGACGCCTCGGCGACCTGCACGACGGCCGCGGCGACCTGGCCGAGCGATTCGTCCATGGACTTGAGGGCCCGGTTGATGTTGTCCGTGAATTCGCGGAGATCCCCCGCGTAGTCACCCTCGACGCGTCGCGTGAGGTCGCGGTCGGCCGCCGCTTCGAGGACTTCCGCGGCTTCCTCGAGTGGATCGACAAAGGCCTCAACGAGACGGTTGAGGCCGCCGATAAGGGCCTCCCAGTCGCCTTCGAAGTTGCCGTCCTCCCCACGGACGGACAGATCGCCGTTCTCGACGCCCTGGCTCAGCCCCCGGATCTCGGAGGCGACGCCCTTGAGGTTGTCGCGGACTTCCTCAATGACGTCGTTGATGAAGGCCTTCTTGCCCGGGAACTGCTCCAGTTCGGCGTCGAAGTTGCCCTTGCCGAACTGCTCCACGCAGGCCATGGCCTTCTTCTTGACGGTGATATGGCCGTTGACCATGTCGTTGACGCCCTGCGCGACCTCGGCATACGCTCCCTCGAAGTCCTCAGCGGGGATCTGCACGTCGATGTCGCCGGCATCGTGCTCATTGCTCATATGGTTCATCTCAGCGATGAGCTTCTGGAGAGCCCCGGCCGTGCCATTGATCGCGGGGCCAATTTCGTCGTCCGCATCCTTGACCGGTATCTGGACGTCCACGTCACCCTTCGCCAGACGCTGCATGGACCCGATGACATGCACCTGGAGGTCTTCGGCGAGTTGATCCATGCTCGTGGCCAGTTCACCAACCTCGTCCTCCCGCTCGAGTTCAAGCCTTTCACCAAGGTGTCCCTGGCCCATCTCGCGGATCATATGCACGGCCTTCTGCATCGGGGCGCTGATGCTGCGCGAGAATATCAAGCCCAGGGCGGCGGCGACGAGGAAGCCGAGGATCGTCACACCCCAGACGATCATAGTGGCACGCGCCTGGGCGGCGTCGGCCTTTTCCATCGCGCCCGACATTCCCTTGGCCGCCTGACCGTCGGCCTGAGCCAGCAGCGAGACTGCGTTCGCGCTCGTCTCGTCCACGCGTTCCATCTCCGCACGGGCGTCCTTTTCTTCTGCGACGAGTGTCGTGGCCTGGCGCGCGAGCGCCTTGCGGTGGTTCTCCATCATCTCGCTTGCAGCCGCCTGGAACTCAGCGTGGACGCCGTCGGCCTGCGTCACGAACTCCCTAAGCTTCTTGTCGTCGGCGGCTGCGACCTGCACCTCGCCGATCTTCCCGCCTTTGAGTAGGACGTCCGAAAGATCGTCGTACTCGGCCATCTGCTGCGCGAACTCCTGCTTGATCTGCGGGAGCTGCGCGGGATCATTCTCAAGCAGGTACTCGGCCATCAGATCTCGGGCCCTTGTAATGGCCAACTGCAACTGCATCGTCGCGTCCGCCACGGGCACTTGCTGATCCAGGATCACATCTGCGTTATGCCCGACGTTCCTGAGGGAGGTCAGTCCGACGATTCCGGCGATGACGACGAATGTCGCCACGAGCACAAAGGCCCCGATCAGCTTGGGGGCGAGCTTGACTTTCCTCAACATGACCTATCTCCTCTTCTCTGAGTGTAAGCGTGTGCAACGCTGTGAAATGGCACCTGGCTCAGCGCCA
The DNA here is from genome assembly GCA_964484945.1 of uncultured Armatimonadia bacterium. Lineage (GTDB taxonomy): Bacteria > Armatimonadota > Zipacnadia > Zipacnadales > UBA5352 > UBA5352. The sequence continues at coordinate 3,798 of CAZAHB010000178.1, read as the reverse complement.
GTTGTTTTCCCAGGACACGTTCCATCCGATCAGGTCCTCCCCCCCTTCGGCGTCGTCGTGGACGAAGTAGAGCAGCGTGGTAGTGTTCGGAGTGAGCGCTTTCTCGACGCCGATGCCTGTGCTGTAGTCGGCGCCGGAAACCCAGTCGGCCTGAACGGCAGTTAATGGACCGGCCTCGTACTTGAGGCCGAGCATTCCGCGGGTGGCATCGCCGGTCAGAACGCCGGCCGTCAGCGAGAGGCGCTCGGTCATGCCTGCGGTGCCGGCGAGGTAGTACTCTCGGTCCGGGTCGCGCGTGAGGTCCAGTGCGCCGACGGCCAGGGCAAGCGCGCGGTCCTCATCCGCGAAGAACTGCCACTTCGCGTCCACGTTAAGCCGGGACGCCTCATCAAAGTCCGCGAAGTCAACGCCCACTTCGACACTCTCGGCCAACCCGACCTGGCTAAGCACGCTCCACGTCGACTCGCTGTCCAACGGCGTGGACTGGCTGACCGACTCGGCCTGCAGATTGTATGCCCCCGCCCCTATCACTTCAGCGGTCGGGATTACGTTCAGGGCAGTGGGGCAGGCGCCGGCGGTCCAGGCAATCGCCGCCAGCGACGCGCACACCAGTGCCCGGCGCGCAGTCATACGTTTCAATCTCATCACTCCTCCCGTGGTTGCGAGTCGCCGTCCCCGCGGTTAGGGGCCGGCGCCCCATCGGCATTCGCGTCTGACTGTAGTTCCTTGATGGTGCCGAGGTCGCCGGCAGCAAGCACGCGACTGATGTCCAGCAGGATCGTCACGCGCTCCTCGGTCTTGCCGATGCCGAGGATGAAGTCCGTGTCCACCTGGCTGGTCACTGAGGGCGCGTCCTGGATATGCTCCGTGCCAATGTCCAGCACGTCGGAGACGCGGTCCACCACGATGCCCGTCTGCGCTCCCTCCACGTCCACCACGATGATGCATGTCTCGCGCGTGTGTTCCAGCGCCTCCATCTCGAACTTGCGCCTCAGATCAATGACGGGGATCACGTTTCCCCGCAGGTTGACGACGCCGAGAACGTACTCCGGCGTACGGGGCACGGACGTGATGTCCATGATCCCGATGATCTCGCGCACCTTGAGGATCTCGAGACCGTACTCCTCATTTCCCAGTTGGAAGGTGAGGTACTGGTCGGCTGTGGTCAGGTCTGATGTGGCCATCGCCTGTGCCATAGTGCACTCCTCCCGTCGATTGTGTGCCTGCACGTCCGCTGTAAGTCCCGGCGCCTACGCGGCGCGCGCTGCCTCCGCCAGGGTGATCAGGCCGTCCACGTCGAGGATGAGCCCGACACTTCCGTCGCCAAGCACGGCCGCTCCGGCCACGGTGTCCGCCTTGGCCAGGTCGGCGCCGAGCGACTTGATGACAATCTGCTGCTGCCCGAGAAGCTCCTCAACCAGGAGTGCGAACATATCTCCGTTCCGCTCCACCACCACAGCGACGTTCTCCGCGACATCTGTCCGCGCGTTATCGAGACCGAACAGCCGGTGGACCCGCAGCAGGGGGATCATCTCGCCCCGGAAGCGGACCATCTCGCCGGATGACGCGACTGTTCGGACGTCCCCGGGGCCCGGGCAGAAGGCCTGCTGGATGCTGACCGTGGGCAGGATGTAGCGTTCACTCCCCACGCGCAGGAGCATCCCGTCAATGATCGCGAGGGTGAGCGGGACGCGGACGCTGAAGGTCGTGCCCTTGCCCAGCCTGGAGTCGATGTCGATGCGGCCGCGCATGGTCTCGATGTTGCGCCGAACCACGTCCATCCCCACGCCGCGGCCGGAGATGTCGGTCACCTCGTCCGCTGTGGACAGACCGGCCTCGAAGATGAGGCGATAGACCTCCTCGTCCGAAAGCTGTGCGCCCTCGTCGATGACACCGTTGCGGACCGCCTTCGCGTAGATGCGGTCGCGGTCGAGCCCCTTCCCATCATCCTCCAGTTCGATCACTACGCTGCCGGCGGCGTGGTAGGCGCGCAGTGCGACGGTGCCGGTTTCCGGTTTGCCCGCCTCGCGGCGCGCCTCCGGCGGCTCGATTCCGTGATCGACCGCGTTGCGGACCATGTGCAGCAGCGGATCGGAGATGGCCTCGACCATGTTGCGGTCGATTTCGGTGTCCTCTCCCTCCGTGACCAGGTCGATCTGCTTGCCTGACTTGCGAGAGAGGTCGCGGACCAGCCGGGCCATCCGCTGGAAGGTCGCCGAGAGCGGTACCATCCGCAGCGACATACTCACGTCCTGCAACTCGCGCGTGATCTTCGAAATCTGATCGATCTTACGCACCACGTCCTGGCCGGAGCGCTCGCGCAGCTCCTCATCCTGCGCCAGCATGGCGTTCGCAATGACAAGCTCCCCGACCATGTTGATCAGCGAGTCGAGGCGGTCGGTGGCCACCCGGACGCTGGCGTCGGCGATGCTCTGGGTGGCCCTGCGCTGCTTACGAAGAGCGCCCGCCACCTCAGTGGCATTGGCGGCCCCCGCCTCCACGAGCTTCTCTCCGATGGGCCGACCGTCGTCCTGTGCGGCCAGGCGCTCGACGGTTTGGCGGTCAACGATGCCCTCGCGGACGAGGATGTCTCCGGTGCGCGCGATGGCGTCGGGGCTGAGTTCCGCATCGTCGTCGACAGCCGCATCTGGGTCGCGCAGTCGGGTCAGCAGTTCGACGAACTCCGGCGGGGGATCGGGCAGCGCACCCTCCTGCCAGCCGTCGAGGTCGCCGAGCATCTGCTTGAGGGCATCTGAGGAGGCGAGTGCGAGGTCCGCGTAGCCGCCGGCAAGCTGGATCTCGCCCCGACGGACGCGATCGAGCAGGTTCTCAGCTTTGTGTGCAAGCTCCTGAACGGCAGCCAGGCCGAGGAAGCCTGCGGCGCCCTTGATCGTATGGAACGCTCGGAAGACGGAGTTGACGGCCTCCGTATCGTCCGGGTCGGTTTCAACCGCGAGCATGCCCGCCTCGGCGCTCTGGATGTGGTCCAGTGCCTCACCGATGAACTCCGCAAGGAGAGCATCATCGCCCTCGAACTGCAGGCAGGTCGGCCCCTCGGATGCGTCCTCCTCTACTTGCCCTGCGTCGGACGAGTGGTCGTCGGTGCCCTCAACCTGATCCTGGTGCAAATGACAGTAGCGACCTCCCTCGGAAGCAGGGAGACTGCAGCGTGTCCCGTCCTTCGTAATCCCCTCACAGCGAGGTCTGGCCGCTGCGTCCATTCCTTCGGCATCGGCTTCGGCTTCAGCTTCAGCTGCACCAGTGTCCTCGGAGGGCGTGGCGTCCGCGGCGACCTCGGCCATGGCGGTCACCGCGCGCGCCGCTTCGCTGATCGCCTGTCGTGGCTCGTCGGCGGTTCCTTCGATGACAGCGCAGATCTGGTCACGTGCCCGGTCGGCTGATTCCCGCGCCGCTTCGGGGAGCGCGGGGTCTTCGGACTGTTCGACGAGCCACGCCGCGAGGTTCGCCAGTTCGGCGGCATCGTCAGGCCCGAGGCCGATCAGGCGCGCGACCCGATCTGCGATGTCATCCTCCGGGGGACGGGTCGCCGACGGCTCGGTCTCGGGCGCCCCGTCGAACGGGCACAGGTCCGCGTCCCTGTCCAGGAGGTCCCAGGGCGCGCGCCCGGTACGAGCAATTGCTCCGCTCGCCTCCTTTTCATCGAGGGGACTGCCTGGATCCAGTCGATCCGCCGCCGCCGCGAGGGCCTCGCGCGCGGCGGGGGGCGCGTGGGCGGGGTCCCTGCTGTCCGGGGACGCTGCCTCAAGAGCCTCGGGGGGCAGGGTGATCAGGGGAGCG
>CAZAHB010000177.1:0-11411 GCA_964484945.1 uncultured Armatimonadia bacterium | reverse complement strand
GCAGTTGCCGTCATGGATCCAACGGATACAGAGGTCGTCATGTACGAGCGTGAATGCACGAAGTCGCCGCTGACCGCTTCGTGTGTGTGGAGGGATCCGAAGAACGGCGAAATCGTGGTGGGCCGCAAGGCATTTCAGCGCAAGGGCAAAGCGCCTGAGCCCGTCTGTTCGATCAAGCGGGAGATGGGGCTACAGTCGACGGTGGATCTGTCGGGCGAGGAGAAAACGCCCCCGGAGATATCCGCGTACATCCTCAAGGAACTGGTCGGGCAGGTGACCGGCGTCATCGAGAAGTGGAACACCGATGACAGTCGGTGGAAAGTTGAGCGAAGCATCGTAACCATCCCCGCCTACTTCAAGCAGCCCGCGGTCGAGGCCACCCGGGAGGCCGCGTCCATCGCCGGGATGGAGCTGCTCGAACTTTTGCACGAACCAACCGCGGCGGCGACCTACTACTGCTGGCAGAATGATCTCCCCGACGGGCTGTTTATGGTCTACGATCTCGGCGGCGGCACATTTGACGTCTCCATCCTCAAGCGCACCGCGGGCGAGTTCGACGTCCTCGGGATCGCCGGCGACAACTTCCTCGGCGGTGATGACTTCGATCAACTGCTCGCCGGACACATGATCGAGGTGCTGTCGGAGGACTACGCGCTCGATCTGGACGTGGACGGCAATCCCGACGACGGCCTCATCTTCGCCCAGTTGTGCATGCTGGCAGAAGGGGTCAAGAAGCAGCTCAGCTCACAGGGGGAGGTGCTGGTCCGCGACAGCATGATCCCTGACCAGGACGGTTCGCGAATGATTATCGATATGGTCATCGAACGGGCGACATTCGCGGAACTGATCCGCGGCCACATCGAAAAGACCATTCAGGTGTGCCATCAAGCGATTGACAGGGCGCACGAGCGCGGCGGCGTGTCGATTTCGGAGATCGACCAGATCCTGCTCGTTGGCGGCTCGACGTACGTGCCGCTGGTCAGGCAGATGGTGACCGAGCAGTTGTGCGCGGATCCACAGGCGGATGAAGAGCGCGCCAAATGCGAGGAGCCCATTCAGGACGGTCCTGACACCTGCGTGGCTGCAGGCGCTGCGCTTCGCGCGACAACACACGGTCTCGATGTGTATGACGATGAGCGCACGGGACGAGTGCATTTCCGCGACCAGGCCAGTACATCGTCGGAAGAAACCACGATCACCGGAGACGTGACCCTCTTCGACGAGGACAGGGAGGCCGTGGACCTGGAGGGCGGCTGCATCGAACTGGTCGCCGGCGATTACACACACACCGACTCTCTGTCCGAACAGGCGAGTTTCCGGTTCCGGGATGTTCCGCTTGAGTCGGGAGGGCCGACGCAACTGAATTTCGCGGTCTATGACGCCGACGACAACCGGGTGCTCTCAGTCGGCAGAGAGGTCACACAAAGCGAAAAGTCGCGCATTATCGGGGACGCGAGTAATCCTTCGGTTCTCGCCGAACCCATTCTGCTGGAAGTACGTAGCGGCGGGCAGGTGAGTAAGGCGACACTGATCGAAACGGGCGAGTCGCTGGCTGCTGACGCCCGCCATCAATTTGCGCACCCCGGCGGGAATGTCGCCAAGCTGCGGCTCACTCTCTACCATGGCCCGATAAAGATCAAGGACGTCTTGATCCCCGTTGACCCCGCTACCCCCCAGGGCACGCCGATCACCATGGATGTACACATGGACCAGGAGTACCTGATTACGGTCGATGGCGCGATCGGCAACCAGCAGTTCTCCGCGCAGGTCGAACCGCCACCGCCTCCCGAGCCGCCGACCGAGGAGGACATCGCGCGCTGGCGCGAGGCGTTCAGTGACTCACGCGAGTTCATGGGCGCTGTGGATCAGGTCCAGGCGGAGGCCGAATTCGACCAGCTTATCGCTGACATGCAGCAAGCCATCAGCAGCGGGGACAGGGCGCGAGCAGTCGCCCGCAAGCAGGAGATGGAGGCGCGGATGACCGAGTGGCAGCGAGCGCCTGCCGTGATGGATCCCCCCTGGGAGAAGTTCGAGGGACTCCGGCGGCAGACGCTCTCGCTCATCTCTGAAGTCGAGGATGAGGGCGCTGCGAGGTTCAAGCCTGATGAAACACGCGACCGCGTTGATGCCCTGACCCAGCTTGCGCGCAATGCCTACGACGCCAACAATCAGAGCCAGTACGGGCAGGCGTGGGAGGACCTGCTGGAGTTGGCTCGCTACGTGCAGGGGCTGCTCAAGAAGAAGGCCCAGGCTCCGCAGAATCCGGCTCAGCAGGCGGCTGCATTCGCGAGCATGCTCAAGGGGGAGTTGCAGGAAGTGCGTGACCTCGCCCAGGCGATGAAGATCACCGAGCACGACGATGATCTCGATCGGATCGGTGAAGAGTTAAGTGGCATGCCCGCCCGCGCTGTGAATGACCCCGAGACGGTGATGACCGACTGCAGGCGCGTCGCCCAGGAGCTTGACGCGATCCGCAGGCAACTGCGCGCCGCGGCCGGCGGTGGCAATCAGCACATCGGCATTCCAGAGAAGCCGGGCGACGCCCGAACCGAGGAGACGTGAGCCGCATTGCAGGAACCCTCCATAAGCCGTCGAGACGAGGGGCAACCATGATAGTCAGCAAGGGCGTCGGCATCGACCTCGGGACCACCAACAGCGCGGTCGCGGTCATGGATCCGACGAATTCGCAGGTTATCGTCCACGAGGACACGGTGGGCCGAAAGACCACGCCTTCGTGTGTGTGGCGCGATTCCGACAGCGCCGAGATCGTCGTGGGGCATCATGCGTACCAGCGGCGAGGCTCCATACCCGAACCGGTGCGATCGGTTAAGCGCGATATGGGCAGTGACGTCAATTCCGATCTGTCCGGCCGACAGGTCACTCCCACGGAGGTCTCATCGCTCATCCTCCGAGAGTTGCGCGGACAGATCACCGCTGACGTTGAACAGTTCGGCGAGGACGCGGTCCGCTATGCCGTGGACCGGGCCATCATCACCGTCCCGGCCTACTTCGACCTGCCGGCCATCGAGGCCACTCGCGAGGCGGGACGAATGGCGGAACTGGAGGTGCTCGAGCTTCTTAATGAGCCCACCGCCGGGGCGATCCACTACTGCTGGAAGCACGACATCGGCGAGGGCCTCTTCCTCGTGTATGATCTCGGCGGTGGCACATTCGACGTCTCGGTCCTGCAGCGTATCGCCAACGAGTTCAGCGTCCTCGCCATCTCCGGCGACAACTTCCTGGGCGGTGATAACTTTGATGTGGCGCTCGCCAGGCTGATCGAGAAGAAGCTCGCCGCCGATGGGTACGATCTCGATGCCGACGCCACCGGTGATCCCCAGCAGCGCCTCGTTTTCAATCAGCTTCTCCGGCTGGCCGAACAGACCAAGATCGCGCTCTCAGAGCAGGACCAGTTCCTCCTGCGCGATCAGAGCCTCGCGGATGCCGATGGCAACCGCGTGATCGCGGAGATGATGATCGAACGCGAGGAGTTCGAGAATCTCATCCGCGACGAGATCGCCACCACCCTGGACCTCGCGCACGACGCGCTCCGTAAAGCCGAGGACAGGTCCGGGACCGGCCTGTCGGATATCGAGCATGTGGTGCTGGTAGGTGGATCCACCTACATCCCACTTGTCCAGCGCATGATCAAACAGTCCCTGTGCGACCCCGACGACGGCGCGCGGTGTGACATGCCATCACCGGATACGCCGAACCTGGCCGTTGCGATGGGCGCCGCCATCAGGGCCGCGTCGCTGGGTGTGAGAATCACGGACGATGACCGGACGGCGAGCATCTCCTTCCGCGGCCTCAGCGCCACCGACAGTCCCGTTCGGACCATCAGCGGGCGGGCGGAGCCGATCGACGGGGGATGCAACCTCAGCGGAGGCACGATCTGCCTCAGTTCAGACGATGGCGAGATCTTCCTCGAAGAGACCCTCGACCAGGACGGCGCGTTCTCGTTCCGCGAGGTTCCGGTCGGCACAGGCGACAGCAGTGTGCTCAACGTCTCGGTGATCGACGCGGAGGATCGCACGGTCACCTCGTTCGCCTACAATGCGGTACACGGTCGGGCCCGGCAGCGCCTGGGAAGCGCGGACTTCGGAACGGCCGTGCTGCCGATGCCCATACTGCTGGAGGGGCGCGAGGGCGATCAGTTGACCCAGCGCGAGCTTCTGGCCGAAGGCGAGACACTTCCGGCGAAGGGAACGTTCACGTTCTATCTCTCCGACAGATCCGGAACGGTTCGGCTGCCGATCTACCAGGGCAACCGCGTGATCAAGGAGATCCTCGCCGACATCCCGCCAACGCTGCCGGTCGGCACGCCGCTGTTGTTTCAGATCGAGTGCGACCGCCAGGCACAGATCACGGTAGAATGCCGGGTTGGCGAAGAGGCATTTGGAGGAAGTATCGAGCCACCGCCGCCGGAAGCGCCGCCGACCGAGGACGAGCTTGACGTGACAGTCTCGCGCTTCGACACGATGCTGGGCGAACTCGACGAGGATCAGCGGCCTCAGTTCCAGGAGCAATTCAACCGCCTGATCCGCGAGTTGCGCGGGGCTCAGGGGGCTGGTGACAGCGCCATGGCCATCCAGCGCATGGCCGATCTGCAGGGGCTGGTCAAGCGCATGGAGCTTGAACGCCCTCTGAGGCCCCCTCTGGACGAGGCGCTGGAGATTGTGGATCGGTGTGAGAGCATCTGGCAACAGGCAGAAGCGGATGTGGAGGGCATTGACGAGGAGCGTTTCGAAGAATTCTGCGCCTCGACCCGGAATGACCTCGAAGAGGCCTATGCGGCCAGACGGGAGCAACAGTATCGAGAGTTGATTGAGCGGGCGGGTGTCATGGAGCAATATCTCAGGGCCCAGGTGGAGGAGGAAGAGGCGAAGGATCTCTCGGACGAGGAGCGCGCCGACAGGGCCCTGGATGAACTCGAGGACCAGACGATGGCACTTGCGCTCTTCGCGGCACTCTCAAGCGAGCAATCGAGCGTGACTGAGATGGAAGAGGCGTTGCGGACCCTCCACGATACCCGCAGCGAGTGGCAGGATGAGCAGATTGACGCCCGGGAGGTGCTGCGGCGGTGCCAGATGGTTCACAACACCATCAGGCGGGCGGCCGAGCGGCTCCGTCCGGAGGACGAGGGCGCAAAGGGCTACGTTCAGTTCCAGGGCGGCGGGTTCGAGGACGCAGCGACCGGCGGCGACCTCTTCGGGCAGGCATTCTCGCGCCGCGCTCCTGATGAAGAATAGACGTGAACCGATGCCGCAGACAGACCGGGGAGTTGAGTGATCGTGGCGTTGCTGCCGTGTCCGGCGCCGGATTGCGGGCATATGAATAACCGTGGGGCCGAGCGCTGTGAGCGCTGTGGCGCGGATCTTCGGGCCCTCGGCGCGGTGCAGGGCGCCGCCGACAGGGCCTTCAACCGCGGTGTGGAAGCGGTCGGTCAGGAGCACTGGGGGCAGGCACTGGCCTGCTTCGAGATGACGTTGATGCTCCGCCCGGACGATTTGGAAGCGATGAAAGCCGCCGCGGCGTGTCAGGCGCATCTGGGCAGAATGGGGGATTCGCTGCGGCAATGGCGCGCGGTATACGAGAAGTGTGCAGATGATGAGCAGGCGGCGAAGATCATCAGCGCGCTGGAGGCGGCGGCTGAGCCATCGCCTGAGACAGAGGCGCACATCAGGCTCCTGCTCGGAATGCCCCCCACCGAAGACTGACCCGGACGGTCAGAGCAACTCGCGCACGCTCAGCGGTGGCGGAAGGTCGGGCAGCCGCATCGGGAAGGGTGTGAGCCGCTCACACGCGGCACGCGGAGGGTAGACGCCGCGCGTGTGAATGTCAGTCATCGCCCCCGGATCGAAGGCATCCGCCGGCCACTCATCGGGCGCCTGCCGCGACAGCCGCCCGATGGTGAACGGACTTCGGCGGAAGGCACCCTCGAAACGATCCCAGTCACCGAGGTCGTAGTCAGCACCCGGGGGCTCAAGGAGCGCGTGCCTGGCCCGGGTGCACGGGTGTTGCGTAAGCTCCTGGCGGGCTCTGACGATACGCTGGCGCTCCTCGTCGGTCGTCGCCTCCTCCAGCCTCTCACGGGCACGCCTGGTGATCTCCCGACTGTCCGCCTCCGGGCCCGCGCCGATGATCTCAAATGGATTGCGCCACTCGTCTTTCGGCATTATCGTTCCTCCTGCCGCGCGATAGGTCGATCAGCAGCCTGTCGTCACCAGTGTGGAAGCCTGCGGGCCCCGCTTCCTTCATCTGAAGGCACCGAAGCGCGCCGCGATCTGCTCGGCCATCGTGCGGTTCTCTTCGTCCACGTAGTCCAGCGCCATCTCCGCGAGCCGCCTCGCCTCCGCTCGATTGCCCCGGGCGTCATTTTCGACGGCCGCGCCCAGGTACGCCTGCCATATCAGGTGCCTGACCAGATGATAGTCACTGAAGCTCGCGGGAATGCCCTCCAAAAGCGGAACCGCCTCGGAGAACTCCTCGTTCTCCATGTGGCTGTGCGCTTCTTCGAGGGCGGCGATGTACGGGCTCTCTGTAGCGCGTTGAGCCATCTCTCGGGCATGATCGAGCAGAACGGACTTCTCGTCTCCATCGGCGTACCTCGCCGCTCGCCGGAGCAGACTCGCAGCCAGTTCGTACTCCCCGGCCTCCGCGGCATCGCGGGCCCGCGCGAAGAAGGAGGCGACCGCGTTCGCTCTCAGCGTATCGCGCTGGCCCTGCAGGAAACTCTCCCGCGGATCCAGCTCCACCGCCGTGTCCATCAGCACCATGGCGGCCTCGAACTGCTCGTACTCGTTCGCCAGCCGCACCGCTTCTTCGAAGCAACACGCGGCCCGCAACCGCCGAACACGGTAGTAGCCGGAGAAATCCGGCGGGATGGTCTCGCTCAGGCGCATGGCCTCGACGGCCTGCCCATCCTCGTGGCGGTCGCGCGCGGTGAAAAAGGCCCTGTACTCGTCAGCCTCCTCGGCCAGATCGGCGAACATCTCCGCGTGCTCTGCCACGACCTCCTCTTCGGGCGCAAGCTCGCGCGCCCGCGCCATCGTCGCGCTGGCCTCTTCGAAGCGGTAATCCTCTCCCGCCGCGTGCGCCTGCTGGAACAGGATCCTGGCCCTCAGCAGGTTGATCGGAGCGAGGGTCTCCCCCACCTCCGTCTCAAGCTCATCCAGCTTCTCCTCGGCCTCCTCATAGCACTCCTGCTCGACCAGATCGTTGATCTTCTTCAGTTCCTCGCTGATCGACAGGTCCTTCGCCCGCTCGAGCAGCCGTGTCGCATCTCGGTCATCGGGGTTCCACTCCAGGGCCTCGAGCAGATAGTCGATCTTCTCGTCTGCCGAACAGTCCGTCAACGCCCTGTAGACGAGCCGCTCGCACAGCGCGACATTCGCCGGCGCACCGCCCTGGCGCCTGGGGGTGAGCGGTTCCAGAAACCGCGCCGCTGCCTCGGACTGCTCGACGACCTCCTCAAAGAGCCCGTCGCGATCAACGACGAGCGCGTCCTCGGCGTACCGGCTGTACTGCCGGGTCACATAGAGCGCGGCCCGGGCGTTATCGGGTACCAGGTCGAGGAACTGCATCGTGTGAGCGATCGCATCCGGGTAGGCCTTTTTGATCCCCGGCGGCTGCCGGGCGACCCGATCGGGTTCGAGGAGCATCTGCTCGGATCTGAATATCCAGTCACTCGCCCAGTTATCGAGCGCGCTGCCAAATGTCTTCTTCACTTCCTGCGCAAGCTCGTCGCTGGCGGGCAGTCGGGGCGTCACCCCGGTGTCTTCCTGTGGCTCTTCCAGATCGAGGTGAGCCAGCGCCCTGAGACATCCCGCGTGCAGGCACGCGGCTTCCGCGTTCGTCTGCCGATAGATATTGGCGCGGTCGAGGTGTTCGGTGATGATCTGCTCGTATATCTCGTGACGCACATCCGGAAGCTGCTCACGATCGATACCTTCCCCTGTCCTGAATGTCAGCTCCCAGAACTCCTCGCAGCACAGCAGGTGGCGCATGATGCCCGTGCTTAACCGCCAGTACTCGCCGGCGGCCTCCCATCCCCCGCCCTCGGCCTCCTCCGTCTCAAGCGCCCACTCGCGCAACACGATCGCCAGCCCCCGCCAGAACGTCAGCGTCCGGGCGTGCTGCTCGCACGTGCGGCACCACGCCTCGTGCACGCTGTCGCTGTCGAGTTGCCATTCATCGAAGCTCGTGGTCTCGCCCAGTTCCGGCTCGATGGCGCTCCACAGGAAGTTGTATCTTCCCGGTGGCGTGTCCGGCGCGAGGCTCTGCCCGCGCAGGTGCGTGAGCACGTCGTGGACGAGCGCCTCGCGCCTCAGGTAATCAAGCGCCGATGATGCCGCCGTCGCGTCAAAGCTCACCGGTTTCACCCTCTGCCAGGTCGAGTGCCTTGGACAGTAGCGGGGTCGCGTCCTGTCGCGTGCCCTCTTCGGCCGCCTCGAGCGCGCGGTAACACAGGTAGTGCTGATATTCGGCCACGGCCTCCTCGATGCCCGCGCCGATAGCCCGCTCGAAGGTCTCACGAGCCCGGTCATCGCGGTCCATCGCCGCGGCGAGATGCGCCAGGGGCCGCAGAGCGCTCGCGGGCACCTCGGTCTCGGCTGCCTCGTCGATGGCGTCGTGGATCGCCGACTTGTGCGTCCTGTCGTCGTTGTACTCCCGCGTCGCTGCCGCGACGAGGTCGCCGATGTCCATGGCGGCCTCAAGCGACGCGGGCAGACGCGGGAACAGGGAAAGTAGCTCCACTGCCGCCGTGTCATCTGCCTGCCGGCGCAGCCTGACCATGCAGCCGACCGCGCCCGCCAGTTCCGAGAGCCTGTCCTCACCGTCGCGCGCAGCCTCCGCGCGGGTCATGCATTCGTCGAGGTCTGCCGCATACCACGCGCCGACCGCGTCCAGGTAGCTGCCCACCTGTTGCCAGCTCCCATCGGACGGAATCTGCTGCCGCCACCGGTCCAGCCCGTCCAGGTTTCCCTCGGCGACCGCCCGCGCGGCCATCGCCATCGCGCACCACGGACCCGCGCCATTCTCTGCTGTCTCTTCGATCCAGGCCCAGGCCTGCTCCGATCCGGCCTCATCGAGCGCGAAGCCGATTGCCGGATGCACCGAGAGGCGCTCCCACTCGTCGCTCTCCTGCAACCGCTCCCACGCGTTCTGCCACTCCTCCTGCTCGGACATCAGCGCCTCCATATCCGCGATGCGCCGACGCCTGACCACGGGCGATGTGATCTGCCCCAGTGCCAGCCCGCCCGCACGAGCCAACACCTCCCCCTGATGCGGCTCTGCGGTCAGGTGCTGCGCGACATGATCGGCCAGCGACCTGACGGCCTCCAGCACCACCTCCGAATCCGGATGGTGCGCCCCGGCCAGTATGGCATACGCCACAAACGCGGGGTCTCGCCTGCTGCGCAGCGGTGCCGCGATCTCATCGATGGTGTCCAGCGTGATCTCCGGCGTCACCCAGTAGCGGGCCACCGCGCGCCACGGTGCGAGATCGATGCGATTGCTCCCATGGCGGGTGGGCTGCTCCTCGGCGGTCGCGAGGTCATCGACCACCCGCTGCATCGCGTCCTCGACCGGAAGCTCTCCGGTTGACTGGATCCGCCCGGCCAGCCGATGCCACACGATGGCGGCGGTAGCCATCGCGCGGGGCGCCTCCCACAGGCCCTCATCCGGAACCGCTTCGACCAGGTCCGCCGCGCGCTCGGTGTCATCGGAGATCAGCGCGCCATGGGCGCGGATGAGCGCGCAGGCCGGGTAGCCGCTCTCACCGGCAAGGCCATCGATCGTCGGGCCGTCCTCCCCCTGCCTGGCGGCGACCGTGGCCCGCGCCGCGGCTATCAGGGGGCTCACCGGCGCCATGTCGGCGGCGGCGCGCAACTGCCTCGCCGCCTCCTGCAGATCATCCCTCAGCATCGCCGTCAGACCGCGCAGATGCCTCTGTTCGGCGCCGGGCAGCCACGCGATGCGCGGGTCGTCGAGCGCTGCGCGAGCACCCGTCTCGTCTCCGCGGGCGAGTGCCCGCCGAAGCCGCACGCGGGCCATCTCCGCGCGCAGGTGCGGGCCCAAGTCTGGCTGGTCGTCCGGAGCTTCGGGGACCTGCTCCGCCCCGCTGAGGATCGCCTCTTCGAGGGATAGCAGTTCGCCGACTGCGCGCGCCTCGTCCTCGGGGAGGGCAGACGTCATCGAGGGGACACTGCCGGTGGTTCGCAGGTGCGCTTCCGCCACGCGCAGCACAGCCGCGGCAGACAGTGTGTCGAAGGCAGACAGGGCTGCGTCGGCGAGCAGTTCCTCCCACAGGCCGTCGATCGCAAAGCTTCGCGCCAGGGCCAGATGCGCGTACCACGGCATCCAGGGGGTGCCGACCAATCCCTTCAGTTCCGAGCGCATCCCGGCCACGTGGCTCGTCCGAACCTGCAGGCAGCAGCGCAGGAGTCTGCCACACTCGGCGGCAGGGCCGCCGAGATCGCTCAGCAGCTCACTTGACGCCGCCGTCGTCATATCCTGCTGCGGCGGCGACTGCCGCACGAGATCGGGGGCGAACAGCCAGCGTGCCACAGCCGTGAGGGCCGCAAGCTCCGCACCGGCCCGCGCCGGATCATCGAGCGAAATGCTCTCAATCGGCTCGCCGAGTTCGTCCATCCGGCCCGCCCCGATCGCCCCGATGAGCACCGCGGCGCGTAGCTCGGCGGGCCGCTCCGACCGCTGCAATGCACGGAGGAAGTGTTCGAACGCCTCATCCGGCTCCTCGTCGGCCACAAAGGAGATGATGCCGAGGTACATCTCCGGCCAGGCGAGGCCGTCGAGAAAGTCCCTCGCCCGCTGGACGTCCTCCCGCACGCCATCCGCGTGCGCGGGGTCATCATCCCAGTGGACGGCCAGCCCTCTCTCCAGGTACTCGGCGACAGCGGTCTCGCCGTCTGGATCGTCTACCGCAGCCAGCATTTCGAGGCACGTCTGGACCACCACGGGGTGAGCGCGCTCCCGGGGCTCCTCCACCATCGCCCGGGCGCATTCGAGCCGGGATGCCTCCGTGGCGCGCCGCGCCTCCCACCCGCGGCGCAGCACGCCAACCTCAGAGGGCTCCCAATCGCGCGCGACAACTCCGGCAAGCGAGTGATACCAGGCGGCGCAGTCGATCCCCGCATCTGCGTCATCTTCGTCACACTCGGCGGAGTCGAGCACGTCAACGTAGCGAAGGGTTTCGCTGAGACCGTCCGCGGAGGGGTGCTCGGCGAGCAGATCGACGCGCGCGGCGATAGCGGCATCCAGAACCTCGAACCAGCTCTGATTGTGCCGGGACTCGTCCGCGATCGTATCCAGCAGCGAAGTGAGAGTGGCCGCGGCCTCGTCTGCTTCCTGCCGCTGCGCGACCTCAATCGCGTGATACTGTCGCC
>CAZAHB010000176.1:0-11420 GCA_964484945.1 uncultured Armatimonadia bacterium | reverse complement strand
ATCGGTCACATCGAGGCCGGCCGCTGCCGATGGAAACCACCAGGGCCGCCGGCGGGGGGCGGCCGGGCGCGGGCCCCGGGCAACCCCCGCCGGCTCGCCGGGGGCGGTGGCGAGGGCCCGCCGCCCCGCGGGGGGGTGGAGGCCGGCGGCCCGGGGCGGGCGGGGGGGGGGGCTGGGAGGCTCGCGTAGGTGGTGGTGGTCTTGCCCGCGCCGGCGGGCCCGGTGGTAATGATACACCCCTCCGGGCTTTCGATGATCCGCCGGTAGCGCGCGAGAGTCTCCTCGCGCATCCCCAGATCCCCGAGGTCGATCCACTGGGTCTGTGGATCGAAGACACGGAGCGTCATCTTCTCTCCGTGGATGGTGGGCATCGTGGTCAGGCGCACGTCGATGGTGCGCTCGTCCACGGGCATAATCAGCCGCCCGGTCTGCGGCCCGTCGGCGGTGTACGAGCGCATGCCCGCGAGCACCTTCAGCCGCGCGATCACACGCGAGCCGACAGAGCGCGGGAGATCGCCGGCGTCCATGAGCGTCCCGTCGATGCGCATGCGCACGTTCATGCTCCCGCGCACCGGCTGCAGATGCACGTCCGTGGCGCGGTTGCGCGCCGCCTGCACGCAGACGAGTTCGGCGATGACCGTGGGCTGGGCGGCCACGCCGTCGCCGAAGTCCTTGAGCGCACTCGCAAGCTCCTCCAGCGGCACGCGGCCCTGGAATGAGGCGTGCTGGCGCGCCTGTGCGCGCTGAAGCTCGCGCTCGATCGCGTCCTGCGCCCAGAGCACCTCCGGGCGGGCTGCACCGGTGATCGTCCAGTCGCTGCGCGACCCGGGGAACCTGACGGTGAGCCGCCCGCCGCCCGCGTGGGCATCGACCGCCTCGATTTCAGACCACCGCACGGCCTCCGGACGCTGGTCTGACGTGATATCCTCCGGCACAAGCGCGAGGCCCTCCGGGGCGATATGAAGCTGCACATCCGATCCGCGAAGTACCTCCGCATTCCCCGACACGCTGCTCAAGGAGATCTGCTCCATGATGGCGGCCTCCGTTCATTGACCTGGGTTCCTGACGCTGACCCGGCCCGGCGCACATACCGCCCGGGGGATGAGGTCAGCCCCTGTGTCATCCACTCAGATTCGATATGACGCCGATCAGCGGCAAGAACATCGAAATGCCGATGAAGCCCAGCACCACTGCCAGGATAATCACGATGACGGGGCCGGATATGACGACCCACTTGCGCGCGAGGCGGTCGGCGTACTCCACGTACTCCTCGGAGATGCGCTCCAGCACATCCGCCAGGCCGCCGCTCTTCTCGGCCACGCCCATTCGGAAGATGAACTCATCGGGCAGAAGTTCGGTCTCGCGCAGCCCCTCGGTGATGGTCCCGCCCTCCTCCACGACCAGCCCCGCCCGGCGCAGCGCCAGCCCAAGCACCGGCTCCTGCGCCGCCTCGCGAGACAGGCGCAGCGCCCGGACGGTGTCTACGCCGCCGCGCAGCAGCAGCGAGAGCGTCCTCGACACGCGCGCGAGGTCGGTGTAAATGCTGATCTCCCCGAAGATCGGGATGCGCAGCCGCGTCAGGCCGAGGTTGAAGCGCCCCTGGCGGGTGCGGCGCATCCACAGATACATGACGATGAAGAACGCGACAAGGATGGCAAGGATGATCAGCACCAGTGGGACCTGCGCCAGCGCCGATGACAAAAAGCGCGTGGGTGCGGGGAAGTCGGACCGTTCCATCCCAAGCTCCAGGAAAAGCTGCATGAACTTGGGGAAGATGAACATCGCCACGAAGCTGAAGATTCCGAGGGCGATCAGCGCGATGAGCACCGGGTAGACAAGGGGAAAAGCCATGCCCGAGGCGATCTTCGCCATGCGGCGCTGCTGGTCGGCCAGGGACTTCAGCGCGGATGCGAGGTCGCCGGCCTCCTCGCCCGCGCGGAGCGATGAGATCACGATCGGCGACCAGACGTTCGGCTGCAGCGACATCGCCTCGGACAGCGAGCGCCCCTGCTCGACCTCGTTCGCCAGCGAGCGCAGAGCCGTGGCGAGGTCGCGATCGCGGGTCTCGGCCGCGATCGAGCGCAGGCCATCGTGCAGTGGCGCGTCCTGTGCGACCATCGCCGCGAGTTGCTCGTAGACGCCGATGAGCGAGCGCCAGGGGATGCTCGGAAGGTCGCTCTCGTCGCCGGTGATGGTGCCGGCGGCCTCCACTTCGGCCCCCGCCTCGCGCAGTTGCAGCAGCGCCTGCGGGAGGTTCTCCGCCTCGACACGCTGGCGGGCGGATGATCCGTCGGTGGTGTACCAGAAGCCTGCCATGTCTTCCGCCCCCGTGCGGACATGATGGCGAGGGAATACGCGTTCGGTCGCGGTGACCTTACCTTCGTTAATACCCTCGGTACGTGTGATTACTCCGCGGAGCTGTTTAAGTCTTGGTGACGATCATTGGCCCGATCACAGCTACATCGAGCACATTCTACTCCAAAAGAGGCCGCCGCGCCAGCGTGGGGGACGCGTGCAAAGGGTAAAGAGGGAATTCAGGCGAATATGCAGTCACACGATCAGCCCTGCCGCTGCCTCGCGCCTGGATGGAGTGAAGACATGTGATCTGCCTGCGAACCGCGACAGCCGTGCTCATAGCGATATTCGTTCTTTCCACGGCCCATGCGCAGACGGGCCCCAGGCTCGAGGTCCTTCTCGAGGAGGGCTTCGAGGGCGCGGAAGCCGGCGCTTTGCCCGAGGGATGGAGCGTGGACTACGGCTCGGATACGGACGCCTCGGTCAGCGACGCCGAGGCCCACGAAGGCGAGCAGTCGCTGCATCTCGTCGATACGTCGCAGGAAGGCAGCACGGGACTGCGCAGCCCGAAGGTGTCCGTCGGTCCTGACGAGTTGTGCTATGTCTCCGGCTGGTGGCTCGGCGATTCCGGCGATGGCGCGTCGATCTACCTCGAGTTCTGGGATGCGGAGGGCGCGCGCATCGACAAGCACAGCTTCGGCTGTCGGGGAACCGGCGAGTGGGCGAAGGGCATCGGCTCGGCCGTTTCACCCGCGGAGACCGTGGCAGCGACATTGCTGCTTTACTCGTCATCGACGGTCCTTACCGATGGCCACTTCGATGACGTGAGCATCGGTCGGGGCTCACCGGCCCTCTACGACCGCACCCCGAAGCCCCCTGCGGAAGTCGATCACCCGGTCGGGATGTACTCGGACGACGACATCAAGCGCGCGAAACGCAATATCGAGCGCCACGACTGGGCGGAGCGGGAGTTCAAAGCGATCATAAACCGCACCGAGTGGTGGATGGAGCTTCCGGAGGAGGAGATTGCGGAGTGGATCCCGGAGGGCACGCCCTTCCGTGTGTGTGATTGCCCGGCGTGCGGCGCAGAGTGGGGCGTCGGTCCGTGGCGCTTTCTGCCCGACGGTCGGTCCCAGTGTAAGCGCTGCGAAACGATCTTTCCCAATGAAGAGTACCCGGAAACTGGTGTGGAGGAGCACGTGAATCCTCTGGGCGAGAGGGAGACGATCACCTCCCACGTCGATGAGGACGGGAAGCGCTACCGACTGGCCGGCCTCCGACGCTACGGACGTGTCCGAAAGCTCAGTTCGCTTGGCTGGCTCGGCAGGGCGTACGCGCTCACCGGTGACGTGGCATACGCCGAACGGGTGCGAGAGGTGCTGCTGCGCCTCGCTGAGGTCTACCCGGCCTACATCGCCCACGACTGGTATCGCATCTATCGCGACTACAACAACCTTCAGTCCGGCAAGCTCTCCGGCTGGAAGCTGCATGATGCGGGCACCTTCATCGAACTGTCTATCGCTTACGACCTGACCGTCGGCAGCGGCGTGTACTCCGACGAGGACCGCTCACTCATCGAGGAGGGCGCCTTCCGGGAGGCCGGGCGTTTGCTGACCACCACCTCCCCGCGCGGCTGCTGCGTCAACGACGGCCCCTTCCTGATGGCCGCGGGCGGATACATCGGCAAGCTGCTGGGCAATCACGATTACGTCGCGTGGGCCGTCGAGCCCCCGCACGGCTTCTTCGGCTTCATCGAAGAGAACTTCTGGCGTGACGGCCACTGGGAGGATGGCTCTCCATCGTACGAGGGCATGGCGCTGGCGAAGTTCTATGTGCTGCCGGAGATCATGCACGGGTACTCCGACCCGCCCTCATACGAGGCCGATGACCGCTATGACGACCTGGACATGCTTTCGAATCCGCTGATGCGCAAGGTGCTCATCGCGGGGATGCACGTGACGGCGCCCGACGGCAATCAGCCCGCGGTCAATGACTCAACCTTCGGCGCGCATTACAGCCGCCGCCATGCCGAGGAGAACTACGTGTGGTTCCCCACGCCGCGCAACCTCCGCCTGATGGCCCATGCGTTCGACGGCGACATCGACCGCGGATCGGAGTATTCCCTCTTCCGGCGGGACCCGGGCCTGAGCTTCGAGGGCATCGAACCGCTGGATCTGGCCGCCGAGAGCCTCGTACGCCCGGGCCTGGGCTCGGCGATCCTGCGCGCGGGCGAGGGCCCCGAGCAGGTCATGACGCTGCTCGACTTCGGCCCGGTGCGCGGGCATGCCCACGCCGACAAGCTCAACTTCGCCTTCTGGGCCCACGAGAAGGAGCTTGTCACGGACCTGGGATATCTCGGTGCACGGCATCACTTCCAGCCGTGGCTGCGCGCCTGCGCGGCGCACAATGAGCTGCTCGTGGACGGCGATGCCCAGCGGAAGGTCGCGGGTGAGCTGCTCAGCTTCGCGCCCGGTCAGTTCGCGCAGAGCACCCGCGCGGAGGCCCCGAACACGTATGAGCAGGCCGACCGCTACGAGCGCACGCTGGCGATGATCGCGCCGCCGGACGGCCCGGCGTACCTGGTGGATGTCTTCGATGTAGAAGGCGGAGAGCGCCACCTGATGGCCTTCCACGGCGACGGGGAGACCTTCGAATCGCCGCTGAGCTTCAAGCCGAATGAAGAGGACTTCATCACAAAAGCCGCTGAATCCGGCGACTGGATCCGCACACAGGAGAAGGCGACTCCCGACGGCCCCTTCACCGCCGACTGGCGCATCGAGCCGGATAACGACCTCGGCGTGCGCCTGACGGTCCTCGATGACGCGGACGCGGTCTGGCACATCACCGCCCCGGGCCTGCGCAATCGCTCCAACACGTGGGGCGACCGCACCTTCCACGGTCTGCTGTGGGAGCAGCAGGGCCCCGCGTCTCGTTTCGTCTCGGTGATCGAGGCGGTCGAGGACGCCCCGAGCCTCCGGTCGGTCGAGCGCATCGCGTCCTCGGACGAGGCAGCCACGGGCGTCCGTGTCGAGCGCGAGGGCGCGACGGATTACGTCTTCGTCAGCGACCACGCTGAGCCGGTCAGCGCCGACCCCCCGCACGGGCTCCAGCACGCCGCGCGGCCCGCGGGGGTCTGTTTGGGGGCCGCCGAGCCGGTCTTGGCGCCCTTCGTGGACGGAACCGCGCTGACGCTGGGCGAACCGGGCCTCCGCTGCCCCGGGCCGATGACCGGCGAGACCGCCGCGTTCGACGATGAGGCGGACACCATCACCAGCGCCGCAGAGCTTCCCAGGGGCGAGGCGCTGCGCGGCCAGCGGTTGATGGTGGCGGGCCGGGTGGATGGCGCCTACGCGATCGACCGGGTCGAGCGCACCGAGGCCGGTAGCATCCTCCACCTGGCCGATGAGCCCATCATGCGCGTGGAGGTAGGGGACAGCTTTCGCATCCCGAGTGTGGTCGAGGTCGCGCGCGTCGATGACGGGACCTGGACTCTGCGCGCTGACTGCGAAGTCGAGGCCGACCTGCCCCGCCCGGAGGATTTCAACTCGCGCGTGATGCTGCGTACCGGCGACGACTGGCGCGAGCTTTCGCATGAGCGGACCGACGGCGCGGTGAGCTTCCGCGTCCCCGCCGACGGGCTTTCCGGCGAGTCGGCCACGCTCCTGCTGACTGACGGCGACGTGCGGCTTCCCGACACCGCGGCACCCGTGGTCGAGCGCATTCGCGTGGATGGCGAGACGCTCCCGGGGGCGCAGGAGACCGACCTGGGCTTCGTGGAGGACCCGCGCACGATCGCGCTTGAGCTTCACGATGCCGCGAACGCGATCTCCGCGACCTCACCGGAGGTCTCTCTCAGGGGCCCGGCCGCCCGCTATGATGCGAGCATCGTGGCGGATCGCGACGCCCCCTCGCGCGCCACGGCGCTGATCCATCTGCGCGAGCTTCCGCCCGGTGAGTATACGCTCAGGGTAGGCGCATACGACCGCGCGGCCAACCGGGTCCGGGCGACTGTGAGTTTCAACACCCGCGGCCATGTCTTTCTCGCCCAGAGCCTGCCGGTAATCGACGATTCGGGTAAGCTCAGCAAGCCGCTGGGAAGCCTCGGGACCCAGTTCTACCGCGGGCAGGAGGTCGGCGACTATGTCGTCTACGATCTGGATCTGCCCGAGAGCGGGCGGTATGACGTGACGCTGATTGCCTCTGGCTACGGCAGCTACGGGATCTATCAGGCGAGCCTCGACGGGCGCGAGGTGGGGGAACCGATCGACGGATGGCGGTCTTCGCTGGACACCACGGGCGTGGTAGCGGACCTGGGCACGCTCGACCTCGACGCCGGATCGCACAGATTGCGCCTGGAGGTCGTCGGAAAGAACGAGAAGTCCACCGGCTACTTCATCGGCTGGCACAGCATCGTGCTGCGGCCGGTCGCCAGATAGAAGCCTGGCCCACATGAAGCATTGCGGATTGAGACTGAACCCATGTGGCCCAGGCTTCCAGCCTGCGGTCGTTCTCATCCCTTCTCCAGCCGATACACCCGCAGATCGTCATACAGCGCCTGGCACTCGCGGGTGTGGCGGAAGCCGATCTTCCCCGAGTTGTGGGGCGGACCGCCGGCCCTGCCATCGTCATACCAGTTGTGCACCAGCCGCCCGTCCACCAAAAATTGCACGTGCGGGCCGAACTTGCGGACCGTGATCTGGTACTCGTGGCCGGTCATCCGGCACGGGTCGATGGCCTCGGCGACGAGGTGGAAGCCGTAGTTCTTCCGCACATTGCACCTATCGGTGAAGTGCCGGTGGTAGGAGATGTGATACGTGTTCATCTTCCCCTTGATGTACTGGCTGAACGTCCCGTCGCGCTCCCACGAGAAGATGTCCTCACCGTCGCGCCCCTCGGCCATGAAGAAGATGATGCTCAGGCCGTGCGGCGTGAGCGGCTTATACGTGTAGGTGATCTCCACCGGGTCCTCGAAGTCCTCCAGGCACCATGCGACGCCCTTGGTCGCGCCCTCGTTATACGCCTCCAGGTGGAGCTTGCCGTCCTCGATCCGCTCGCGCACCGCGCCCTCGACGACCCAGCTTTCGAGCGCGTCCTCATCGTCGAAGTCATTCGAGTAGAGCAGTTCACCGCGCTCGAACCGCGGCTGCATCCCGACCGGCTCGAAGGTCGGGTCGTTCGTCACGATCACCGTATCCAGCCGCGTGCCGTCCTCGCGGCTGCGCAGCGTCAGCGTGTGCTCCCCGGCCTCCAGTCGCGCGGGCTGCAGCGTCTCCACCTGGCGCCAGCGCCACTCGGGCTTGCCATCTCGGGCGTGGCTGACATGCCACTCGGATTCCTCGCCACCGTCCAGCCTCACGTAGAACGAGTCGCTCTTCCCGTCCAGGCCCATGGTGCGGCCCCAGAGCATGTAATCCCCGTCGGCGGGGACCTCGAAGGTCAGCGTGGCGGTGCCCTCTTCGACGTACTTCGCATCGGAGTGGTCGTCCGGCACATGCACGTAGCCGCCGCTGACGGTGTCTGGATCGGCCTCGAAGGTCATCGGCGCCTCGACCTCAGCGTCCTCGGCGTCCAGATACATATACGTGGTCTCCGTGCCGCGTGTCTCGGCCTCGATCATCTCCGTGGGCTCGGATTCGTTGCCCCATCCGTCCATCGCGGTCACCTGGTACCGATAGCGCGAGTTCGGGACGAGACCCGCATCGCGGAAGTTCGTCTCGGTCGGCGTGCCCACGAGCGTCGCGTTGCCGGGTTCAAGTTCCGGATCGCGCGTGGCATAGAGGCGGTAATACTCGGCGCCTTCCACCGGCTCCCACGAGAGCGTAATCGAGGTGCTCTCGGTGTTATCGACGGTCACCGAGCCCGGCGCGTCCGGCGCGACGTTGGTCGCGCCCACGACGCCGACCGGTGCGAGCCCCGGGTCATCGGTGAGCAGCACCTGATCGACCTCCACGGCTGTGTCCAGCGCGAGCGTGACGGCTCCATCGCCGGCCACCGCTTCCTCGGTGCGCAGCCATTGCCAGTCGGCCCCCGGCTTCGCGCCCGAGGATTCTGAGGTGCCGCGCATGACCGACCATCCGCCGCCCGCCTCGTCCGGATCGCGCAGGCGCGCCCAGACATAGACCCGCTCGATGTCGTGCTCGCCGAGGTTCACTGCTGCCTCGCCCTCGCGGGCCGCGATGTAGTAGCCGTCACCGCAGCGCTGATCCAGCACGGTCGTGGCCTCTTCGGGCAACTCCAGCGCCTCCGGCTCGATGTCTATGACCGTGCGGTCACCACCCCAGGCGATGGCCATGCGGCTCTCAAGCCCCGAGTGCTCCTCGCAGGTGACGCCGTAGTCCCATGGGCCGCCGGCGGCGCCAGCGTCGGTGTGCCGCGGCTCATCGAGTAGCTCCGCAATCTTCTGCCACTCGCCATCGAACGAGTCGCGGCGGTAGACGTTATAGCCGCGCAGTTCCTTGCTGAGTTCGGGGCGCGCCCAGTTCAGGCTGACCGCCTCACCGTCGCGCTCGGCCGCCAGATCGACGGGCCGGTCGGGGAACTGCCAGACCGCGACCCACATATCCGGCTGCCCCATCATATCCGAATCGTAGGCGATCTTGGTGCTGTCGGGGCTGCCGATCGGCGCCGGGTGGGTAGCCTCAGGATCCGACACACCGCTGGCCCAGCCGGAGTACGAAGAGTGGTGGAAGCAGATCGGGTGGACCTTGCCGGTCTCAAGGTGCGACACGAACACCTGCTCGCGGTAGGGGCCGCCATGTGCAGCATCGGACACGTGATATTCTCCGTTCAGTCCGAATCCACCGTGGCCGCCTGAGGTCTCGGTGAGAAGTCGCCTGTTGGTGCCGTCGCGGTCCACCAGCCAGATACCTCCGCTGCCGAAGTAGCCGAGTGTGCTTCCATCCGGGGACCAGTCCGGGTGCCCACCCTCACCGTCTGTGAGCATGACCAGGTCCTCGCCCTCGCGGGTGCAGACCCAGGATGTCCGACGGCGCACGTCGGGAGTCTCAGGGTCCTGGTTGCGGTTGATGAAGATCGAGTAGTCATCGGCCTTCGTGAAGCGCCGCCGGTGGGTCGGCCACAGGTCGAACTGTGTGAACTCCCCGCTGGCGTCCACGACCCAGAATTGCTGGCGGTTGCGGTGGAAGAGGAAGTGCTCGTCATCCGGGTGCGGCGGCTCCATCGAGAGATTGCCCTCAGGGATGGACACGACTTCCTCGAGGGAACCATCGTGCACGCTCATCTTGAAGACGGTCGTGCTCTCGTCATCGCTGCGGTAGATGAACACGCTGTCGGGATCAGTGTATGTCCAGCGCGGGCGGGGCAAATCGCCACCGTCCTCCGGCTCCGGGAAGGGTCTGATATTTTCGCCAACCGCATCCATAAGCCAGTAGCGACCCTGTCCGCGGCGCGACATCAGGATCATCAGGCTCCCGTCCGCGTTCCAGGCGGGGATGTCATAGTACTCGTGGCGCTCGATGCCGGGGTGATCGGTCATGCGCCAGACCCAGGCGTGGGTCACCGGATCCATGTAGATGAAGCGCTCGGAGGGGAAGGGCGGCTCGCTGCTCTCCGACGTGGCCCCCTCCCGCGCGGCAAGCTGTTCGAGACCTGAGAGCGGCACGATCTCAACGTTCACCTGCTTCGGAATGGCGGCACGCTCCTCGTCAGTCAATTCGCTTACAAAGCGCAGCCAGTCTACCTTGATGCGCGATCCATCCCGCTGGGCATAGAGGCCCACTGCGAGGTCCAGCACTCCGCTCCATCCGGTGGACTCGGCGATATTCTGCGTGATCAGGCCCGGCTCGCCAAGGCCCTGGAGGACGGAGACCTTCTCCCCGTTTGAGCGGTTGACCAGCTTGGCCCCGAAGCCCCCGGTCATCTCGTCCACCTTCACGACCAGCCACGGGTACCTGTCGATATCGATATTCTTGATCGTCTTATACGCAGAGGTCCCCCATGTCACCTCACCGCCCTCATGGTCGGTGAGGATAAGGTGCTCGCCGTCACCTTCGAGTGTGGCCGGGGCCTTCGGGTTATTCGCCCCCCAGCCTTCAACTGTCTCGAACTCCTCGGCGACACCAATGCGCCCGTCGTCCTGAGCGGCGCCCAGACCGATTGTAAGCACAAGTATAAGCGCGACCAGACAGATTCGATGCATCATAATCCTCCTGCAGACACGTCAATCAAGAAGGCGGTTTGAAAGCCTCTTGGTGGATACAGATCGCCTTTCCTCCCGACGTAGCGATGGCGGCCCTCAATCCGCCAGCACCTGCAGCACTCGCGAGAGGGGCACGCGGAGTGTTGTCTGCGCTGAACCGGGCGGACCGACGCTCACGGTGACGCGGTTCACGCGCATTACTTCCGCTTCAACGAACTTCCCGTGGTAGCGGAAGACCACGTGGCTGCCCACCGCCAGGCCATCCTGGCGCAGTTCCTCCAGTTGCGCCTCCCGGCGCTCTTCGCGGCGCTTGAGGTGCTCGCGGGCCTCCTCGGGCCAGCCGCGGAAGCGCGTTGCGGTGCCGTTGATGACCATCTCCACACCTTCCGCGACGCGCTCGGCAGAAAGCAGGTTCAGCGTCCCCGCCTCGCGCACCAGCTTCGCACATTCTTCACGCCACAGGTCGCAATGCTGCTGCTCGATGCCGACCACGTGGTGCGCAAGCTCGTGGCAGAGCACGAAGGTGCGCGCATCATCTTCCAGCGCGGGCTGAACGGACATGCGGATGACCCGCACGCCAGATCGCATGGCCGCCTTGCCGATGTAGCTTTTGACGCACTTCACCTCGACGAGATCAACGCGATCATGCATCAGCCGCTGCACGGATTCCGAACGCAACAGTCGTGTCAAATCGCCCCCTGCCACGCGTTCGATGACCGGGATCTCAGGGGGGTCAGTTGCTGGTTTGGTCATAGCTGCGTCGCCCTCTGAACATGATGAATGGTACAGACGAGGTCGTCTCGTACAGAAGCCCCTTTCCCGATGCGAGCGGCCTGACCCTCCCCGGTGGGGTACGTATCAGAATCTAACCCGGATACTGTTCACTTAGTGTAATCCGTGGTATACTTCCGGCGTCGGCAATTCTGTCGCCGGAGGTGGACCTGAGATGCCGAGGACGCCGGCCACG
>CAZAHB010000175.1:0-11527 GCA_964484945.1 uncultured Armatimonadia bacterium | reverse complement strand
CCGCGCCAGCGCCCGTCGCAGCCCCGGCGCCGGGGGCGGCGGGTGGGCGAGGGCGAACTGACGGGAGCCACCGAGCATATCCCCACCGGCGCGGCGCATTGCCTTGTGGGCCCCCCCGACAGCGCTGTGACCATCGCGACGTCCGCCGCCTACGGTGGCGCCGAGGAGGGCGTGCCCGGGATCGTGCGCAACGCGTTCGGCGAGGGGGAAGCGGTGTACTTCGCGGAAGATGTCGGCACCGCGTACTGGGCCCGGCCCTACCAGTGGACGCGCGATCTGTTCGCGGCGATGGTCCTGCGTCGCCGGCCGCCGATCGAGGTGGACGGGCCGCCGGTGCTGCATGTGAACGCATTTCGCGCGGAGGGCGAGTTGCGCGTCCATCTGCTGAACCTCCCGTTTGCCACGAACCGCATGATGAACCGGAACGCGATGGCGACGATCGAGGAGCCGGTTCCGCTCTCCGAGATTGACATCCGGCTGCCGGACGAGGACTTCACGTCGGCTCGTGCTGTGGTTGGCAACACTGAACTTGACGTCCGTCGAGCAGAGGAAGGTCGAGTTGTGGTGACCGTTCCACGCGTGACAAACCATGAGATTGTGGTGATATCATGAACGCCCCCAACCAGCCCGCGCTGATCCTGAATGACGATGCCAGCAACTTTCTTTTTGCCGGGGACGATCTCGACCGCGAAGACCTCGACACCTACCTCGAGCGGCTCGCGGGCACGCAGGTGGGGATGGTCTCGTGGTGCGTGGCGTTCGGCGGCTACGTGACCTACTACGAGAGCGAGATCGCCGAGCCGGTCGGGACCGGTTTCGCGCTGCACGATAACGTCAAGCAGGCGCGATTCGCGCGCAATCGCCGACGAATCGCCGAGCAGACCGGGGATTACTGTGGCTATGTGTTCGAACGCCTCGGGGAGATGGGGATTCCAGCACTGGCCAGTTTCCGGATGAACGACGCGCACATGAGCACCTATCCGGCCGGACCGGTCGCCGGGCGCTTCTGGATGAACCACCGCGACTGGTGCCTGGAGGAGCCGTTCGGGTATTACGGAGCCTGCCTGGACTACACCCACCCGCCCGTTCGGGAGTACCTCCGCCGGCTGGTGCTGGAGGTCGTGGAGAAGTTCCCGGACATCGCGGGCATCGAGCTTGACGCCATGCGCTCGCCGTTCTTCTTCGCCGAGGGCGAGGGTGCGTCGCGCGCGCCGATCATGACCGGGTTCTTCCGGCGCATCCGCCGGGACCTCGATAAGGCCGCGGAGCAGCGCGGCCGCGACCGGTATCTGCTGCGGGCGAACGTTCCCCGCGACCCGGATCTGGCGCTCGAGTGCGGACTCGACGTGGCGGCATGGGCTGATGAGGACCTGGTGGACGGGATCTCGGCGGGCTGCTACAACACGGATTTCCAGCTTCCGCTCGAACGCTGGCAGAACACGCTCGAGGGAGAGCTTCCTGTTCACGCCTACCTCAACTGCTCCCCCGCGATGGGCGAGTATCTCTCGCGTGAGGGCTACCGGGGCGCTGCAGCCAATGCGTGGGGCGCCGGCGCGGATGGAATTTACCTGTTCAACTTCCCGTGCCTGGACGAGACGGCGCGGCTGATCCCCGTCCCGGTCGATCGGCCACCATACCCACCGGTTGACTTCGAGGTGCCCGGGCGCCACGCGAGCGTCAGCCGCACGCGCGGAGCGCTCACGGAACTGGGCAATGCCGAGGGTGTGACCACGCTCGACCGCGACCTGCTGTTCTACTCCGAGGTGCGGAAGTTCCGCCACTACGCACCGGGGTGGACCACGATCGCGCGCTCGGAACCGGTGGCAGCCAGCATTCCCTGGCGCTTCTACGGGAACCGGAGCGCGACGCCCCACGTGCGGGTGGAGATCAAGGCGGTGGGCGTCACGCCCGCGGATGAATTCTCATTCGCGATCAACGGCACTCCGGTGCCCGGCGACCAGGTGGAGCGCCTGCACGCCCCGGGCGGCCGGGATGCGCGCGTGCATGCCATCCCGCTGGACCCGTACTCGCTGTTCGCTTTCGATGTGGCTCCCGACCTGCTGCAGGAGGGCGAGAATGCGCTGACGGTGACGCTCACCGAGGGTGACCCGATGTTGATGGGCAAGATCCAGCTTCGCGAGATGCGCGTGAAACTGCGCAGCGAAGCGCCGTCAGGCTGAGGGCGCTCCGGCCCGTTTGACTGCGGTTCGGAGACTACCGTAGCCAGAGCACGGCCATCTCACCCGCGCCGAGGGAGATCTCAATCGCTGCGGCATCTCCCTCGCGCGCAATGGGCACAGGGCAGCCGCCCTCAATGCTGACGTCAGTCGCCTCTGAGATGTCGCCCGGGACCATCACCCGGTCGGTCTGGCGCTCTTCGGCGCTCGGGTTCAGGGCGAAGACATAGCGCTCGCCTGTGTCGGTCACGCGCGTGATGACCTCAAAGCGCGCGTTCTCGCTCCAGGCATCGCGCGAGACATTCTCGGCGAGCAGATCAATGATCGCGTCGGTACCCGGCTCCTCGGCGATTGAGCGCACGAGGGTCGCAGGCGTGAGGTACGCCCGCCCCTCCCCCGCCTCGGCCATCGCGAGCGGGCCCTGCGGACAGCGGTCGGACTGCCACGACCACGCCCCGGCCTCCTCGTCGAAGCTCACGTTCGCGATGCCGTAGACCTCGCGCAGCAGCAGCCCCGACGGCCGCGCAAGCTCATCACGCACGCCCGGCGGCTCGCTGGCGATCAGGATGCCGCCATCGCGCACGTAGTCGATCAGGCGCTGCTGATGCGCCTCGCTGAGGTACTGCGCAGCGGGAAGAAAGATCACATCGAAGTCGCTCACGTCCGCGCGCCCGTCCGCGAAATACTCCTCCGGGACAAGCTCGTAGGGGAAGCCGGCCGGGTAGATCAGCCCATGAATCCCCACCATCTCGTTGACGGACAGGCCCTGACGCTTCTGCACGCGCATGGAGACCGACGGCTGCCAGATCGCGACGCGGAACTGCGGGATCTGCGAGTGTGTGAGCACGTGGTCGAGGCGTCGGGCGCGGTCGAGCGCGACCTTCAGGCCGGGCGCGCAGTAGCGCATGGTGAGGACATCGTAGCGCGGGTTGAACCAGTTCCCGTTGTACGTGTGCAGGTAACTGCCCGAGGTGTACGCGTACCACTTCATCTGCAGCGTCCGGCCCCAGGCGAATGCGCGCGAGACGTGCTTCTCGAGGCCGCGGCGCTGGATGCGCTCGTTGCCCACGCGATCCGCCTCCTGCTGTGTCCCCCAGAAGTCCTCCAGGTACGCGAGAGGCTTGCCGTCGTTGTAGCGCGACAGCGAGTTCAGGTAGAGGTTCATCACCTGCATATGTGGGGCGCGGCGGTGATAGCCCAGCACATCGCAGTGCTCGAAGGCACGGGCGCCGTTCACGGACGTGAGCAGGCCGCTGTGGCGCGCCGCCACGGGCCTGTCGGGATCCCCGGCTTTCAGTGATTCGTAGATGAGCTGCAGGTAGTCCAGGTACCCGTCCTCGACGAAGCGCTCGAACTCCGCCACCAGCGGCGTGATCTCACGGTCCGGGTTGATGTAGCGGTCATCCGGCTGCTCGATGGCCTCGAAAGACCCGTAATCGCTCCCCCACGCTTCATTGAGCGCCTCGATGTCGTCGTATTCGGCCGCGAGCCACTCGTGGAAGGCGGCGGTGGCGGCCGGACCGTAGCCCGGTTCGCGGCGTGCGCCGCCCTCGGTGTTGAAGTCGCGATAGGCCTCCTGGGCGATCTCGTGGAAGAAGACCCGCGGCTCATCGGCGCAGAACTCGGCGTAGGCGCCGAGGTAGTCGCGGATGTACTGCTGCACCGCCGGGTGGTAGTAGTTGAGCGAGTGATCGCTGCCACGACTGCGGCCCTTCTGGCCATCCTGCGAGACCTTGAAGAGGTCCGGTTCATCCGCGTGCTTCTCGATAAACCAGTTGGGCGCGTACATCAGGTCGTGGATGCCAAAGTGCAGGTAGGCGAAGGTGCCCGCGTAGCCCATCTCCTCCAGGCTGTCGCACTTGTCGGTGATGTTGGAGAAGTCTGTTTCGTCCTCGGTATGAACCGCGGGCTTCCCCGGAGCGGACGAGTGGAACTCGAAGTCGAAGGGCTCCTCGAACTCGCGCCAGCCGGTGGGGCTCCAGGCGCCGACGAGCAGCCGGTTCATCGCGCTGCCATCGTCGCTGAAGGGCGGCACGGTGGGCGGCTCCTCGCCGAGGTCGGCGGGCAGTTCAGGTGCGTCGGCGGGCCGGATTGCCGCGTACTGCTCCTCAACCTCCGCGGCCGCGACATCGATAGTGGCCTCAAGCTCCTCGCCGACCTCGGAGAATGCCTGGTAGTCCCGCGCCTCACCGGATCGGAACGCCGCTGCGAAGTTACCGTAGAGCGCGTTAAGCACGGCGTCCACCTGGTTGAAGCGGCTGTCGAGAGCCCGCGACGGCTCGCTGCCGTAGTATGCCGTACACCGATGGACCTCGCGGAGGCGGGCCTCCAGCAGCGCGGTACGCATCAGCAGGTCGTTGTAGCGCGCAGCCATCTGGTACGCCTCGTCGTTCGCCTCCTTGTGCGCGGAGAACCGGCGGGCGGGGGCAGCGCCGATCTCGACGCCGATGGGCACATAGCTCCAGACATCGGGCGTGACCTCCCCCACCGGCCCCATGTTCTCAAACGTGATATCATCGAACCAGACGCTGCCCACTGCGTGCTCGACGCGCAGGAGGAATTGCAGGGAGCCCGCTTCCGGGTCGGCCACGAAGAGACCCGTCCAGCGCTGCCAGCCGTTCTCGAGCGGCTCTTTCTGCAGGTCCATCGGATACTGGCGGGCGATGATCGCGTTCGTCTCGCCGCCCTCCCGCCAGTTCACGAGGAAGCCGACGGCGTTGTCGGGCACCGTCGCGTCCTTCCGGATGGCGACCGACATCCGGTAGATGACGCCCTGCTCGAAGTCGGCGGTGGATTGCAGTACGAACGCCCTGTCACCGGGACTGGTGGCGTCCACGCGCAGCGACGCCTCGCCGTCGTAAGCGAACTGGGTGTCCACGTTGCGCGTGGAGCCGGTTTCGTCCGGCCACACGCCCCATCCGTTGAGCGCATTCTCGAAGCTCGTGTTGGCGAGAATCTGCACCTCTTCGCCCTCCTGGGCGATGGCGAGGGCGGGAAGAAGCATGATAGTGAGTGCGATAGCGGCGCGACGCATAGAGACCACCTCCACAGTGATGAGGGGTATTTCGCCCGGGGCGGTGAGGAATCCTGCCGGCGGACGGCTACGACACCCCTCCCCGATCTTCGCTGCGCTCAGCCCCCCCTCCCCCTTGAGCCACAAACGACGTGGCTCAGGCGGGAGAGGGGACAACCCCGCGTTGCCCGTCGTTCGAAGGACCAAGCAGCGCGCGCAAAGAGGTCTTCCCGGATGCGGCGGCGTATTTGCTATATTCGAGGTACATGATGCGATCGGCGGGTGACGCCCATGCTTCTTGCACAGGATCAGGAGTTCGTCGCGCAAGAGTGGCCGCGTGAGCCGGGCGAGCGGACCGTGAAGATGTGGATCGACGAGCCGGTCGCCGGTATCCGCGAATCGACCGGCCTGATGCTGTGCCTGCATAACTGGGGCGGCATCTACGACCAGCCGATCTACAAGAGCTGGTGCCGAACCTTCGCGGAGCGCTACGACGTGGTGACAGTAAGCGTGAACTACCTGCAGAGCGGCGCGGCGGGGAAGACGGACACCCGCGAGCACGCCTACGACTTCGGCTACCTGCAGGCCATGGACTGCATCGGGGCGCTGTATCACGTGCGCGAGCAGCTTCTCGCGCAGGGCATGGTCTTCGACGAGCACCGGGTCTACGCGATGGGCGGCTCAGGTGGCGGGAATGTGACGCAGATGGTCTGTAAGCTCGCGCCACATACCTTCGCCTGCGGAGTGGACATCTGCGGGATGCCGGGGCTGATCGACGCGATGGCCTACGGCACCGGCGAAGGCACGCATATTGACGCGGGCTACTCGCGCGATCCTCAGAGCCACTACTACCTGAGCGAGGATATGCGCAGGATCCGGGACTTCGGTGACAGCGAGCACTGCCGACTGCTGGCGGAGGCGAACCCCGGGCTGAAGATCGTGATCGTGCACGGAACCGATGACGCGTCCTGTCCGGTCGTGCCGAAGATGCAACAGTTCGCGCGGATGACCGGGGCCGGGATGGACGTGGACGGGCGCTTCCTGACCGAGATCGACGTGGACGGCTACGCGGTCACGACCACGGGGCATCCGGTGGGTAACCGCGACCGCGTGGTGATGAAGTACGCCGACGACTACATGCTGCCGGAGGGGCGACTGGCGAAGCGTACCGAGCAGGAGAACGACTTCCAGCGCGGAGGCGTCTTTGAGTACCCGGGTGACGCCGGGCGCTTCGTGGTAGACTTCGAAGGGTATCCGAGGATTGAGTACGTGGCCCGCGAGGAGAGCCGATGATGCGCCGGACCCTTCTGACAGCCGCTCTCGCCCTCATCGCCCTGCCGGCCTTCGCGCAGGGAGACAACCTGCTCACCAACCCCGGCTTCGAAGAGTTGGCCGACGAATCGCCGGTGGGGTGGGCGTCGAATGGGAACCCGCTGATGCGGACGGATGACGCGCATTCCGGCGATGCGGCCGTGCGCATTGAGGCGGAGGGCGAGAACAACCGCGCGGATGTCTTCCAGGCGGAGAAGACGGACCTGAAGCCGAACACCCAGTACCTCGCGTCTGTGTGGGCGAAGGGCAGCGGGCGCTTCCGAATCCAGCTTTCGCAGTACGACCCCGGCTGGGTTGGCGGCTGTTCGATGATCCACGCGGAGCTGAGCGAGGAGTGGACGCGCTACCAGTTCTTCTACGGCGTCGAGGGCGAAGTGGCGAGCATCCGTTTCGACATGTACCTCAACGATGTTGACGCGTGGGCGGTTATCGACGACGCCTCGTTCGTGGAGATCGGCCCGGTGCAGCCACCCGGCGAGAACCTCGTGCCCAACGGGAATATGGAGAACGTGCATGGCAGCGGGAGCCCCGTTCACTGGGACCTCCCGCGCTATTACGACGAACGAGACCGGGAATTCTCGGTGGGCCCCGATGGCTCGAACGCGCTGACGGTCGCATGCACCCCGGAGCAGGACCCTCAGCCGGACATGAGCACATGGTGGGACTGGGCGGAGCAGCCGCCACCGTCGGTGGGGTGGGTCGCCGCCGCTCAAAGCGAGACCTTCGAAGTCGAACCGGGCCGCACGCTGGAGGTCGGCTTCAAGCTGGCCGGCCGGGGCGTGCGCACATACCATACGAAGATCTTCTGGCTGGACGAAAACAGGGACCTCGTCAAGTGGTTCACGATCGGCCCGAAGCATGACGGTGACTGGGACTGGGAGCGCGTGCATGAGAGCCTCACCGTGCCCTCGGCGGGGGTGCATTACGCGCGGATGGAGTTCTGGGCGCGGGCGGCGGGCGGGAGGCTGTGGATCGATGATGTGCAGGTCCGCCCCAGCCGCGGCCGCGCGACGGGCTGGGTGCAGCAGCGCTACGACGTGGAGCCGATTGCGGACGCCGCCGAGCTGCCGGAGATCGACGGCCAGGGCGGGGATCTGCGACAGGCGGATGCCGCCGGCGTCGATACCGGGCCGCGTCTCGATGAGAGCCGGGTGCGGCGTACTGACGCGGGCCTCGAGATTCGCCTGAAAGGCAGCACGCGGCTGCTCATACCACTGGAGGGCGACCGCACCTTCGGTCTGTCTACCGTCGAGGTCGCCCCTGCATCGCTGCGCAACCCCGACGCCCCGCCAATCGCGCCGCTGGTCGAGACCGAGTCGGGCGGGCACTACACCGCCTGCCGCTACCTCGACCACGAGGTGCGCGGTGATGAGGTGGTCGTGCGCACGGCGCTGGTCCGCGATGGCGGGGAAGACACGCTGGAGTGGCACTTCCGCCCCGAGAGCCGCGAGATCGGCGGCACTATGCACCGGGGCTTTGCCTACCGGTATCACTTCGAAAGCGACATCGAGCGAGTGCTGAACATCGCCGACCGCGCCACGTGGGAGCCTGGGGGCGACCCGATCGGCGTCACGGTCGTCACGCAGAACGCCTACGCGGTGCAGAATCAGTTCACGATCACGCCGGAGAGCACCTACGCAGGCGACCCGGGCACGCGCTTCGCCGGCGCGGACGGGTTGGACTACCAGCACGCCGACGACGCGGCAATCCTGAGCTTCTATGATGAGCCAATCCCCTACGTGGACACCCGGCGCGCAGGCGGCAGTGAGTACATCCGATACCGTGACACGATCCCATTTGCCGGCGTGCATGAGGCCACGACCCCGTGGAAATGCGTGCTCCTGGCGGGCGAGGGCAGCCACGACGCGTGGACCCGCGCGCGGGATTACGTCTACAACAAGCACGCGAAGATGTGGGGCATCGAACAACACACACCGATGCCGATCATGAACGTGTGGGGGCACTGGAAGGAGCGCGCCTCGCACGATGACCTGATGGCGTACTACACCGATGAGGTCGTGCCGAAGGTGGCCGATCTGGGCTTCGAGGTCTTCGCGGTGCACAGCATCTGGGGCCGCGGCGGCTGCTCGCTGGATTACATCCGCCCGGGCGAGGAGTTCGGCGGCACCGAGGGCGTGAAGGCGCTCTGCGACGCGGCCGCCGGCGAGGGCATGGTCGTGCAGGGGGGGGCGCCGCCCGCGCACCTGTGGCAGCACTCGCCGCTTTTCGAGCAGCACCCCGACTGGCACCTGGAGGGCGCGGGCGGCAAGCCCCCGACCACCTACTGCTTCCCGGACATCCTCGGCACGAAGTTCAGCGCGAGCTACATGGACTACGCGGTGAACGCGTGGAAGAAAATCCGCGAGGACACCGGTCTCGGCGCGCTGTGGCTGGACTCGTACCGGAACTTCACGCACGGGATCAACCTCGCCTCGCGCGAGGTGAAGCTCCAGCAGGCGGAGGACCTGTTCCGCTTTCACGCGAAGCTGTCGCAGCTTGGCTACACGATCTACTGCGAGTCGACGGGGACGTTCGGCATCCCGGCAGCGGGCTTTCCGGTGGCGAACATCGACTCGCCGAACCCGCACGGCCCGGACCCGATGACGCGTTATGGGACCTCCAGCTACCTCGGCCACCGCGGGAACGAGGCGCAGGATCGGGCGATCAACGATGTGCTGACCGAGGGCGATTACTACTACCGGATGCTGGCGAACAGGGCCCCTGCGTGGCTGAGCTGGCCGGTGTTCTCGCAGACGCCTGAGCGCCATGCGAAGATCGCGCGGAACAACCGCGACTACGTGGCGGTGGTCGAGCACATGAAGCGGCGCAACACGCTCTCGGAGGACCGGGGTGTGATGTGGTATGATCCGGAGGCGGAGGTGCGGGTGCTGTTCGCGTTCAAGGACGGCACGCACGAGGCCGGGGACGCGGCGGTCGAGGACGTGACGACTGGAGAGGCGGTCGAAGTGAACGGCGGGGAGTTCGAGGTGCAGGCGATGCATACGTATGTGATGCGCCCGGGCGGCTGAACGATTGCCTCACCCCCCGGCCCCCTCTCCCTGGCCCCGCCCACGGGCGGGACAGGCGGGAGAGGGGGGGCACACAACTGTGAGCGAATGGACGGGAGAGAAGTGGCCGAGCGCAGGCTGCGCTGGAAACAACGCACGGGCAGAATGTTTGGAGGATCACGAGCGGTCCTTTCGGACCTTGTTCCGCAAACGTCCGTGCCACGGGCGAGTAGGCCAGTTCTGTCTGACGGAGGATACAATGACCGAGAACCAGCACGACATTGACATCATCCGCGAGCTTGCGGAGGAGTACGCCGAGATCGCGGCCAAACCGATCATGGATGAGCGCCGCGACCTGTGGCGAAGGCACAACTCGCTGGAGCGCACGCGGCCGCTGGTCTACATGCGGTGGTTCGCCGCGTGGAGCGAGCACCCCGAGTCGGACCTCAAGTGCGAGGACCCGTTCTGGCAGGGGCACGAGCGCTTCCTGCGCATGCACATTGTGCAGGACTGGATCGAGGACGACTTCATCATCGAGCCGTGGATTACCCAGCGGGCCTCGGTGCAGATGCCTGATAAAGGGCCGTGGGGCATGCCGTACAATCGTGTCAGGCCCGAGGAACCGGGTGGCGCGTGGCTCTACGACCCGCCGATCAAAGAGCTTGAGGATATCGAGAAGCTCGCCGAGCCGCATCATGTCATCGACGAGGAGCAGACCGCGCGGAACGTCGAGCGCCTCCGGGACGCGGTGGGCGATATCCTGACGGTGAACGTGGATCGCTCCCCCGCCTACACGGTCTGGCGCGCGGACCTTTCGACGGACCTGGCCTATCTGCGGGGCCTCGAGCAGGTCATGTGGGATATGGTTGACAACCCCGAGTGGCTGCACCGTCTCCTCACGCACATGAGCGAGAGCGTCCAGCGGGTGCATCGCGAGGCCGAGGAGGCCGGGGACTGGTCGCTGTCGAGCCACCAGAACCAGGCGGAGCCGTACGCGCTGGAGCTTGATGACCCCGCGGCGAACTCGGCGCCGGTGAAGCGCGAGGACCTGTGGGTGTTCTGCGCCGCCCAGGAGTTCGCGCAGGTCTCGCCGCCGATGCACGATGAGTTCATGCTCCAGTATCAGATGCCGATCCTCGAGAAGTTCGGTCTCGTCGCATACGGGTGTTGCGAGGACCTGACCGACAAGATGGACATGCTGCGGCAGCTTCCGAACCTGCGGCGGGTCGCCGTCGTGCCGAGGGCCGATGTGGCGAAGTCCGCCGAACAGATAGGCGAAGACTACGTTTTCTCGTGGCGCCCGAACCCCGCGGATGTGATGTGCTGCGGGTTCGACCGCGAGAAGATTCAGCGGATTATCCGCGAGGGCATGGAGGCGGCCCAGGGCTGCCACGTGGACATCACGCTCAAGGACGTGCAGACCATCGAGCACGAGCCGTGGCGCCTGCGCGAGTGGGTGCAGATCGTGCGCGAGATAACGGACGAGTACGCGTGAAGGGCGCAGGTAGTGAGCGACAACCACCGCTGCTTCCGGGGAGGCGCCAACGTGACGCATCCCTCCTCCCGCCAGAGGTGTCGTCTACCTTTACTTCGCCTTGCGAAGTGCGGGCGGGGGAGGTCGTCGTGGGAGAGAACGACAGCCCCCCGGCCCCTCAGTGCCGGAGACAGGGAGAACACAACTGTGAACGATGAGGAGAGGGCCTCGGGCGTTTGCCACTGAGCCGCGAGGCCGATGTGATTTGCGCTGAGGAGGACGAGAGATGTCGCGCAAAGAGATCATTGTCATCGCGGTTATCCTGGTCATCGCCGCGATCGTGCTGCACGGGATACACTGGCTGATCTTCCAGGACTGGCACCATATCGCAATCTACGGGTTGGGCGACGTTGCGTTTATCCCGATCGAGATTCTTGTAATCTCGCTGGTCGTGGACCGCCTGCTGGAAGAGCGACGGCGCGAGCAGATCCGCGAGAAGATGAACATGGTAGTCGGAACGTTC
>CAZAHB010000174.1:0-11539 GCA_964484945.1 uncultured Armatimonadia bacterium | reverse complement strand
CACTCCCTCCGGCAACGTGGCCGGCGTCCTCGGCATCTCAGGTCCACCTCCGGCGGTATGATGATCGACGCCGGAAGTATACCACATTTCACGCTAAGTGAACAGTATTGCAGGTAGCCCATCTCCCGCAGCGTCTCCTCCGCGTCACGGAACGCAGTATGCCACCGGGCATCCTCGGCGCTCAGGCCCAGTATCTCCGCCTGGCTTGAGAATGCCGCCTGTAGCAGCCCGTGAAGCTCGTCGAGGTCCGTCTCATCCGCCTGTCTGATCATCTCAACTGGCATGCCGGTCCTCCGAAAAGTCGGAAGGCCGGGTAGGTACCCCGGCCTCCCAGAGTGCTCCCGCCATACGCCCGATGCTACTGGATATCCACGGCCTCGCCCGTCTCGGCCGACTCGTACATCGCATCGAGGATCTTCATGATGCGCAGGCCATCGGTTCCCGGCGAGATCGGCTCCTCGCCCTCGACCAGGCAGTCCACGAAGTGCTGCACCGATGTGTGCCGGCCCATCTCCAGGTCCGGCTCGAGCTTCACCTCGCGATCGACGGCCTCGCCCTGCTCCTGGGTATAAAGCTCGAGCGTGTCGATCGCGGTGTCGTCCACGCCATCGATGGCGAAAACGCGCTCGAGGCTTGCGCCGGCCTCGGTGCCCATGACCGTGGAGTATACGCGCTCGCGCTTGATGCGCGATGCCCAGGACGCCTCCAGCAGGATCGTCTGGCCGTCCTCGAACTTGAGCATACCGACCGCCATGTCCTCGACGTCAAAGGTGCCATCGGGGTCGGGGGTGCCCCACGGCCCGAGCGCCTCCATCTCAGGACCGAAGACCGAGTAGGTCGAGGCCATGCACGTGACCGGCTTCGGATTGCCCATCAGCCACATTGTCAGGTCGAGCATGTGTACGGCCAGGTCGATCAGCGGCCCGCCGCCGGCGACCTCCTCGCTGGTGAACCAGCCGCCCCAACCGGGGATGCCGTTGCGCCGGATCCAGCCGCAGCGCGCGAAGTAGATGTCCCCGAAGGTGCCGTCATCCACGTGGCCCTTGAGAACCTTCGCCTCCGGGCGAAAACGGTTGTTGAACTGGATCATGAGCGTGCGGCCGGACTTCTCGGCCGCATCGATCATCTTCAGCCCCTCTTCGGCGTTGCGCGCAAGGGGCTTTTCGCACAGCACGTGCCTGTCCGCCTCCAGGCAGTCGATCACCAGCGGAGCGTGGAACTTGTTCGGCACACAGACGCTCACGCAGTCGATGTCCGCCTCGTCGAGCATCTCCTCGTAGTCGGTGAAGAGGTGCTCGATCTGGTACTCCTCACCGGTCTCCGCCAGTACGTCCTCGTTGAGGTCGCACAGTGCCACGACCTCCGCGTCCTCGTGCGCCTGGTAGCCCTCGATGTGATAGGTGCCTATTCCGGCGCCAATGACTCCGGCCTTGATCTTCGCCACTTCGGACCCTCCCTGCAATTGTACACTTCCGTCGCAACCCTTATCAATTCTTTCTCCGCCGACGCCTCCACACCTCTTCTGAGGTGAGCAGGTCTTCGACGGTTCGAGGAGAAGGATTATGCGGAAGCATTGAGGTCCGCGTGCAGCAAGGAGTGAGTCACCGTGTCCGTGTTTGAAGCTCTTTTCTCCCCGGGTTCGATCGGCACACTGGAACTGCCCAACCGCATCGTCATGGCCCCGATGGGTACAAACTGCGCCGACGAGCGCCATTACGTGACGGATCGGCTGATCGCGTATCACCTGGCCCGTGCCGAAGGTGGCGTCGGGCTGCAACTGACGGGACATGCCGCCGTACATCCTCTCGGGCTGACAGGGGAGCGTATGCTCGCTGTCTATGAGGACGAGATGATCCCGGCGCTGCAGGAACTGACAGATCGGGTTCATGCTGCAGGTGGCCGGATAGCGATGCAGCTTCAGCACGGCGGCCGGCAGGCGAACGCCGAGGTCATTGGTCAGCGCCAACTCTCACCATCATCGGTCAGCGTCAGCGGCGGCAGTCGGCCGGCGAAGATGACCGAGGAGCAGATACGCGAGGCGATCGACGCCTTCGGTGATGGAGCGCGCCGAGCGATGGAGGCGGGCTTCGATGGGGTCGAGGTGCACATGGCGCACGGGTACCTCGGCTGCTCTTTCCTCTCACCGCTCCTGAACCGCCGGGATGATGACTGGGGCGGGGACACCGAGCGTCGCACGCGCTTCGGCCGGGAGATACGCGCGGCCATCGCCGGGCGCTGTGGAGACGACTTCCCGTGCTGGTGCCGGATCTCCGCTGAAGAATTCGTGGACGGTGGAACTGACCTGGAGGAGGCGCAGACGTTCGCGCCGATACTCGCCGATGCCGGCTACGACGCTATCCATGTCTCGGCGGCGATCGGGGAGACCGCGCGCTTCGCCTCGGCGCCCTACTACGTGCATCACGGCCACCTGATGGAGTATGCGCAGGGCGTGCGGGAGGTCGTGGATGTGCCGGTGATCGGTGTCGGGCGGGTTCTCGAACCCGCGGAGGCCGAGGACTACCTCAACGCGGGGAATTGCGATTTCGTCGCGCTGGGGCGGGCCCTGCTGGCCGATGCGGCGTGGGCCGAGAAGGCTGCGGATGACCGCGCCGAGGAGATCATACCATGCATCGGTTGCAACCTCGGCTGCCTGGAGCGCTCGTACTCGGACGCCGGCCACTGCCAGTGTACCGCGAATCCCTGGACGGGGCGGGAGGTGGACTGGCCGGGCTATCCGGGCGGGCGCGCGGGCGGCGAGAGCAAGCGCGTGCTGGTCGTGGGCGCCGGCCCCGCCGGGATGCAGGCGGCTATCGTGGCCGCGCACCGCGGGCACGATGTGACCGTGTGGGAGCGTGACGGAGACGTGGGCGGCTCCTTCAGGCTCGCTGCGATGGCACCGGGCAAGGGCGAACTGGCGAATCTGCTGCAGTGGCAGAAGGATGAGATGACGCGCCTTGGCGTGGACCTGCAACTGATGCGCCACGCCACCGACGAAGCGGTGCTGCAATTTGACCCGGACGTGCTGATCGTCGCCACCGGCTCCCGGCCGCTTGGGCCTGAATCGCTGCCTTACGGGGCGGGCGGTCATTTCGTGCTGGCCGATGAAGTGCTGGCGGGCGGGGCCGAGGTGCAGCCGCCGGTGTTCGTGGTGAGTAACCGCGGGGCGGGTGCGGATGCCGCGCATCT
This sequence comes from uncultured Armatimonadia bacterium, assembly GCA_964484945.1. Classification (GTDB taxonomy): domain Bacteria; phylum Armatimonadota; class Zipacnadia; order Zipacnadales; family UBA5352; genus UBA5352. The sequence goes on along the minus strand of CAZAHB010000174.1, from coordinate 8,353 downwards.
TCTGGCCGAGGAGGGGCACGCGGTCACACTGCTCGAGTCGGGAGACGAACCGGCGGCGCTGGTCCCGGGCGGCCCGCGCGCATTCCTCCTCGAACGCCTCGAGGAGCTTGGTGTGACTGTGCTCACCAATCATCGCGTGCAGGGGCTCGACGCCGAGGGCATCATGGTCGAAGCGCCCGACGATCCCGAGAAGCGCTTCGAAGATCCCGGAACGGTCGTGCTTGCGCTTGGCCGCAGGGCGAATGACGCGCTGGCGGCAGAACTGGAGAGCCTGCCGATCACGATGATTGTGGTCGGCGATGCCGAGCGGCCACGCCACGCGCAGGCGGCCGTGCACGAGGGGGCGCTGGCCGGGCGGGACATATAGGCGGACATCAGCGGACCACACCGTACGATCGCGAAGATCAGCGAACGCCAGCAACGGCACCCCGGGGAAGGGCTGATGGAAATGGGCGCACATCTGAAATACCACGGGCATTCATGCTTCTCGATGGGTGCTGACGGGAAGCGGGCGATTATCGACCCGTTCCTGTCAGGGAATGAGAATGCCACCGAAGGTGCCGACAGCATTGACGTGGACGCGGTGCTCGTGACTCATGCGCACGGCGACCATCTCGGCGACGGTATTGAGATCGCCCGGCGGACTGACGCGACGTTCGTTGCGGTCTACGAGATCGCGGAATATGCAGCACACAAGGGCGTCGAGAACACGTTCGGGATGAACATCGGCGGCGCGCATGACTTCGGCTTCGGCCGCGTGAAGTTGACGATCGCCCACCACAGTTCCTCGATCGTCGAGGAGGGCGACTGGAGCCACTTCCCGGCGATACAGAGCCTCGGCGTCGCCTGCGGGTTCCTTCTGACCATCGGGGGCGTGACCCTCTACCACACCGGTGACACCGCACTTTCCGCTGAAATGGAGCTTCTGGGGACACGCCAGAACATCGATGTTGCAACAATTTGTTGCGGCGACACCTTCACAATGGGGCTCGAAGATGCTATACTGGCGTCGAAGATGATCGGGGCAAACCTGAACATACCTATGCATTTCGGCACATTTCCGGTGATCGAAGACCGTCCGCAGGAGTTCATCGATGGGCTGGCCCGGGAGGGTCTTGAGGGGCTCGTGATGGAGCCCGGCGAGGAAATTGAACTTCCTCAGCCCCGATAGCGTCTGCACCAACGGTCACAAACAGGTTTCGCAGATGTCGTAAACACGGGGCATACCCCTGATACAGGGGATGAACGCCGCCCCGCACCCTAAAGGTCGCACATCACATAGGAGGTGATGCAGTTGGGCAATAGACATGACTGCATATTCGAGGTGAAGGAGACCAGATGCACAGGGTGTGGTGTCGGCAGCTAAACTGCGCTGTCGATGACCGCATCTAGCTGAGGCGAAAAAATCTCAGTCGGTTTCCTCAGCTCGCTATGCGGTCTTTTAAGCTACGGACCCCGCCGCCAGACAGCCCTGTCTGTGACGGCGGGGTCGTTGATTCTGCAGGTCCCCGGCCAACCGACGCGGAATTTGTGGACTGACCTTCACCCAGCAACCACGGAGGAGATCCCCGTGAGGCACACTTTCGCCACCGGATTGGCACTACTGACCGCACTCTCCCTCAGCCCGGTCACTGCCCAGGAGCAAGCAACTGTTGAGGACCTCGCGGCCGCCATTGCCGAGGCCGAGGACCAGGCGGCGCAGGATGATGGGAACGCGCCCGAGCGATCGCTCCCATCTCGGCGGAACCTCGCACTGGCGAAGCTCAAGCTGAAGAAGGCGCGCATGCTCGAGGGCGGCGGGTGGTACGCGGGTGGCGATGCGTCGGAGGCCATTGCGGCAGGAATGCGGCTGGTGCAGATGGCGGAGCGCGGCGAGCACTACGAGCCGCCGAAGGGCGAGTTGGCCGAACTCGCCTACGTGACGTTCAATGATGGGACGGTTCAGCCGTATTACCTGCACATCCCTGAAAGTTACACGCCGGATCGCGACTGGCCGCTGATCGTCTTCCTGCACGGCTACGTGCCGAGCATCAGCGTGGTTGACCCGTGGGTGCTGAGCGACGAGGTGTGCAACATCGCCGAACGAAACGGGTGCATTCTTCTTATCCCCTATGGCCGGCGCAACACGGACTTCCAGGGCGTCGGCGAAGTGGACATCTACAGAGCGATCGAGGAGACGAAGCGTGATTGCTCGATCGATGAGAACCGGATCTACCTCTCGGGCGTGTCGATGGGCGGGATGGGCGCGTGGAACATGGCCCTGCGCAATCCCGGCTATTTTGCCGCCGTCACGCCCATTTCGGGGCAGACGGACATGTTCCGGTGGTGGGGCTGGGAGCCGCAGAACATGACGCCCTTCAAGCGCTTCCTGGTCGAGTGGGACAACGCCATCGAGATGGCGCGGAATGCCCGCGGGCAGCACTTCTTCGTCCAGCACGGAGAGCGTGACCAGTTAATTCCCGCCGTCGAGTCGCGCTCGATGGTGGAGAAAATGCGCTCGCTGGACATCCCCGTGAAGTACCACGAATTCGCCGGTGAGAGTCACTACATCTACTGGGACACCCCCTGCTACGAGAACGCGTGGGAGTGGAGCACCGAGTTCGAACTGCAACGCTCCCCGAAGCGGGTGACATTCCGCTGCTTCTCTCTGCGCTACAACCGGGCCTACTGGCTGACCATCGACCGGCTGAAGCGCTGGGGCACGCCCGCGAACGTGGATGCGACCGTCACCGAAGATGGGAGCAGACTGGACATCGAGTGCGAGAACGTCGCGGCACTGACGATCGACCTGGCGACCTGTCCACTGCAGGAGGACGAGCAGTTCCGCGTGACCGTGAACGGTGAGGAGCGCGAGGTGGACGCGGAGGACGGGACGCTCGCGATCGAGATCGAGCCTGCGCCGGACCAGCAATGGCCGCCGATGAAGCGGCGGGGGCTGTGCGGGCCTGCCGAAGATGTGTTCAACACCCCGTTCATTGTCGTGCAGGGCACTGCCGGTGATGACGAAGAGAACATGGTGATCGCGGAGAAGGTCGGCACCTGGGTGGAGGAATGGGATGGCTTCGCGGACGGCCGGCCGCGGGTGTGCACCGACGAGGAACTCACGGACGCGCAGATGGAGCGCATGAATCTGGTGCTTTTCGGCACACCCGAGACGAACTCAGTGCTCGCACGAATTGCCGACCGGCTCCCGATCGAGATCGGCGATCACAGCTACACCATCCTCGGCGAGACATTCGAGGGCGATAACCTGGGCCTCGTTTTGTGCTATCCCAATCCCGAGCAGCCCGATCGCTATGTGCTGATCTACTCTGGCAAGCTTTACGGGCGAAAGTTGTCGATCAATCACAAGCACGACATGCTGCCGGATTTCCTGATCTTCGACAGCACGCGCTTCAGCGTCGGTGACACCGAGGCGAACGTCTTCGGCGGCTGGTTCGATGTTGACTGGGAGCCGAACCCGGACCTGGCATGGGAGGGCGACACACAGCCTGCAGAGCGAGTTCCTGAAGGCTGAGCCTTTCAGATGATGGCGATCAGCACCGCGCACAGGATCGTGGCCCAGGCGGATCGGCGGCCGCGTGTCGAGCGCAGTGCGACGCCCTGTACGATCCCCAGCAGCAGCACCCCGAAGGCCAGTTTCCCCCGTAGAGCGACCGCACCGTCATCGACCACGACCTCGAAGCGTTCGTCGGTCGCCGCCGCGGTGAGCACGATGTCCTCGCTCATCTGCTCCGGTGACAGGCGCGTGCGCAGCCTCGTGATGAACCATTCCTCGCCCGACGCGAGCAGATCTGTCAGTGGCGAATTGTCCGCTGTCCATGTGGGGAGCGGCGCGGCGTATTCCACCACGAGCGCTTTGCCCCCCGCGTTCTCGATGGCCTCCTCAAACCATCGGTTGTACGCACTCTGGAAGTCATCGCCGGCGTAGTCCGCGGGCGCCTCGACCTCGGTGGTCGCGTAGTTGTCCCCCGCGGCGCGGTGCGGGCCTATGACGTATATCAGTACCTCAACGCGCCCCTTCGTGCTCACCCGAGAGATCCGCATCGGGAAGACGAGTTCGTCTGTGGGGAATGTGAGCGTGATCGGATCCATCTCCTCGGCAGCGCCGTCACCAAGTGAGGGCGGCGCGTCTCCACCGCCTGCATTCTGATCGTCGCGCCCTTCAGCCGCCGGTGCTATCTTGAATGCGACAAAGAACGACTGGCGATCGAGGTAGTACTGCAGGGTGCTCTCGTGGCCATCGGGGAAACCGTATCCGTTCGCATTCAGCCAACCTGCCAGGTTGTCCGAGGCCTCCGCTGAGAGGACGGCCACCTCGTAGTCCTCGACGCGGAGGGTCTCCCAGACGGTCACCCCGTTCTCGACGACGGCGCCGTCATCAGAGCCCGAGCATCCGCACACGGCTGAACTGCTCGTCCAGGTCATCTGCCGCGGGACGGTAAGATCGTGAAGGGTGTCGAACACTCGCGCCTCGGCGACGCCCACGGCCTCCGAGGCGGTGATCAACTCAGGAACCGGGATGACCCACGCGAAATCCGATGCATCGCCCTCGTATGCCGTCTGCAGCACGATGGTCTCCGCGTCGCCGCGATCGATCACGATGGCTCGTTGATCGGAGGTGCTTGCAACGCCATGGACGGGTGGAAAGAAGCCCCCGTCGGCGAAGGCACAAACGCACGTAAGGATCGTCAGCGTCACACAGAGGAAAGTGCGCATAATGGACCTCCCCGGCGTTGCTTCACGCTGCCGGTACGACGGTCAGGGGGCCACTTTGGTTCCACCCGAAGCCTGGATGACGATGAGATCGCGCAGCCAGCGGTCGAGGAACTCCTCGCGCGAATATCGTATCGTCCCGCTGAGTGGGTCGCCCACTTCGACCATGGCCTGCTCGGGATCTATGTCGAGGACGAGCGCGGAGTGAGCCACCGTGGCGGAGAGCTTCCAGCCGATGAGCGCGGGCTTCGGCGCCGCAAGCAAGTCCTCCCACGTGGCGGGCTTGACCGCGCGGGCCTCCAGCCCGATTCGGTGCAGGGCCCGGAGCATCCCCCGGGTGGAGGTGCCGCGTAAAGGTGCGGTGACCGCCAGCCTCGCCATCTGCCGCTCGGAGGCACGAATGCCGTGGAGGCGCGCCGCCCATGCGAGGGCCGCCGCGCCGCAGGACCAGCCGGTGGACTGCGTGACCTCGGGCGGGCCGTCGGTCCGGGCGGAAAGCTGATCGGCGAAGAGAGGCAGGGGGATCGGTGCGGCGATCTCGGCGACGGCGTAGAGGCTGAAGATAACGCCGATGGTGGTGACGCCCACGCGCATGGTCCGGCGTTCAAGACGTCGCACGCAGATGCTCAGCAGAAGGACGACCGTCGCGTAGAGCGGGAGGCGCTCGAAGAAGATCGCGTCATCCAACGGGATCAGGTGCAGTGCGAGGTTCGTGATCTGATACGCGGCGAACCACGCGCCCATGACAACCAGGCATGCAGACGCAGTGATCCAGAATCGACGGTCGTTCTTCGCCACCCACGGCCCGATTCGCCAGACCGCGGTGAGCAAAGCGATGCCGAGGATTGTCGCGACGATTGCGAGGACCAGCGTCCTCTCCCCTGCCTTCGGTGTGCGAGCGCGCTCCGGCGCCTGCGGCATGATGGTGCGATGAGTCTGCGCGCTCTCGGCCGCCTGTGGCTACTGCGCGCCTCCCAGCAGGCGGATCGCGTTGATCAGAACCGTCCGCTCCGCGCCCCGCGGGACACATTCCCGGTCACCCGAGCACAGACCGGTGGCCATCCCCCACGCGATGTAGCGGCCCTCCCCGGCCCCGCCAAGCCCCACCACGGGCTGTCCGCGGGAGTTACGCACCATCGCCATGGCGCCTTCGCCAAGCTCCAGTGGGATGTGATCGTAGTAGCTGTGGGTGAAGGTCTCATCGACCGGAACGCCGGCAGTTTGCGCGACAGCCCTCACTCGGGTCTCGCGCACCGTCCCGCCTGCCCCTGCCGCGATCTCCGGAAAGAGCGGCTCATACCCGCGGATGCCGACGGCGTCGTGGGTGACCATCAGCCCCCCACCCGAGCGCACGAACTCGCGCAGCGCCGCGCGCTCAGCGTCGCCGATCGTGGACGGGCCTTCGCGTAACTGCGGCAGGACGAGCACATCGCAGGGCTCCAGGAAGTCAGCGGTGAGACCGTGCACCGGCGCCGCCTCGATCCCCTCGGCCGATGACAGGGCCTGCATGACCCCCTTGCTCCCGTAGCCCCCGGCGACCACTCCGGCGGGAAGGGCGTCGGTCGTGAACTCCGGGGGCGAGAGGCTGCGGAGAAGTTCCGCCTGTTCCGCTTCGGTCAGGACAGTGAGGGGCCGGCTTCGCAGGTAGAACGGCTCCTCGTGCCCGTCATCGAAGATGGCCTCCCCGCGCACGATCAGGCAGTAGATGCCGGGCTCCGGCGCCAGTTCCACGGACAGATCCGCGACAGGGCCGTCGGTGGAGGAATACGTTGCAAGCGTCTCCGGCTCGCCTCCCCGCGCGGGCATGATGAGCGGCTGCGTCGTGACCTGCGCGACCTGCGCCCCGATTGCGCTCACCCGTGCATTCACTTCGACCCGGGCTCCCCGCGCATACGTGCGCTCGGGCCCACCGTCAACTCCCGCCGGGTATTCGAAGAATGCTGATGCCGACTGTGCTTCGTGAGGCAGGCGGTCGATGGGGGTGGCGGTCGCACCTTCTGCGATGGCGGGGAGCAATCCGCGGGTGAAGCTGCTCAGCGCGAAGGTAAGAAAGCCGTCCGCGCCGAGTTCGCGCGCGAGCATGATCTGCCGGGAGAGGTTCACGGCGCTGCTCGAGCGAGTGGGACTGACGCCGATGCCCGCATACACGGGGATCGTGCCGCCCACAAGCTCCATCTGCGGCTCGAGCTTGCGCCGGAAGACATCGACGCTTCCGGTGTAATTCATCGGGCAGAGGAAGTCCAGGTAGCCCTCGCGCGACCACGTGATCCAGTCCTGGGCGTCGTTCTCGGGCGCTCCGGTGACGCTGGCGCGCGCTGCCAGCGAGATCTGCACGTCAGGATCGACCGCCGCGAGGCGCCCGCGCATCTCGGCAACGAGCGACGTCTGCAGGTAGCGGCGCCAGTCGCGGTATGCGGTCAGGTGCTTGCCGCCCTCCCAGCAGTCCTCCGGCCAGTTCTCGACGGTGATGCCCGCCCACTCCTCGAACGTCTCCCGGCAGCGGTCGCAGTAGCAGTACCGCTTGTTCGGGTAGCGCATGAAGTCGTAGTGGATGCCGTCCACGTCGAACTCGCGCGCCATCTCCTCCATGGCGTCGATTTCAAGCTGCCGGTTGCGCTCATCGGATGGATCAAGCCAGCGGCGGCTCCACACGTAGCGCCTGTCCAACTCCTCCTCCCCCATCGCCTGCTCGACGGAGACGACAAAGCGCTCGGCCTCGTAGAAGCGATCCACGACCCCCTCCGCAGCGCGGATAACCTGCCAGTTCGCGCGCCACGGGTGCACCTGGATGCCGTGGGCGTGTGCGGCCTCGATGCACTCGGTGAGATGGTCGCGCTCGGTGATCTGCGGCAGGACCTCGCTGGGATAGGCCGATGCGCCGGGCGTACTCATAAGCGGGAAGAGCGCCGTGAAGTTCGCGGCCTCAAGCTCGGTCATGATCTGCTCCCAGTCGGTGTCAGACCGGGGGAAGCCCATCCAGGCGCCGCGCATCTCCATGCGCCGCGAGGGGAACTGCGCCGCGACGGCCGCCTGGGCGCGGTCCCGCGCCTGCCCGGCCAGGTCGAGGGCCTCGGCATACTCCTCATCTTCGAGGCGCTCTCGCGCCTGCTCCGCAAAGGCGCCAGCCTCGCGCGCGACCGGGCCTGCCCGCGGATGGTCGCGAAGGTCCGCCACGAGCGCGTCGAACGACTCGTAGTCGGTGTCTGCGGTTCCTCCGGAGACGGCACCTTCGATGACGGTTTGCCACGTTCCCGGGACGAAATGCCCGATGGTCGCGAGCAGTAGATGGTACTGCGCCGCGGTGTCGGCCTCGTGCCAGAGAACGTGCGCGACATAGACTGAGTGGTCGGTCATGATGACCGCCGGCGTGTCGGTGGGCTTGCCGTCGGCGTCGAGCCAGTCCGCGATGACACGCGCGTCGTCGGTCAGTTCAGTGACGACGCGCGCGCTCCTGGACTCCTGGCGCACCTCTTCGGGGAATCCCGGCGGCGCGTCATCGACGAAATCCATGGTGTGAAGCTGGCCCGGATATTCGTTTCGGCGGTAGGTCATTTCCGCGATCCCGAGCGTCTCCTCGAGTGCGGTGGGGACCGTGTAGCACCACATCAGGTTGCCGCCGGCATCGACGTAGTCAAGG
>CAZAHB010000173.1:0-11581 GCA_964484945.1 uncultured Armatimonadia bacterium | reverse complement strand
GCCAGAGTTGGCTACCAGAGCCGGGGGACGTGGCGGAGGTCGTTGCGTGGTATTGCGTTGCGGGGGCGGGGGCGGTATGTCGGTCGCGCAAGGATTGTTCGGTCTGGGTAGCGAAGGAGAGAGAACGACGACCACAGGCAGGGATGCCTGCGCCACATGCACAGTTGGGCCGACCGCAGGCAGCACGCCTGAGCAACATTTCGACTATCATGAGCTTTCGCCACATGGCTTTATCGTGTACGAGGTGACTGATGCCACGAGCCACGGCAATCCTGATCAATCGCGAAGACCTGACCGAAGGGCACTACCTGCTTACTCTGGACTGCGCGGAGATCGCGCAAAGCGCGCAGCCAGGGCAGTTCGTCCATCTTCGTATCGGCGATGGGACCGATCCGCTCCTGCGTCGGCCGCTGTCGATTATGCTGACCAACCCGGACGCCGACGAGGTGGAGATCCTCGTGCGGACCGTAGGGCGCGGCACTGAGCTTCTCGCCAGCCACGACGAGGGTGTCGAGTATGACCTGCTCGGCCCGCTGGGGACCGGCTGGCGGCCGCCCGAGGGTGATGAGAACGTGATCTTCGTCGCAGGCGGGATCGGCGTCGCACCGCTGATCTTCCTCGCCGACAGCGTTCGATTAAGCAATCCGACGCCCTACGTTCGCGGCCTGTTCGGCGGGGCCGACGAGGACGCGCTGGTCTGCTGGACCGAGTTCTCCTCGCGCTGCGATGAGTTCACCGCGATCACCGAGGATGGCTCGGCGGGGGAGACCGGCCTTGCCACGGACTTTCTCACCCCCGAGATCGAGCGCTACCGCCCCGCGCGTGTGTACGCCTGCGGGCCGGACGGGATGCTCGCGGCCGTGGCGGAGATCTGCGCGGAAGCCAAGGTAGCCTGCCAGACTTCGATGGAGCAGTGGATGGGCTGCGGAGTCGGCGCGTGCCTCGGCTGCGCGATCCCCGCCGACGGTGGCGGTTTCGTTCGCGTCTGCACCGAGGGGCCCGTCTTCGACGCAACACAGATCGACTGGGAGAGGCTGATGAACCGATGAGCGTAGCACATCCTGATCTCTCGGTCGAGATCGCGGGACTGACGCTGCAGAATCCCATCATGTCCGCGTCAGGCACCTTTGGGTATGGATCCGAGTACGAGGACTACCTCGATCTGTCCGCGCTGGGCGCGATCGTGACCAAGGCCGTGACCCTGGAGCCGCGGGAGGGCAATCCGCCGCCGCGCGTCCGCGAGACCCCGGCGGGCATGCTCAACGCCATCGGTCTGCAGAACCCCGGCGCGAAGATTTTCATCCGCGAGAAGCTCCCGGAACTTCGCGAGTTCGGCCCCCCGGTCATCGTCAACATCTCCGGCCGCAGCGTGGATGAGTTCGCGCAACTGGCGGAGATGCTGTCGGTGGAGGGCGTTGACGCGCTGGAGGTGAACATCTCCTGCCCGAACGTGGAGGATGAGGGGATGGCCTTCGGCGTGGACTGTGACATGACCGGGCGACTTACCGAGGCCGTCTGCCGGGCCACGGACCTGCCGGTGATCGTGAAGCTGTCGCCAAATGTGACCGACGTCACCGTCATCGGGCGCGCAGCCGAAGAGGCCGGCGCCGATGCGCTATCGCTGATCAACACGTTGCTGGGAATGAGCATCGACGTTGAGACGCGCCGGCCGCACCTGGGCAACGTGACCGGCGGGCTGTCGGGGCCGGCGATCCGGCCGGTGGCCGTGCGGATGGTCCACGAGGTGTCGCAGGCGGTCGATCTGCCGCTCATTGGCATGGGCGGAGTGATGGGCGCGAGCGATGCGCTGGAGCTTGTCCTCGCGGGCGCCACCGGCGTTGCGGTCGGGACCGCGAACTTCGTGGAGCCGGCGACGATCGAGACGACCCTCGATGGCCTTGCCGACTACTGCCGCCGCCACCAGGTGAGGCGGATTGCGGACCTGATCGGTGCGGTGGAGACGGGGTAGGGCGACGAACGGCGACGGCCGGGATGCCCGTCGTACAAACAACAAACAGACAAATGCAAACGACCGCGCCCCCCACATTGCCATATGGAACACTCACGCCCGTCGCTCCGTCAAGCACGGTGGCCGGGCGTATTGACGCTCATGGAGGATGACACCGCTTGCTATGAAGCATTTCCTTCGACCGATTGAGATCGACAGCGCGCTGGTGGATCGATGTGAGGCCGTCGCGCAGGAATGCCTCGACGCCGCACGCATCCAGGCCGATGACGGTACATGGATCTGGTGCCCTGATGGCGCCGGAAAGTACCCCGGGCGCATCTACTTCCGAGACTTCTGCTACGCCGTCGAGGGCGCGGGGCACCTGATCCCGCCGGATGAGATCGCCGCCGCCATCGACTTCTTGATCGCCGGGCAACGCGAGGACGGGCTGATGGCCAACTGCGTCTACACCGACGGTCGGCCTGTCTATGTCGTGCACGGCGATGATCCGCCGACAGATAACGCTCAGTTTGCCGTTAAGCTTGTTGACGCCTATTGCGACCTGACGGAAGATTTCTCGCTCTTTGACCGCCACAGAAACGCGCTGATGGACGGACTGGAGACGGTGCCGCTTTCCAATGACGGCCTGGTGGAGATCGACCCGGTCCACCCGCACTCGGCGTACGGCTTCACCGACACGGTGGGCAAGAGCGGCGAGGTGCTGTTTTCCTCACTGCTCTACTGGGAGGCGTGCATGCTGCTGGCGCAGTTATGTCAGCGCCAGGAGGATCACGACGGCGCGCACATCTGGTTCGAGAACGCGGAGCATGCCTCGCGGGCGCTCAAGGAGTTCCATCGCGAGCGGGATGGGATGATGAACGCCGCCAGCGCGGACTGCCACCAGACCGACCTGTGGGGCAGCGCTTACGCGGGCGTGGTGCGGGCACTGTCGAAGACCGAGACGGCCAGGGTCGGCGGCTACTTCTTCGACCGCTACGAGGAATGCTTCCTCCGCGGTTGCGTGCGGCACATTCCGTCCACCGATCACTGGCGGAAGATGCTCGCCGACTATCCGCGCGGGACCTATCAGAACGGTGGCTACTGGCCGGTGGCGACCGGCTGGGCCGCGATGGTGCTGGACCGGTTCGATCACGAGACAGCGGTCATGCTGCTCGAGGACGCCATCGCGCTACTTGAGGATGAGGACGCTCCAGAGTGGATCAATGAGACGGAGGCGGATGGAAAGCTGTACGTCGCGAGCGCGGCGAACGTACTCGCCGCGGTCAAACGACCGTAAAACGGCCGGGAACCGGGAATGGGGAACCGGGAAACGGGGACGGCGTGGTATGATGCCTCGGCCGTTCGCTTGTGCCTTGTGCCTTGTGCCTTGTGACTTGTGACTTGTGACTTGTGACTTGTGACTTGTGACTTGCGACTTGCGACTTGCGACTGCCGTTCACCTCAGGAGGTAGCGGGATGGAGCACTTTCTGCGTCCGATCGCCGTTGACGGCGAACTGGTCGAAAGGATCGAGCGGCTGGCGCTCAGGTGCCTGGAGACCGCGAGCGTCACGGCGGACGACGGCACCACCCTGATCACGCCCGCCGGCTCCGGTAAGTATTCCGGGATGTACATGCGGGACTTCTGCTACACCGTGGAGGGCTGCGGTCACCTGATGGAGCCGGGGGAGATAGCGGCGGCCATCGACTACCTGTTCAAGCGGCAGCGCGAGGATGGCCTGATGCCCAACCGGGTGGAGCCGGACGACCGTGTGATTTATGTGGTGAACGAGAATACCGAGGCCCTCGACCATCCGCCGACCGACAACGCGCAGTTCGCGGTGAAGCTCGCGGCCGCGTACATTGACCACACGGAGGACTGGGAGCTGTTCGAGCGGCACAAGTCGGCGCTGATGGACGCCATGCGGACGGTGCCGCTGTCGGACGACGGGCTGGTGTGGATCGACCCATCCAGCCCCCACTCCGGCTACGGGTTCACGGACACGGTAGGCAAGACCGGCGAGGTCCTGTTCTCGTCGCTGCTCTACTGGGAGGCATGCACGCTGCTGGCGCAGATGTGCCGGCAGATGGAGGACCATGACGGGGCTCACGCGTGGTTCGAGGCTGCCGAAGATGTCGGGGATGCCCTCGCGATCTTCCGCGATGGGTCCAGCGGCATGCTTCTTGCGGCCGGTAGCGACTGCAGGCAGATCGACCTGTGGGGAAGCTGCTACGCCGGTGCGATCCGCTCGCTCAGCAACACCGAGACGGAGTGTGTCGCCGAGTGGTTGTGCGAGCATTACGAGGATTGCTTCCTTCGCGGCTGTGTGCGGCACCTGCCGTCACCCGATTACTGGGACCGAATGCTGATCGACTACGAGCCGGGCAGCTACCAGAACGGTGCATGGTGGCCGACCGCGACCGGTTGGGCGGCGATGGTGATCGAGCGCCACGATCCGGCTACTGCTCGGAGGCTGATCGAGGATTGCGTGCAGTTGATGGAGGATCGAGAGATCCCGGAATGGATCACCGAAAGTGAGTCGGATGGCCTGCTTTACGTGGCCTCGGCCGCGAACGTGCTCGCAGCAGTAAGACGGCGATGAACGGCCGGGAACCGGGAAACGGGGGACGGCGTGTTATGATACCTCTGCCGTTCGCTTGCAACTTGCAACTTGCAACTTGCGACTGTGGTTCCGCCGTTAGCTGGTAGCCGGCCGCTGATGGCTGGCAGCTCATAAGGAGGTCCCATAATGAAGCTCAGTCCACTACTGATTGGTATGGTTATCATGGCGACTGTCGCAGGAGCTGCTGGTGCTGCGGACCTGCCGCTGACAGACGTTGTGCTTTACTCGTCGGGCGTCGGGTTCTTCCAGCACGAGGGCATGGTCCATGACAGTGAAACGGTTGAGCTTTCCTTCCGCGCCGAGCAGATCAACGACATCCTCAAGTCGATGGTGCTGCAGGACTATTCCGGCGGCACGATCGGCCCGGTGACATATGCCCCGCGCGATCCGCTGGAGCGGACGCTCGGGTCCTTTGCGGTGGACATCGCCGACGAACCCTCGCTGGGTATGCTGCTGTCGAGGCTTCGCGGGGCTGATATCGCGATCACCAGCAGCGAAGAGGGCGAAATCAAGGGCACTGTACTCGGGACAGAGTGGCAGGAGAAGTCCGTCGGCGAGAATCGCGTGGTCGAGTTCGAGGTCGTGAATGTGGTCAATGACTCGGGAATGCGGCAGGTGCCGATCTGGCACATCGAGGACGTGGAACTGGTCAGCGAGGACCTGTCTGCAGACCTGCGGAAGGCCCTCGCCGCCATCGCCGCCAACCGCGACGTGAGCAAGCGCGGCGTCGAGCTTCACTTCAAGGGCGACGGCGCGCGCCAGGTCTCCGTGGGCTATCTGCTGGAGGCGCCCGTCTGGAAGACCACCTACCGCCTCGTGGCCGATGAGGGCGAGAGCTTCCTTCAGGGCTGGGCGATCGTCGAGAACACCACGGACAATGACTGGGAGCAGGTGAGCCTGTCACTGGTCTCCGGCCGCCCCGTGAGCTTCACCCAGGACCTCTATCAGCCGATCTACACCGACCGACCCGAGGTGCCGGTGCAGACGCAGGTGCAGGCGCGGCCGAAGCGCTACGGCGCAGCGATGGAGGAGGCCGAGGAAGGTGAACGCCGCGCCAAAGCGGCCGGGCCGCAGGGGCCACAGGGCCCGGCAGGTCCGCAGGCTGAGGCAGCGGCTGAGCCCGCGCCGATGGCGGCGATGCGCAGCGGTCTGGGCGGGGGCATGGCCGCGGACGCCCTGTCCGACATGGGGGTCGCCGCGGCTGCCGCGGGCGAAGAGGTCGGCGAGATGTTCCATTACGCGATCGACCAGCCGATCACAATCAATCGCCAGGGCTCGGCGATGATCCCGATCGTCAACCAGCCGGTGGAGACCGACAGGCTGTCGATCTACTCCCCCGGCAGCAACTCGAAGCACCCCATGCACGGGCTGCGATTGACCAACTCCACGGACCTTGCGTTGATGGCCGGCGCGATCACCGTCTTCGATGGCGGCGCCTACGCAGGCGATGCGCTGGTCGATGACCTCGGCCCCGGCGACGAGCGGCTCATAAGCTACGCCGTGGACACTGCGGTAGAGGTCGCTCCGGAGGGCAAGGGCGGCGACCAGATCCGCGAATCAATCAAGATCGTCAACGGTGCGCTGATCGCGAAGACCACCCAGACAAACGAGACCGAGTATACGATCAAGAACAATGCCGAGGAAGAGCGCACCGTGCTCATCGAGCACCAGCGGCGCAGCAACTGGGAGCTTGTGCAGCCCGAGGAGCCGGCGGAGACCACGCGCAATCTCTACCGCATCGAAGTCGAGGTGCCGGCCGGCGAGACCGAGACGCTCACCGTGAAGATGCAGCAGCCGGTCACCGAGCGGATTGCGCTGACCTCCGAGAGCATCGACCGCGTGGCGTACTATATGCGGTGGGACGAGATGCCGGACGATGTCAAGGCGGCGCTGCAGAAGATCATCGAGATGAAGCGCCAGATTGCGGATATCGACAGACAGATCTCCACGAAGGAAGCCCGACTGGAGCAGATCGGCGAGGAGCAGGCGCGCATCCGCCAGAACATGGAGCAGCTTGACCACGACAGCGATCTGTATAAGAAGTACGTGGAGAAGCTGACCGAGCAGGAAGACGAGTTCGACACGGTGCGCACGGAGATCGATGACCTCAAGCAGCGGCGCAACGGGCTGCAGAAGGAGCTTGAGGATTACATCTCGAACCTGAATGTCGGGTAAGCGCATCGTCTGGCGAGATTAGGCGGGCCGAGGATGCGCACCTCGGCCCGCTCTGTTCCACCTGGAGGGCTATTAATGCCAATCTACTGGGGCGACATCCACAACCACAACGCGGCGGGCTACGCGAAAGGCAGCCTGCTGCGCTCGTTCGAGATAGCGCGCGAGCACCTCGACTTCTTCGCGCACGCCGGGCACTCGCAGTGGCCGGATATGCCGGAGATGCCCGAGCAGGCGCACATGCACTGGGTCCACGGGTTCCGCGCACTGCGCGAGCAGTGGCCGGACGTCAAGCGCCTTACCCGCACCTGGAACGATCCGGGAGAGTTCGTTACGTTCCTCGGCTGGGAGTTCCACTCGCTCACCTGGGGCGACTATCACATCCTGTTCCCCGATGATTCGGGGGATATGCGCTACTTCGCCACGCTCGACGGGTTGAAGACCTACGCTCGGAAGAAAGGCGCAATGCTCGTGCCGCATCACCCGGGCTACCCGCGCCTGTGGCGGGGACAGATGTGGGAGCATGTGGACACGTATCTGTCGCCGATCGCCGAGGTCATCTCCGAGCACGGTGGCGCCGAGCGCGACCGCGGCCTGCACGACTACATTCGGCACTCGATGGGCGGGCGCGCGACCTCCAGCACCTGGCAGTGGGCGCTCGACCAGGGCATGCGCCTCGGAGCCGTCGGTTCCACCGACGACCACCTCGGCTACCCCGGCGCATGGGGCGAGGGGATCGCGGGCGTCGTCGCCCCGGAATTGACGCGTGAGGCGATCTTCGACGCTCTACGCAATCGCCGCTGCTATGCGGTCTCCGGCGACCGCATCGAGGTGGACTTTACGGTCAACGGTGAGCCGATGGGCAGCGAGCTTGCGGCGACGGACATGCGCGAGATCGCGGTCTCGGTGCGCGGCTGGGACGAGATCTCGATGGTTGAGCTTATCCGCAACGGCGAGCCCATCGCGCGGGCGTTCGGGAAGCAGAAGCCGGCGCTGGATCCATGGCCGGGCCGGGCGCGCTGCCATGTGCGATACGGCTGGGGGCCGTGGGCCACGCTGGAGATGGTACGTACGTGCGACTGGGAGATGACGCTGCACGTGGAGGGCGCGACCATCCGCGAGGCCGTCCCGGCATGGCAGTGCGCGCCCTACGACGAGGAGCGCCGCGACGAGATCCTCGAGCGCAAGGACATGATGTGCCGCTGGAAGTCATTCACCGCGCGCGAGGGCGCTTTTGCCGAAGACCCGTCCAAGCGCATGTACTTCGACATCGAGGGGCCGGCCAGCGCCCGCGTGCGGCTGGACGTCACCGAGCCCACGAAGATCACCATCGAGCGGACACTCGGTGAGCTTGCCGAGCACTCGCAGACGGAGTTTGTCGGCGACTTTACGACCGAGAACGTGCAGATCGACCGCCTGGTGCTGCCGGAAAGCTACGAGGCGTCGCTTCAGGTCGAAGATGAGGGCTCGGGCGATGGCACGGATTACTACTACGTGCGCGTGACGCAGGCCAACGGGCAGATGGCATGGACCAGCCCGGTCTGGGTCGGGTAACGGCAGCGCATGCCGGCGAACGGCAGCAACGGAGAGGATTGCAACGGTGCCCGGCGAACCCCGCGATGAATACACCACCCTCGACGGCTCGCGGATCCTGGAGTTGATCCGCCCCGAGCGTGAGGGCTCTGAGAATCTGTCACTGGCGCGGGCCACCGTCGAACCCGGAGCCTCGACTCTTCGTCATCGACATACCAAGGCAGAGGAGATATACTACGTGCTCCAGGGCGAGGGCGCGCTGGAGATTGGCGGAGCGGTCGAGCGCGTGGAGCCGGGCGATGCCCGCCTGATCCCGCCCGGGGCTGAACACCGGATAACCGCCATGGGCACCGAGCCGCTGGTGATGCTGTGCGCGTGCTCACCGCCCTACGAACACGATGACACCGAAATCACCGAGCCGGTTCAGGCGTGAGGAGGACACCGCTGAACATCGACGCCCGCATCGCACAGGTTGAGGAGACGATCGGCAAGAAGCTGATCGTGCGTTCGATCACGACTCCCGAGCCGCAGTTCCGCGCATGGGTCGAGGTACGCCCGTCAGCGGTGGTTGTCGAATACACGGAGGAACTTCCCGGTTACTTCTGGGGGTTTGAACTGCTTGAAGAGTTGCTGCAATGGATCGAGTCCGGCGGCGACTCCGCGTGGTTCTACGAGCACGACAGGAAGCTGATTCGCATTCCGGCCGATGCCGACCGCACGCACAAGGAGGCAGACTGACGCAATGGTCGAACGCCGTATCGTCTCCAGTTTCAGCATAGCCCTGGCCGTCATGGTGATCGCTGTCGCGATCGCCGTCGGTTCGTGTACGCCGACCGAGCAGATGCAGATTGTCGCCCGGGTCGGTGGTGAAGCGATTACGAGCGTTGAGCTTCTCGAGGAGCTGCGAAAGCGACGCGGCGCGCAAATGCTTGTTGACATTATCGACACACAGCTCATCCACCAGGCCGCCGAAGAAGCCGGGATCAGCGTATCCACCGATGAGATGGACCTGCGATGGAAGCGCGCGATCGCGGAAGCCGGTTCGCAAACAGACATGGAGGCGATTTTCGAACGACGCGGCCTTACCGAGGCCGAGTACCGGCGAAAGCTGCGCGATGACCTTCTGCTCGACAAGCTCGCGAAGGCAACGATACAGATCCCCGACCAGGAGATCCAGGACTTCTACCGCGAGCACAAAGAGGACTACGCCCTCGGCGAGCGGACGAAGGCCCGCATGATCCTCGTGTCGAGCGAAGCCGACGCGAAGGCCCTGCGCGAGGCGCTCGACGACCCCGAAGCGGACTTCGCGGGGCTTGCGAAAGCCCTCTCGATCGATCCGGCCACAAAGGACGAGGGCGGGGCGATGGGCTGGTTCGAGCGCGATGACTACGCCCGCGCGATCACCGATGTGGCTTTCGAAATGGAGGCGGTGCAGATCTCGGACCCGATCGAGGTCCCGGACGGCTGGGTGCTGCTGAAGATCGAGGGGCACAAAGAGGCGGGATACGAACCGCTTGACGAGGTGCGGAACGAGATCCGCGCGCGGATTGAGCGGGAGAAGCTGCGGTCGGCGCGTGAGGCGTGGATGCGCAGCCAGCGCGAGCAGGCGGCGGTCCAGATCCATGATGAGGATCTGCGCGAAGGGGTGCGAGTGCTGCTGGAAACTGCACCGCCCCCGCAGCGCCCGAGCCTTCTTCCCGTGCCCCCGCCCGGCTGACGAGGGCATGCCCCGCCCACGTGTTGCCCTCAGTGAGCACGTGAGGTATAATCTCATCGGTCGCGTGTCCCGCCCTCGGCGAGACGATGACACCCTGACAGCAAGCGAGTTGACAGTTCATGCAGTATTCCGACAAGGTGCTGGACCACTTCGAAAACCCCCGGAACGTGGGGGTGCTCGAAGATGCCAATGCAGTCGGTGAGGTCGGGAACCCCCGCTGCGGCGACATCATGAAGATCACCATGCGCATCGACGAGGAGAGTGATGTCGTCGAGGACATCAACTTCCAGACATTCGGCTGCGGAGCGGCGATCGCGGTCAGCTCAGTCCTCACCGAGATGGTGAAGGGCAAGCCCCTGGAAGAGGCCCTTGAGGTTAACAACCAGGCGGTTGTGGACGAACTGGGCGGTCTGCCAAACGTAAAGGTGCATTGCTCGGTGCTGGGTGAAGAGGGGATTGCCGCGGCCGCGAAAGACTATTACGATAAGCACCCCGACAAGCAGCCCCCGGAGGGCCTGGCCGAGAAGATCAAGCGGCTGGAGGCCCTTGACGAGCACGCCCACGAGGAGAGCGAGTGAGCCAGACCGACTCCGATCGTCGTGTTGACGCCGAACTGCTCGCGTCGCTTCCCACGATGGAGCTGCGGGCGCGCACTTTCGTGGAGGGCCACTACTCGGGGCAACATCGGAGTCCGTGGCGTGGCGCCTCCGTCGAGTTTGCAGATCACCGCCCCTACACGCACGGAGATGAGCTTCGCCACATCGACTGGCGGCTCTACGGCCGATCGGACCGCTTCTTCGTGAAGCAGTTTGAGGCCGAGACGAACCTCACGGTCACACTGGCCGTGGATGCCAGCGCGTCGATGGGCTACCCCGAAGATGATGTCTCCAAGCTCGACTGTGCCTGCTACCTCGCTGCCGGCCTCGCCTATCTGGCGTGGCGACAGCGCGATGCCGTCGGGCTGACAATCATCGGCGGCGACGGAGCGCGTGACCTCCCGTCTCGCAGCCACCGGGGGCACCTGCAGCAGCTCTTCGACGGGCTTGAGGATATCGAGCCGGCGCGCCAGTTGTCTCCGGCCGAGGGGCTGAGGGCACTGGGTGGACGGCTGCAGCGCCGCGGGCTGGTGGTGTTACTTTCGGACCTGCTGGACGATCCCGAGGCGCTGCTGCGCGCGCTCGGGCAGCTTCGCAGCCGCGGACATGACGTGATCGTGCTGCAGGTGCTGGATCGGTCGGAGCTTGATCTGGGCCTCCGCGGGCCGGCGATTGTGGAAGACATGGAGACCGGTGAGCGACTCTCCACCGACGCCGACGAACTGCGCGATGAGTACAGGCAGGCGATACGGGCGCACGTGGAACGGATGCATGACGGCTGTGTCGGGCGCGGGATGGACCACGAGATGCTCGTTACGGATCGCCCCCTGGGGCAGGCGCTGACGGCGTATCTGGCGCGGCGACAAAGCCGGACCGGATAGCCCGGGTACCATGGGAAACGGGCCGGGAGCATATCCGCCGGTGCGGTGCTGTGGCTTGCGGGTCTGACTCAATTTTGTAGGTGTATAGGTTTGGCTAAGCTGCGCAGGCGCA
>CAZAHB010000172.1:0-11624 GCA_964484945.1 uncultured Armatimonadia bacterium | reverse complement strand
ACCGGCACGCTTCGGCCAGGCTCTCCGCCGAAGTCACTCCCGCCTCGCTCCGCGCGGGCTCCTCTGTAGGGCCGATGATCTGGCGCAGCGGATGACGGGTAGCGGTCTTCTCGCTCTCCTCCGCCTCAGGCGCCCCCAGCGCGTGTGCGAAGAGGCCGAACAGCTCTGCCGGGGAGAAGCTCTCCCCCTCGAGCGTGACCATCGCGGGACGCTCGCCGACCAGCTTCGCCAGGTCCCGGACCTCCCGGTCGGTCACCCACACGCGCGTTGGCTCGTATTCCTCCCAGAACTCGCGGAAGGTGCGGAACTGAATATCATTGCAGGCCGCGACCCACTCCAGCAGGCCGTCCGCGATCCACAGAAGTTCCTCAATCGTCTCCTCATCGAAGCGCTCGGGCCAGGTCCAATCGCTGCGCGGCGGATCGTCCATCGTCCCCCACCAGTTGGGCTCCTCCCACCACGTATCAGCGATGAAGCGCGTGGGATGGTTGACCCAGCCAAGCCGGCAGGTCCCCTCATCCAGATGCGTCTGCACGTCAGCAATATGGCGGTCCAGCTTCTGCTGCGGGGTCAGGTCCATATCGTGCAGATAGTTCTCGTACATGTGCCGCGGATTGGCGATCTGAAGCTGGTTGCAGTACCAGATCGGCTCCGGGTCGGTGTTGTGGAACACCGGCCCGTAGGCGTGTACGCCGACTCCCAGGCGCGCGTGTGCCGCCATTATATGCGGCGTCCAGTCGCCGTAATTACGCAGTTGCGTGACCGGTCGCCGCCCGAAAATATGCCGGATATCCGCAAGGCCGCGCGATTCTTCGTCAATAATCCGGGCTGTCGCTGTGTCCCAGTCCTTCTCATTGACATACGCGGGGATATGCTCCGGATCGTAGCGGTCGTCGGGCAGAATCCAGTGATGGTCGGAGTGGTAGGCGACCTCGTGTTCCTCGAGGGCCTCGACCACGTCATCGCGGCCGCACGCGTGAATGAAACGTGCCTTCTCGCCCACCAGTCCGAACACAGCGGGAACCTGGTGCCTCGTATGAAGCCGCGCCAGACGCAGCAGGGCATCATTTGAAAGCGGGTCTACGTAATCCTCGGTATCGAAGCTGAAGATCATCTCCATAACGGCGAAACCTCCCGTAGGGGCAATGCTGCTCCGGCAGCGTGGCTCTTCGACATCCACGCCGGGTGCTCCTTCCTGAAGGGCTTTCCCCAGACCACGGCGAACAGGCAGTCGGTCCGAACGCGCAAACACCTCAAGTCCACAATGAGGCTGATGATGCCCGAACCCGAGACCCAGGTATTCGACACAGGCCCCGGGATGGTCAGTCCCGCGTTGGGCGTGACCCTCGCGGTTGCGTGCATTGTGCTCGCCGCAACTCAGGCGTGGATAGCAGTCCAGCATTACCGGGGCGCTCACCAATTGCCGGCGCAGGAACCGGTCGCGCGCCTGCTTTTCGGCATCGTCTTTCTCGTGGCTGGATGCGGTATTGCGGTCGCCGTGCTGGAGGATCGCAACGCGCGGATTGAACTTACGCCATCCACAATCACAATACGCAACTGGCACGGATCGGAGTCCGAGATTCCGTGGAGGATGGTCCACGCCGTGGTCCTCCTGGAGTCGAGCAAGGACAGTTCAAGCCTGCCATTTCACTGGATCTGCGCGAGTATGACCGATGGCACCCGGGTCCGACTCTCCGGTGGCCCGTGGGAAGAATCACGAGAGGTCAAGATCGTCCGGCATGAGATTGTGGATCGCCTCGGCTTCGAGGAACATCCACCGCAACAGAGCCGATGGACACTCATCTTCCCCACAGAGCGCACTGAGTGGTCATAAGCCCGTGCAGATACACTCCGGAGAGTATATTGTCATCCCCGATCACACGTTGAAATCGCCCTGTCAGGAGGACGCGAGATGTATCCGCTCAGCCCACCGGCAGTCTACGCCCACGAATCCGTAACGGCGAATCCGACGTATGACCGGCGCCTCCAGCGTGTTCTCGACGCGCTCGAGACGCCGGTGGAGCCCGTCATCTATGCCGATGACGACCTCCCCGAGATAATCAATGACCAGGACCTGTTCGAGAACTGCGGGAACATGGGCGAGATGGACGTCGTCCCCGACCCCAGGCTTGTCTTCAACACCTTTCGCTTCGACGACCGCCGCTCCGAGCGGGTCGAGTGGCTGACGGCGAATACAGAGATCGGCGAGCACTTCGCCGCGACGCTTTTGGGCTACCGCCCGTGGGTGTGGGCGAACTACAATCTCCCCGGCGATCCGGCGCGTACCGATAAGGTCTGCCGCCCCTGCTGGCGGCTGCACTTCCAGCGCGGCTGTGTCCACAAGTGCGCCTACTGCGGCCTCGGCGGCGTGCTGATCAGCGCGGTTAATTCCGACGAGTGGTGCGAGAACCTCGGCCGGCTGATCGAGGCCCACCCGTGGCAGGAGACATACCTGCTGGAGGATGACGCGGACATCCCCGGCCTCGAGCCGGAACTGGGCTGTCTGGGAGAAATCATCGAGTGGTTCGGCATGCTGGAGGACCGCTACCTCATCATCCACACCAAGTCATGGAATTCCGAGTGGATGACGGACCTCGATCATAACGGGAATACGATCGTTGTCTGGAGCATTTCGGCGGACACCCAGGCGCGGGAGATCGAGCCTGTCTGCGGGACGTTGGAGGAGCGCATCGAGGCCGCGCGGATCGCCCAGGACGCGGGCTACCAGATTCGCTACAAGTTCAAGCCGATCGTCCCTGTCCGCAACTGGCGCGAGGAGGCCAGTGAGGCGATCGACCTGCTCTTCCAGAAGACTGACCCCGATGTCATCAGCCTCTGCACGTTCATGTGGCACGATGCTGACAGCATGAAGCGTAAGCTGGATGTGGAGCTACTCGACCCCCGGGCGCTTGAGGCGGCCGAGGAAGCGGGAATCACGCCAGAGGACACGCGGACGGCGCCATTCCCGGACGAGATCCGCGCTGAAATCTACCGCCACTACTTCCGCGAGATTCGCAAGCATGACTCCGAGGTGCCGGTATCGCTCTCGACCGAGAACTTCACGATGTGGAAACGGCTGGAAGACGAACTCGACTGCACAGCGACCAATTACGTCTGTGGCTGTGGACCGAACTCCACGCCCGGTCGCACCTGCCTGACCGAACACCCCTTCGAGATCGCGCGGGGCGGCCCGCAGGGGAACTTCAATGCCATGTGACGGGGACTGTTGCGCGACATCAGGCATTAATCAGCTAATTGTCTCGTTCAGGGAGGTAACGCATCTCTCTGGAGAAACTTTCTACACCGGAGGCAGGCCTGACGTGGCAGCGAGGAGTGTTCAGGCGCGCAACCGGAGGGGGGCGAGGTGTTTCGGAGATTCGCCGCAGCCGCTGTTGTGTTTTCTGTAGTACTGTCCGGATGTAGTTCCCATGACCCAGCGGCCCCACCCGACGCTCCCGCTCCAGCCGCGGCGGGAGCGCTACACGTTTCAGTTGAGTGGCCGCCGCAGCGGACGGCACAATTTACGTGGGCTGCAACGGGACATTCTACGCAGTCAACTCGGCCGGACAAAAGGTCTGGGACGTCCCCGACACCGGACACATAACCGCGGCAGCCGCTATCGCTCAGAATGGGAATATCTACTTCGGTGACTGGGACGGGCTGCTGGTCGCGGTCGATCCCAACGGCGTTGTCCTCTGGAACTATCCCACCACTGGTTATGTGAGCGGGTCATCGCCACTGATCGGTCCCGATGGGACTGTCTACGTGGGCACCCTGAGCGGCGTCGTCCACGCCGTCACTCCTCCCAAGCCGTCTCCCATTGCTTCGTCAGGTTGGCCGATGTTCATGCACGATCCACAACACTCGGCACGCGAAGGCGGACCGTAATCGGCGTGCAAGCACCACCAGATTCAGCCAGCCCCCGCCGACATCATCGACGGGGGCCTTTGGTTCGGTCAACGTCTCTGAAATGTCAGACCGGCAGTTCGTCGAGCGTCACCGAGCGCCCCTCCTCGAGGGCCTTCTCGATCGCGAACATCACCCGGTGGGTCTTGAATGCCTCATCGAAGCTTACGATCGACTCGCTATCCTCGATAATGCACGCCATGAACTCGTCGATCTGTGGTGCGTACGGGTGGTCGAGGACATCGCCCGATTCCGCCTGCGCGGTCGGGATTTCCATCCATTCCTCGCCGCGCAGTCCCTCAAGCTGCGTGCTCCACATCTGGTCGTTCCACAGCGTCCCCTCGCTGCCCACCAGGTGCACGTTGAAGACGTAGGGCTGGCGGCAGTCAACGGATGAGGTCACCTTGCCGTGCGCACCGTTCGCGAAGTTGAGGATCGCGGTCGAGGTGGAGTCGTACTCGTAGGCCTGCGCCCACTCGGCTGAGGACTTGCTGGAGAAGCCGAATACCTCCTCGACCTCGCTGTCGGAGAACGCCATGATCGCGTCCAGCGCGTGGCAGCCGGCGGTGATCAGTGCGCTGCCACCCATGTCCTTTTTTACATTCCACTCGAACTGCCCGTACCACGGGCCGATGCCGTGATAGTAGTCGATCTCGTAGTAGTGGATGTCGCCAAGCAGCCCACGGTCGAGCACGGAGTGGATGAACTGGTAGTGCGGAATGAAACGCAGTTCGAAGTAGACGGTGGTCTTGATGTCTGCGCCGTCTATCGCCCGTTTCATCGCCATCAGGTCGTCGTAGTTGATGGCCAGAGGTTTTTCGATCATCAGGTGCTTACCGGCCTCGGCCGCTTTGACCGTCTGCTCGGCGTGCACCGGATGAGGGGTGCAGATGTCCACCACGTCCAGTCCGGGATGCTGGAGGAACTCATCGTAATCGTGATAGACAGTCGCCGCGTTTCCTCCCGCCCACTCGGCGATCTCCTCGTCGGAGAGGTCCTTGCTGGTACATAGTGCGTCGATCACGCAGTTCGGGTTCGCGTTCAGCGCGGGGGCATGCCCGCTCGCGGCCCATCCCAGTCCGACGATGCCCACATTAATGTCAGCCATCTCCGTCACCTCCGATGCTGCTTATCCCGGCACGTAGCCGGGCTGCCTGCTCGAATCCGACCGTCAGTTCGCCGTGGGGCGGCGAAGGGCCTCCCGCGACTTCGAATACGCGAGCGCCACGGTGAACGGGCCGAGGTGCCCGTGTCACGGTGGGCGCGTCTACAGCAGTGCCGTTGAGAAATAGCGCTCCGCTCGGTCGGGAAGGACCGTCGCGATTACCGATCCCGGCTCCATCTCCTCGGCAAGCTGCCGGGCCGCCCACACGTTCGCGCCCGATGAAGTACCGACCAGCAGCCCGTCTTCGCGCGCGAGGCGACGGGTTGTCTGGATCGCGTCCTCGTCCGTGACCGTGATGACCTCACTGATGATTTCCGTCTTCAGCACCGCCGGCACGAAACCATCACCTATTCCGGGAATACAGTGCAGGCCCGGCTCGTGGCCCAGCAAAGCCGCCGCATTGGCCGGTTCGATCGCTCCGAGGAACACATCGGGGTTCCTCTCGCGCAGGAACTTCCCGATTCCGGCGAAGGTGCCGCCGGAGCCGATACCAGCGACGAAGGCATCCACCTTCCCGTCCAGGTCATTCCAGATCTCTGGCCCTGTGGTGTCATAGTGGACGGCGGGGTTGTCCGGGTTTTCAAACTGCTGGAGGCTGATCGCTCCCTCAATCTGTTCGACAAGCTCCCGCGCGCGATCGCAGGCCCCTTCGATGTTGGCCTCCTGCGGTGTCAGCTCCAGGCTGCCGCCAAAAGCGGTGATGATCTTCTTCCGCTCTTCGCTCATGTCTTCCGGCATGACGATGATCACGTCGTATCCCATCTGCACGCCAACAAGCGCCATGGCGATTCCCGTGTTGCCCGAGGAGGGTTCGACGATCGTCCCTCCCGGCGCGAGATCGCCGCGCCTGGCGGCCTCGGTGATCATCCTCATGGCGACGCGGTCCTTAATCGACCCCCCGGGATTGAGATATTCGGCCTTGCCCCAGATTTCTCCGGGGCCTTCGCATCCAATGGAAACGATCGGCGTATCGCCGATCGTCTCTAGAATTGTGCTGCACTTCAAGACGGCTCACTCCAGTTACTCCCGGCCCCGCGCTGGCAGCCGGGACAGAAGAAGGTTGATCGGTTGCTCTGAACGATTCGCACGATCGTGTGCTCGCACCCGTCGCGACGGCAGAACTCGCCCTCGCGCCCGTAGACCTCGAGTCCGTCCTGAAAACTTCCCGGTACGCGATTACCCGTGACGTAGTCGGAGATGGTCGTGCCCTCAGCAGCGATCGCCTCGCTCAACACCCCGCGGATCGCGCGGTGCAGGCGGGCGATCGCATCCGAATGAAGCATGTTGCAGCGCGCCGTCGGGTCGATCCCGGCGCGAAACAGTGCCTCGCAG
Source organism: uncultured Armatimonadia bacterium (assembly GCA_964484945.1). Taxonomy (GTDB): domain Bacteria; phylum Armatimonadota; class Zipacnadia; order Zipacnadales; family UBA5352; genus UBA5352. The sequence continues at coordinate 5,221 of CAZAHB010000172.1, read as the reverse complement.
ACGTAGATATTGCCCAGGCCGGCCAGCCGCGATTGATCCAGCAGGGCCGACTTGAGCAACGCGCGACGGTTTTCGAGCATCGACGCGAGGTAGTCCGCCGTGAACTCTTCGCTCATGGCGTCCACGCCGACATTGCGGAGGGTGTAGCTCTCCCCCATCTCACCGGGCGCTGTCACCTCGATGTGGCCGAAGCGCCGCACATCACGATAGACCAGGCGGCGGCCATCGCACAGCCGGACCACAATATGCGTATGATCGGCCAGTTCCGCATCTGCATCACACACGAACACCTGGCCGGTCATGCCGAGGTTCACAAGAAGTACGACGTCGCCGGCAAGTGCAATGATCAGGTTCTTGCCCCGGCGATCGACCGCCTTGACCGTGCTCCCGGTTACTGTCTGGACAAACTCCGGTCCACTGGTCTCGGCCAGGATGTCATCGCGGTGAACGATGATCTTTTCAATTGTTCTGCCGACTATCTGCCCCGCCAGATCTCGGCGAATAGTCTCGACTTCGGGCAGTTCAGGCATACGAATCCCATCACGTAAACATGAATGTGGTGGGCCCATTCGTCGGGCCCACCGTAGAGGATACGCGTTGCTCTGAGGGCTGTCAATCGGAAATCGATTGCCGCCCCGAGGGCAGTTTACTCCCTGCCAAGAACCGCGTTGATGTGGTCCACAATCTCCGCGCGCACCTCATGCAGGTCGCGTTGCGGATCAAGCTCATCGACCCACTCTTGCGCGGCGGCCTTCGCATCAGCGTCATCGCACGCCTCGATGGCATTCAACAGCGTCGCCATGTAGCGCGTGTCATCCACGGCCTCCCGGAAGCCGGCCCACTGAACGGTGTCCACGACACCGTTGACCGTGGGATAGGTGAAGTTGTGGTCGCGGTAGCGGTCACTGTCGAAGTCGTTCCAGACATGGTCGAAGCCGTGCTGATAGGCGTAATCCATCGCGCCGTCGAAGTTCGCCTGCCACAACACGAGCCCGAAGTTGCGACGGAATGTCTCCGGCTCCTCCGGTCCGACCTGAGGGAAGGCGTAGGTAAACACTTCGCTGCCCACGCCGTGAAACTTCTCGGCCTCTTCCGGGTCAGGTCGATGGGCAAGCACCGCGACGTCGAGAAGGTCGCCCATGGCCTCAAACGTGCCGTAGTAGCAGGCCACGAAGGTATGCGCGCCCTCATCCTGGACCGCTTTCCAGGCCGCGCGCTGGGCGGCGAGACGCTCGTCTCGCGCCTCGTCGATCCCGTAGATATACAGATCCTCATAGCCGAACCGCTCCGCCATCGCGAGCCACCGACGGGTGTTCTCGCGCAGCCGCTCGATCGCCGCTTCGTCCTGTGGAGCGCCGGTGCTCATGCCGAGCGAAAAGAGGCGCTCCTTCGCGATCCCCGCCTCATCTCGAAGCTCAAGCGCGCGCGGAAGAAGCTCCTCATGGTAGCCCTGGTAGATCGTCGGGTACGGTACGCCGTGCGCCACGCAATCGCGCATCTCGGCCAGATACTGCTCCTCCGAGCGCCGCTCCGAGGTGATCGTCGGTTCATTGGACCCGTGCAGCTTCGCCCGGTAATACACCGAGTAGGTCAGGGGCGAATCGGCCAGTTCGAAGTCGTTAACGGTGAGTTCAACCGGGACTTCCACATCCGGGTTCCCCTCACTTGATATGGTCAGGGCTCCCTCGTAGGCGCCGGCCGCTGCGTCCTCCGGAACGTTAATCGTCACCCAGTACTGCTGGAGGCGGAGGGTCGGCAGGTCGATTGGCTGGAGCGTATCGGCGTCAATCGGACGCACGCCTGCCAGTTCATTCGTCTCCGGGTCCGGATCACTGGCCAGCAGGTAGTTCTGGGTACCGTCGGGACCGGTGGAGCGCAGATAGTTGTGTTTCTCTTCTGTGTCCACCCGCACGAGAGCCGGATCGTTGAGCAGCAGTTCGGGGACAAGCTGCTTGTTGTCCAGATCTCTGATTCCACGTCCCGCCTGGTACCAGACTTTCACGTGCTTCACATCGACCGCATCAGCGGGGATCGTGCCCGCGTCCGAGGTCAGGTCACCTGGTGTGACGAGTACGTTCTCGACGTCCGCGAGCGGTGCGAGTACGAAGCTGCCGGATTCGTATTCACCGGCGCAGGCTGCTATCTCAAGCGGCTTGCCCGGCTCCCCGGGAATCACGGTCTCCGTGGGCAGAATGCGGGCGTTGGTCATCGCGGGGACGGTAAAAGTGGCGAGCATCGTGTCGCGCTCAAGCGCCTCGGCGATATGCTGAATGGTCTGCGGAGCGAGGCGCGCCATGCGGAGGTTGGCCTCCAGTTCATCGACCTCTCGCGGGTGGGCGTAACCGGTCTCGGCCATCTCGTCGATCGCCGCCTCCGCCGTGTCGAGCGCATTGCGCGCCGATTCGGCTGCCGTCGCCACGCGCTCGGGCAGTTCCGGCACTTCCTGCATGCCTTCTCTGGCCTCAGCAAGCGTCTCGCGCCACTCTGCCACCTGGATCGCCCATGACTCCTCGAAGTCATCCCACCGTTGCGCGAACTCCTTCTGGTAGGCCTCGTCCTCCGGGACCTGTCCCTCGAACTGAACATTATCGATGTAGATGACCGCCCGCTGGCCGGGCTTGCCCCTGATGAATATGCCCCAGCGATCGACATATCGGCCGACATGCTCGCCCTCGGCACCCGCAACCCACCTGGACATTATGCCCTCGGCGTTTTGCTTACCGCCTGCGGCCACATCCCCCTCGATCAGCTTCCACTCGTCCATCGGCTCTTCCACCGTGCCGAAGGTACCGATTCCGGAGTGGCGAGTCGGCGGGTAGATCCAGTTCACGCCGAGTTGGGTCCGGGCGTTGTGCTCCTCACCGGTGGAGATTCGCGCCGAGAACTTCAACTCACCCTCGGCGGGATAGCGCACTGGCACATGCCAGTAGAAGTAGCTGCCCGACTTCAGGGTGACGTCGAGCTTGAATGACTGCTGCCCTTCGGATGCTCGTTCATCGGTCACGCCCTTGAAATTGACCTCGTACTCTCCGTTCGAGACCCATTCCCGCACGGGGTCTTCATCGTTCTCAAAGCCCATGCTGTAGGAGACATCCTGCATGGGCAGATCCTGCGCGCACGCAAGTGGAGCGATGAGTGTGATCAGAGCGACCAGCAGTGCGGTACTTCGCATGGCAGACACCTCGGGGTAGACAAGCTATCGGCACCACCATGCAGTTTCGCAAATGGTGATGCCGAATCCTTCACGGCAGGCATTGTCCTCACATTGACCGTCGCGCGAGCCGCTGCTTCATACCTGCCAGCCTGTCGCGCTTGTGCAGCAGGTCCTTCACGACAGGGTCGTCGCTCATCAGATGCCATTGCATGTCTTCAGATATCGGCTGTATCGCCTGACGCGACCGCGCAAGCTGCGGCGGCACCGTGACCATGCACTGATGCGGGTTGAGGGATCTGAATTCCATGAGGGTCTCGTCGAATTCGGCTCTCTGTGTTTCCGCGCCCGTCGCAAGCGCCGAAAGCTCCTGATACCGGCGGCCGGCGCGCGCGCCACCGACGTCCAGCATCCTCTGCCAGTGGCGAAGAGCCGCCTCCACGTCAGTCTCCCTGTTGCGAAGCATGTAGGCGAGGCCGATGTTGCCGTGCAGGACCGGATCCTCCCGGTTGTGCTGAAGAGCCTGGAGGAAGTAGTGCAGGGCAGTGGAAAGATGCTTATGCGCATCGCTGGTCATGTCCTCAGCGCGCTGCCGACTCGCCAGGCCGGCCGCGCGCGCCGAGTGCAACAGTTCCTGCCCCTGTCGCGCGTGCACAATCGCCATGTTGTTGTTCGAGTCTGCACTGTCCTCAAGCTGCACCATCCGTTTGAAGGCGTCGAGGGCGCCTTCGATGTCACCAAGGTCGTACGCACACATGCCGAGGTTGCAGAAGACATCGGCAGTGACCTCGTCAAGATCAACTGCCCGCTTCAGACGCTTACGCGCTCGCTGCAGCAACTCCCGGGCCTGTCCGACGAGTTCGCTGCCCCCCTCGTGTTCCTCCTGAACGCGACGAGCCTCCTCGGCGAGGGTCGTACCGACGCAGAATTGCAGAAAGCCGTCCTGCGGGTATGTCTTTGCAGCAGCCATGAAGCCCTCCGCCGCCTCCGCGAAGTCGAGACGCAGGTACCGGTACAGCCCCAGGTTCGCCTGCGCCGCGGGCGCCCCCGCTTCCTCTGAGGAGGAGATGGCATTGAACGGGCGCACGCATTCGTGCAGCGCCGCGTAGAAGTCCTCGCGCTTGCGCCGCGTCATCGGCGGGTCGTAAAGCGTCAGGGCCTTCATCATCAGCGCCAGGCCCCGATAGAAGGCCACCAGGCGGGCGTGGTCACCACGTCCGCGCAGCGGTTCCAGCATCTCCAGCGCCTCATCGGGATTGCCTTCGGCGATCCGCGCGGAGGCGAGATTCAGCGTGATCCCCACATCCTCCGGAGCCTCGAGATCGGTCAGGATCTCCATCGCCCTGGCATCATCGCCGTCGGCCCACACGAGGCACGCAAGGTTGTTCCGCAGTTGACTATCATCCGGTGCATGCTCCAGCCCCCACTCGATCTCCTCGCGCGCTGCCTCCAGACGCCCCAGTCCGATCAGCGCCAGAGCGGCATTATGCGCGGCCAGCGCCGGATATGCCTCGCGCACCGCCGGGTCGGTAAAGCTGTCCAGCGCATCCTGATATTCCCCGAGGCTCAGACGTATGCAGCCCCGGTTCAATTCGACCTCGGGGCTGGCAGGCGCCAGAAGTGCTGCGCGGCTGAGGGCTCGTGCGGCAGCCATCGGCCGCCCGGCCGCACAGAGCATCGCGCCCAGATCGTTGGCCAGCTTTGGATTCATCGGATCGAGATATGACGCCTCGTGAAGCTGCGTGACGGCCTCCTTGAGTTCGCCCCGCCTGTACGCCAGAAGCGCCAGGTTCGCCCGCGGCGCAACTGCTGTGGGATCCTCCTCAATTGCGGCTGACAGGTATCGCTCAGCCAGCTCCAAATCTCCCCGGAGTAACTCCCACGCGCCGACGTTCGCCAGTATCTCGGCCGATGGCAGGCCATCGAACTTCTTCATCACCTGCCGGACGACATCTTCCCGCGGATGACGGGACAGCAATACCCCAATATTGTGCCTGGCCGCTGATGCCAACCCTTCGGCGTCAGCGTTTGCCAGCATCAGTTCAACGGCATCGTCGATCTGACCGGTCT
>CAZAHB010000171.1:0-11625 GCA_964484945.1 uncultured Armatimonadia bacterium | reverse complement strand
AAAATGCCCAGGCGCCGACGCGGGGAGGGACCAGGCGTGCCACTGAGACATAGAGCCCATCGAGTCATCTACGTTCCACTCGACAACAGGCCCTGCAACGCGAAGCTGCCGGGACTGCTCGCCCGCATGGTGGACTTCGAGTTGATCATGCCGCCGCTGGACATGCTCGGCGAAGGGCGGCAGTCCGCGCAACCCGAGCGCATTGCAGAGTGGCTGGTTGAGCCGCACGGACAGGTCGATTGCGCGATACTCTCCCTCGACATGCTTTGCTACGGTGGACTGGTTCCCTCTCGCACCATGGGCGTCTCGCCCGAAACCGCTCTCGACCGCCTCGACGTGCTCGCCCGACTGCGCGAGGAACTCGGCGAAGCGGCTGTCTATGCATTCAACACCATCATGCGGCTCTCCATCACCGCCGACTCCCCGCAGACCGGCCAGTACTGGGACCAGATGCGCCGGTACTCGGAACTGAACTACCGCGTGGAGACACTCGGCGAGGACGACCTGGCGAATCGTGTTCGCGAGCTTGAGGCAGAGATCCCCAACGCGATCATCAATGATTACAACGCCGCCCGGGAGCGCAACCACCGGGTCAACATGCGAGCGGTGGACGAGGCCGCGTCCCATCACATCGACTTCCTCGCACTCACCCAGGAGGATGCGGCGCAGTACGGCCCGCATCTGGATGAGCAGGAGCGCCTGCAGGATCGGATCGCCTCCCACAACGTCGAGGACCGCGTGATGGTCTATCCGGGCACCGACGAAGCGGGCATGACGCTGCTGGCGCGCTTCATCCATCGCCACATGCTCAAGACGCCCACAGTGCGCGTGTTCTACTCATCCGAAGAAGGGGCCGATCGCGTGGCGACCTTCGAGGACCGCCCGCTGCGCGAGACAGTGGAGGCCCATATCGCAGCGGTCGGGGCGGAACTGGTGGAGGGACCGGAGGCCGACATTCTCCTCGCGGTCAACGCGCCCACAGAGGGCAGTCGCGAGGACTACGAGCGCGGCGCGGCCCGTGACCGGCGCCGCCGACGGGTGCGCTCGCTACTGCAAAAGGTCGCCGAAGAATCTCCGCAGCGGGTGGCGCTGGCGGATGTCGCCTTCCCCAACGGGGCGGAGGAGGCGCTGATGCGCGAACTGCGACACGGCGACCTGCAACTGCATCGCCTGCTCTCATTCGGGGCGTGGAACACCGCGGGCAACACACTCGGCTCGACCCTCGCCCATGGCACAATCCGGTTGATCGCACTGCAGGACAAGGGCGCATTCGACCTCGCCCAGCTTCTGGCCGATATCTCGCCTATGCGCTACCTGGAGCTTCTGAACTCGCTGATCGACAGCGAGCGCGCGCATGTCGAGTTCCTCTTCGGACGCTTCGTGGACGACTGGCTCTACCAGTCGCGCATCCGCGGCGAGGTGACCAATCGAGTCGTCGAGTTGCTCGAGGCTTCGGTGTTTGATCTCTCGACGAGCTACCGCCAGACCGAGCGCATGGTCGCGCGGGAGTTGTCCGCGGCCGCGGGGGACCTGTGGACCGAACACTTCCTGGCACAGGAGATGGTTCAGATCGGCTACGAGCAGAGCCGCTCGAGCCTTGTCCTGGACGCGCTGGAAGACACACGCGTGACCCTGCCATGGCGCCGGATGTTCGAGGTGGACCTGGACTTCAAGTTCGGCCTCGAACTCGTGCCGGGCGGGGAGTGAGAACGGCAGTCGCACGTCGCAAGCAACGGCGGGAACGGCAAGGAACGGCGGCGACAAGCCACCAGCGACGAGCCGCGAGCAAGCAACGACAACGACAGGTGCACGCCACAAGTCACAAGCAGCGGCACAGCAACCAACGAAAGCGGGGGGCGACTGCCGACTGGCGACTGCCTTTCCCCAAACCTGAGGACTGAGACACAATGGCTGACATTCGGCTTCTCCTGATAGGCACCGGCGCGAACATGAAAGGCCATCTGCGTTCGCTGGTGCATATCGATGGCATACAGATCGTGGGCATGGCCGATGTGGACGAAGACCGACTGGCCGAAGCGATGGAGCTTCTCGACGAGCCTGTGCCCGGCTACCTCGATTACCGAGAAATGCTCGACAAAGAGGATGCCGAGGCCTGCTTCATCGCCGTGCCCAACTACCTGCATCGGCAGGTCGCGTGCGACTGCCTGGACGCCGGCCTGCATACGATGTGCGAGAAGCCGATGGCAACCTCGACCGAGGACTGCGACGCGATGATCGAGGCCGCCGAGCGGAACGACCGCTTCCTGCAGGTCGGGCTGTCATGCCGCTTCTCCCGCGTTGACAGCACCGCCCATCGACTTGTAGCCGCAGGGGCGATCGGTGAGCCGAAGATGGTCTGGGCCCGCGAGTTTCGGGGGCCATTCGGCAAGAAATACGAGGACTGGATCCTCGACAGCGAGCGGTCCGGTGGCACACTGGTGGAGAAAACCTGCCACCACTTTGATCTGTTCAACTGGTTCACCGGCACACACGGCGGCTCCAATCCCATCCGTGTCTACGGCTCTGGCGGCGCCGACTGGGTATACGATAATATCGACCGATTGCCCGAAGGACGCACGCAGGTCGATGAGCCGAAGGTGGATATCATCGACAACGCGTTCGTCACCGTCGATTACGATACCGGCGCGCGCGCCGAACTGCTGCTGTGCATGTTCGCCGCGCGTGGGCGCAAACTCGAGATCGGCATCCAGGGCACGGAGGGTTCGGTCGTCTACTACCGCCTCGAGTTCCGCGTGGAGCTTTTCGACGAGGATCATCCCAAAGACCCGCGCCAAATCGAAATCGACATCCCCGATGACGAGATGGAGTGGAGCCACCACGGGCAGGCCTACCTGGAGCAGCTTTACTTCTTCGACTGCGTCCGCAAGGGCGAGCGGCCCGACGTCGATGGCTATGTGGGCAAGCGCGCGGTGGAGATCGCGCTGGCGGCCGAAGATTCGGTCCACAGCCACCTGCCGGTGGAGATAGACGCCACGCCGCTGCCATAACGGAGGATCGGAGACGCAGGTACGCACACCGGCCCGCGCCTCGGAGGGCGCGGGCCAAATCCGTTTCGGCAGATGACGCTCCTGCCGACAGTCGCTGATGCCCCCGCAATTCTACTTCTCTGGACACACGTCCTCCCCGGATTGTTCGGCTTCTGAGGCGATTTGCGAAAGCCCGAGGAGTGCCCGCATCTCGTCTGCGACCTCCTCTGCTCGCTCACTATCCTTAATCGACAGCCGCTGATCCAGCGGGACCTCCTCCCCCGCCTCCAGGTGGAACACGGGAAGCTGATGGGGCACGTCCTCTCCGGTCGTGACATCCCGCGTGATCTCGCGCAACGAGACCGCCTCGATCCGGTCAAAATCGATCTCGCGCTTCTCAACGTCACCCGCTACCGAACTGAATAGGGTCACCACCTGCCGGTCACGGTCAAAGGTGACCTCCCAGCGGTTTCGCTTCCTCAGATAGAGGTACAGCGTCAGGCCGCCCATCAGCAGGATGCCCGCCACTATGATGCGCCACAAGTCGCGATCCGTCGCATACCATATGCCGAATCCCACCCCGGCGAGGACCAGGACCCACGCCTGGCATCCGAGGCAGCAGACCGCTCCGCGATCCGCCGCCTCATAGGTGACGATTCTTTTCTCTTCAGTTTCCTCTTCGTCGCCGGTCTCCTCACCGGCGGCGGATCCATCCTCCGCCATCGTTTCCCAGGCTCCTCACCACTCGATTCGCACACTCAGGTCATCGCCCCCGGCAGTCAGCTCAAGGCCCTCCGACCAGTCGATGAAGAGCTGTCCGTCCTCAACGCGGGTCTCGATCTCCTCTTCGGCTCCGCCCACATAGGCGAATGCGGCAGGCTCCTCGTCACACTCTTCCGGCAATCCGAGGCGCAGGGTCTGCAGCGACAGATCCCCCCACGTCACCGATAGCGCGTTGTTCTGCGAGGCCTCACCACGCCGCTGGCTGAAAGTCCCCCATCCGTTCGCGGTGATGAAGAAGCTCCGGAAGTGGTCGGGCGAGACGTTGGGATCAAAGCCGAGCAGCCCCTTCGGGGCATGGTAGACGCGGCCGCCGGCAGCCTCCAGCATGTACCAGGCGGACATCGGGCGGGCGTAATGGTCGCCACACTCGATCTCGTTCCACGGACTGCGCCGCGTCCCGTCATGGCGGTCATACGCGGCCTTGATGATCTGCATGGCTTCCTCAGTAAGGCCCTCGCGAATCATGTGTCCGCACACCTGAAACTCGATTCCGGTCCAGACCTCGTCGGCGTACAGCATCGGCGTCTCCTGCCGCCCACCGTTCGGCCAGGTGGTGGTCAGGAGGCCCCTGTCCCAATCGGAAGCGTAGACGCGCGGCTGCTGGACGTGATCGACGAAATCGTGCCTGAAGTTATACTCGTAGACCGCCTCCAGTGCGCTGCGGACATTATCGGGATCGAGCAGGTAGCCGAGGTCCAGCGAGTGCGCCCACCACTGGCCGAAAACCTGGTCGGCGAGGCAGCCCTTTCCGTACTGGCGGCTCTGAGTTCCCGCGACACTCTCATCAAAGTGCTGTTCGTAATACTCCCCGTTGAAGAGCGTCCTGTCGATCTTCTCACCACCGGCCTCTACGCGACGCCTGCACTCCTCGGCAAGCTCCATCTCACCGAGGTGCTCGGCCATCTCGGCGACCGCACGCAGCGCGGCAAGGTAGAGTAGCGAACAGTAGGTATTGTGGCCGTAGAAGTAGAGATCGTAGGTGTTCCACTGGGCACCATCGAGCACGCCGTCGGCGTCATCATCCCACTCGTCGAAGCCGAACGCAACCGCTCGCTTGACCTCGGGCCACATCTCCTCGAGGAACTGGTCGTCACCGGATTGCTGCCACTCGCGGCAGACTTTCAGCAGCGTCCCCCAGTGCCCGTCACAGGCGACGTTCGTGCGCTCGAACTGATTCTCGTCCATCTGCCAGCGCGGCAGATACAGTGGAACCACCGTGCGGAAGATGATGCCGCCATCCTCGCGCATCTGGACCTTCAGATCAGTATGTCGGACTGTTTGCTCCAGATCAGGGAAGAGCCGCGAAAGAGTCATTTCGTAGTTCCACACGTGGGTGCAGTTGAGTGGACAGCAGCCGCTGGCGAGGCCCCAAATCCCATGCACGGCCCCGCGCGCGCCCTCAAAGCCGTGGAAGTTGCCATCCTCGTTCCAGAGGCACGTCTGCGTCCTGAGCGTCGCCGCCTGAGCAGTCACGCGGTCAATGAACCAGTAGGGCAGCGTGCTGTCGTAGACGGTATCCCGATACAGGCGGGTCTCGCGCACCAGGCGCTCGAAGTCGTCCCGGACGTAGCGCACCACATCCATCGCATCATCGAACCAGTTGTTGTATGCGTTGCCCAGCCAGAACTTGCTCTTTGTGTCGGTGATCCCGAAGCCCTGCTGACTCCAGTTGACGTAATGGTTCGGGAAGTGCCACGCGAGCACGAAGGCCTCCGCGCGCGTCTCCCCGGGCTCAAGTGTCATCTGCACCGAAACCCCGCCGTTCCACGTACACCCGTCGGGGCTCTCGCCACCGGGCGCGGCCCCCAGCAGTCGCCCGTTGTCGCGCAGGCCCGTCCACAGCGCATTGAAGTCCGTCCAGCGCTCCAGCGTCGTGGCCTCGTCCGAAAGTGCTGCGATCGCCATCGAGCCCTGCCCGGGATGATCGTCAGGGAGGTCTGCATTGGTCATCATCACCGCGGAGAGCATCTCTTCGTGCTCCGACCAGTTTACATTCCCACCGTAGCAGGGGCAGTGCACGCCCGAGATGCCGCTGCCGGCATCGTAGCCGACGGCGTTCTGGAGGGATCCGAAGAGGGTGACCTCCGCCTGCGAGTCAGTCGGATTGTGCACGGTGAAGATGAAGACCGAGCAGGGCAGGCCCGAATCCCTGGAGTTGAGTGGGATCATTGGGGAGAATGCCTGGGCGCTGACGTCTACGGGGAGGTCCTCGTCAATATACTTCAGTTCGGCGATGGGATATTCGCCGACGAACTCGATGTCCTCGACGGTCCCCCCCTCGTTGGCCAGCCGCCGCGCCTCGTCGGGTATCACATGGTCGGACGTGCTCAGGGCCGGCTCGAAGGGCTCATCGTAGAAGCAGTCGGTCTGCAGCAGGCGGATCTCTGGTTCGGCCGCCCGATGCCCGGCTTTCACGCGCACCCCGAAGAATGTCCCCGGGACATATGCGGTGTGGTTGACCTGGTTGAAGATCTCCCACTGTCGAAGCGTCCCGTCCCCGGCCAGGGAGAAGCTGCCGGTGCCGATCCCTCCCATCGGCATGGCGACCGCGCGCAGGCGTTCGCCTGAGTAGACAATCTGCTCGGACCGCGCCCTGACCTGTTCGGCCCACTGCTCAAACTCTTCCTGCGAGCACCTCGGGTTGACGCGATCACCCATCGTCCACTCTCCTCCGCGGGATCTATATCCGATGCCTCGACGCGCACTTCGACGCCGGGCCGGAACGGTCCTTCAGGTCGGGCACAGGCAGGAACCGACACCTCATGATTCCCTCAAGATACGCGAATCGCGGAAAATGGCGTACACCGTGTTTAGAGCGTGCTTTGACAGGGGACACTTAAAAAGAGTATACTTAACGTGAAATATTGAGCTTGCGTTAATCATACGTACTCACCGTGCTGCCGCCTGAAACTAACGTGTCTGTAGCGGGGCGCGGTGAGTGGGAGATGGTGCGATGACGGACCTGTTGTCTTTCCTGCGCGACGAAGAAGGGGTTGCAACCGTCGAATACGCGCTGCTTCTCGCAGTGGTGGTTGTTGCCAGTATCACTGCCTGGCGAGCCCTCGGAGAGGCAGTCAGGACAGTTGTTCAGGAATCCGCCGATCAGGTCGCGAACGGAGTCAACTGATTCGTGACGCGATGACCTCTGCTTTCGGGGGAAAGCGGAGACGGAAGACGGGGAGGATCCGCGGGGAAGTCGTATGGAATCGGGCCTGACGGATGAGGACGTGAAGGGATGAGGAAAATGTGGCGCCAATTGTGGACGGATGAGGAGGCGCTCACAAGCGTCGAGTACGCGCTGCTGCTGGCATTGGTCGTCGTTGTCGCTGCGGCCAGTTGGGATGGACTGGGGCAGACTCTGGCCAACTCGGCGGACGAGCCAATGGCAGTAATGGAGAACTCTTCCAACTGAGGTCGAAACAGTCTGCGTCGGCAGGTTAATCAAACATGCTAACCGGCCGCGGAGGCGCTTGACAGGAATCGCACTCCTCCACTGCAGTCCCAATCATTCTCCGGAAATTCGTTCCCCGCTGTCATGCGCACCGAAGATCAATTCTATCTCGGATTGAGCAGCCTCCGGGCAGTCCGAGGCGTGAACGCTGTTGCGCGGCAGATCGAGGCCGACGTCCCCGCGAATCGTCCCGGGCGCGGCAACTGCCGGATCGGTATCTCCGACGAGCATCCGCGCTCGCTCCACCGCCTTTTCCCTGCGTAGCCGAGCGAAGCACGAGGGCCCCGAAATCATGTACTCCACAAGTCGGTCGAAGTACGGCTTCCCCTGATGCACAGCGTAGAAGCGCCGAATAAGGCCGCACTCGGGGCGTTCCAGACGCAGTCGCACGATTTCGAATCCCGCCGACTCGAGGCGAGAGAGTATCTCCCCCACGAGCCCTCGCGCAACTGCATCGGGCTTTACGATCACGAGCGTCTCTTCCATGGTGGCTTCAACCTCACCCCTCGTCGCTGCCGCAAACGACTCATCGCGCGAGGTGCCGCCGGCGGCACTCCCGGCCCAGCGCCGATCAACTCAGTCGCTTCTCACCCACGAAGGCGCTGCCACCGTGGCAGTCATAGCCGACAATGACAGGGAAGTCCTCGACCTCGAGCCTGCGAATCGCCTCGGGCCCCAGTTCCGGGTAGGCAACGACTTCGGCAGCCTTGATCCTGTCGGCGAGCAATGCGCCCGCCCCCCCGACCGCCACGAAATACGCCGCCCGGTGTTGCATAAGTGCCTGGCGCACGTGGGCGGACCGGTTTCCTTTGCCGATGGTCGCGGCAAGCCCCAGACCGTGCAGTTCGGGCGCGAAGTCATCCATGCGGTACGACGTCGTCGGTCCCGCGGCGCCGATGGGTCGGCCCGGAGGAGCCGGCGCGGGGCCACAGTAATAGATCACCTGGCCCTCAAGCTCGATGGGAAGCGCCTCATCATCCCTGATCAGGGCCATCAACCGCTCGTGCGCGGCATCGCGCGCGGTGTACATGGCCCCGGTCAGATGGACCACATCGCCGGCGTGTAAGTCGCAGATCGTCCCTTCCTGGAGCGGAAGGGTCAGCTTCTTCGGCGTTGATTCAGCCACGATTATCCCTGTCTACCTGCCTGTGTGCGTCCGAGGCGGGCGAAGGTTTTCGCCACGTCTCGCGAGATTAGTACAACACATCGATCACCAGCGCTATCGCGTCGGACATCGCGAAGAACAACACCAGGTTCGTCAGAAGGATCGTGATGGTCAGCTTCTCATCGGTTCCCTCGTCGCGTAGCCACCAGACCAGCGGAAACTTCACAGCGGCGAAGGCAGCCGCGAAGAACAGCCCGGCGAGCGCTGCCTCCACGAGATTGAACCCGGAGGCCTCGCCTCCAATGAGGTATGCGAACCACGGGTTCACCCCGCCGGGGAGAAACCCCACCCAGAGTACCGCGATTCCGTACGCGGCCAGATCCAGCAACGCGCTCAGTCCCAGCGCGCGCAGGAAGCCGACTTTCACAGCGACCCGGTAGATCGCGGCTTCGCCCACGGGCAGCAGTGCTGCGACGGCGATGGCGACGATCAACGGCCTCGTGTCCGACGCCCCCCGCGCAACAATCTCCTGCGCCGAAGCCCCCGCCGCGACTGTGGTGATTCCGATGACCACTGCCACGGTCTTCAGACCTGGTCGCATGCGATCCAGCCTCACATTCGGGGTGCGTCTATATCACCGTCGTCATGTGGCGCGCGGCATGGCACTGCACGTTCAACGCCACCGGCAGGCTCGCGATATGGCACGGGTGGCGCTCGATATGCACCGCCAGTGCCGTCGTGCGCCCCCCCAGCCCCATCGGCCCCACATCGGTCGCGTTTACCGCCGCCAGAACATCGCGCTCAAGCTCGGCGACGTCTTCGTCCGCGGACGGAGTGCCGAGCGGTCGAAGCAGCGCGTGCTTGGCGAGCAGGGCCGACTTTTCGAACGTCCCCCCGACGCCGACACCGAGTACCAGCGGCGGGCAGGGCATGCCGCCGGCGGCAGCGATCTGCGACGAAATTGCCTCCACAACACCCTGACGCCCCTGCGCGGGCGTGAGCATCCACAAAGCGCTCATGTTCTCGCTGCCGCCACCCTTGGGCGCGAAGTGCAACGTGACCTCGTCGCCCGGCACGATCTGCACGTGAACCACCGCAGGAGTGTTGTCACCGGTGTTGGTGGAGCGGTCCAGCGGATCGCGCACGACGGACTTGCGGAGGTAGCCCTCCTCGTATCCGCGGCGCACACCGGCGTCAACCGCGTCCTGCAGAGGTCCGCCGGTCAGGTGTGCGTCCTGCCCCAGTTCAACGAAAACAACCGCCACACCCGTGTCCTGGCACAGGGGAATGCCCGTCTCGGCCGCCCGCTCGGCATTGGCCAGAAGCTGGTCGAGCACCTCCCGGGCAATCGCCGATTCCTCGTCCTCCCGGGCACGGGTAAGCGCCTGCACCACGTCGTCGGGCAATTGTGTATTCGCCCGCCGGGACATCTCCGCGACGGCGTCGGTTATCTTCTCTACATCGATCTCTCTCATCCGCTGTTGCAGCGCCCCTTCGTTCCGTCAATCAAAAGCGCACGACACGACCGGTGTTCGCGACCTCGCGCAGACGCAACACGACATCGCTGATATGCAGGCAATCCTCCGCCGGCGCCCAGCACTGCTCGTCGCCGTAGATGCTTGCGACGAAATTGGCGAACTGGTCGATTCCATCATCAAGCTCAACGGCACGCGGCTCCTGATCGTTCGTGATCAGTGTCACCTCGTCGGCGGTGTAGATCCACTCGATCACACCCTCGCTGCCCGCGATCCGCAGGCGGTCGTCACCGTGGGTCGGGGCCGCGGCCGGGCGGCAGTAGTCCATCCGGGCTGTCGCGGAACCGCCGTTGTCGAGCTGGACCGCGACCGATGCGTTGTCCTCGAGATCCCCCACCTCGGGATGGCCCACATTCGAGCACCAGGCCGCCCCCTCGGCGAACTCTCTCCCGGTCACCCAGCGGATAAGGTCCAGCGCGTGGATACCGATAAAGGGGATGATGCCCGAGAACGTCGAGCGAGAGCGCTGCCACGCCGGGCGGTTACCGAGCCGATACGACTTCTGCATCGTCGCCAGGCAGACCTCGCCAATGACGCCCTCGCGGATCAGCCGCCGCATGGTGATGTACGGCGGCTCGAAGCGCATGGTCAGCAGCATTGTGAGGTGAATGTCCTTACTCTCCACGGCCTCGCGCACCTGCTGAAGCTGATCGAGCGTCTTCGCGAGAGGCTTCTCCGCGATGACATGGATGCCCCGCTCGGCCGCCGCGAGGATCATCGGTGCGCGCGCTGCATCCGTGCCACAGACTCCAAGAACGTCCAGTTCGACCGTGTCGAGCAGTTCGGCCGGGTCGGTGAATGTCTGCGTCTGTGGATCTGCAGCAGGCCAGTTCGCGACACCTTCGAGCTTCTCCGCATCATCGTCACAGACCGCGACCAGCCGCGCCTCGTCCATCTCTTGCACGTCACTGAGGATTGTGCCCTGATGGCCCTTTAGTCCGACCAGACCGACTCTGATATCCATGAACGCTTCCTCCTGCTTTGCCGGATCACGACTGGTGCTGCCGCCTGTGTTGTTTCACCATGTGCGCGCCGATTCCTGCATCATGGCCGGGGCATCTGTTCGGCGCGCAATCCCGATCGGGTGTACCGGGTGCTGTGCTGCCCACAACTGCAGGCTGTCTCGACGCATGCGGCTGCGCCGGTGCCGCGGAGATCGCCGAACTGTCCGCACCAAATGCTTCGCAAACCTCCGGTAGCTGGGCCAATGCGGATGAGTGTCGAGGAGATCGAGGTCGCGATGGAGAAAGACATCATCCGCGTCGTCGGCGGAGCGCACGTGATCGCGGAGAAGCAGCCGAGCATCCCGCCGGTGGACGCGACGCCGAAGCAGAGCGGGTCCCAAAGACGTCCACGGTCCGGTACTGCTGCAGGCGACCGAGGAGTTGGCTCCTCCCAACATCGCGACAGGACGAGCGAGGCGAATTCATGAATCGCAGCACCGACATCGCAATCATCGGCGCCGGCTCAGGCGGCATCGGCGCGGCGCTTGCGGCGGCGCGGCAGGGAGCCGAGGTGCTGCTGATCGAGCGCGCCTCGAGCGCGCCAGCGCCCATCGGCGGGACGGCAGTGCGCGCGGGCGTCTCCACATGGGAGCCGGTCGCGGGCGCGACCGGCCTTCCGTTCGAGATCTATCAGGGACTGCGCGAGCGGCCTGACGCCGTCGCCTGCTACTCGTACGGGCGGCATGTCTGCATGCCCCGTCCCGGCGACGCTCCCTTCCCCGGCGGCGAGCACGTCATCGACCGCTCTGTCGGCTACCCC
>CAZAHB010000170.1:0-11793 GCA_964484945.1 uncultured Armatimonadia bacterium | reverse complement strand
TTTCAGCGCGATGACCCGTCCCCCACCGACTGGCCGCGTCGTCACCAGCGGCAGCCCATCGGCGGCGGCGGCGATCACCTCCGCCCCCGTCGCCTCGAAGGTCGGCAGGACCTTCGTGTCCTCGATCTGCAGCGTCATGGGCAGTTCGGCACCGATCGCCAGGTCGCGAAGCTCCGGATCGCTGCGGTCGGTGGAGACGCCCAGCAGGTCATCCAGCGCACCGTGCTCGCGCGGCTTGCAGTGCCCGTCAAGCGTGCCGCAGCCAGGGTCGGCCACCAGCACGCCGCCTTCTTCGACGAATGTGCGGAAGTTCACCACGTCCTCATCGCTGATGGCGAGATTCGTGGGCGCGAAGAAGATTGCGTAGTCCCGCGCGGCGAGCATCTGCTGCATCGACTTGCTCGTCACGTAGTCCGGGTCGATGACAATGCGTTCGAATGCCTGCAGCAGCGCATCGTGGGTATCTCGCGTGGTCCCGTAGCGCTTGTCATACTCAGAGCCGTGTTCGGACGGCTGCGACCAGTGCACCGCCACGCGGTCGAAGGCCGGCTCCGCGGCATTGATGAGCATCCCCGTTCCCGCCATGATCTCGCGCATCCCCGGCATGAAGGCTTTCACCCAGTCCGGGTAGCCCAGGCCCGTGGAGGTGAAGCCCTGCGAGCCCTCGGCGCCGTGGTAGTAGAAGCCGGCGGTCATCCCGCGCAGCAGATGGTCGTAGATCATCGGCGTGTTCGGCGTGTAATCGCGCTGGGCCTCACCGGACTGCCACTGCTTCACGTACCCGCCCCACCAGTTGCCTGAGATGAGCCACTCGGGGGCGATGGAACTGATCAGCAGATCCTGGCGGCGGCGGTGGTACGGCGACCACATCTGCAGGTCCTCCATCGTGCGCTCAAGGTCGCCCGGGGACGATCCCTCCGCTCCCACCCACGCGTCCGGATCGATCTCGCGGATCGCCGAGCGCACGTGGCGGTGAAAGTCACCGTAGGTCTCCTGCACGAATGCCTTGTGATCATGCTGTGGCGCGAAGTCCTCGGGCGCGGGGTTCTTCTCGTACGGCTCTGGCTCCACGTCATCCCACGACGCGAAATCGCTGCCCCAGCTTTCATTGAGCGCCTCGACGGTCTCGTACTGCTCCTCCAGGAACTGCTGGAACGGGTCAATGTCGTGTGGACCGTAATAGACGTCATAGCGCAGCCGATTCTCATCGCCAAGAGAGTAGACCAGCGGCCTGTAGGGCGGTAGCTCCTCAACACGCTCGATCACGAGATCGGTGAACGCTTTGCGGTACTCGGGATTGTAGAACGAATCGTCGCCGATATGCGGCCCCCACCCGCCCCTGCGGATGCCCTCCTGCTGCGGCTTCCCCTCGTTGATGCGGCACGAATACGGGACGAAGTCCATGTCATGCTGGGCCAGGGCGCGCACGTGCTCCGCACCGGACGGATGCTGGAGGGTCGCGTTGAAGCCCGCCTCTCGCAGCAGGCGCAGGCGGTAGGTGCTCAGACCGTCGCCCTTCCCCCCGCCCCACACGATGTTAAAGTAGTTGTCCGGCCTGTCGGTGGGCACGAAGACCGGGCGGCGCGTGCGGTGCAGCAGCCGCTGATCGTCGCGAAGCTCGACCACCAGGTAGCCCGCCAGCGTGTTCAGCCCATCGGCGGAGATACCCCAGCGCGCCTCGGTCTCCCCCGCTCCCGGCATGATCTCCAGGCGCCGGATCTCGCGGTGATTCGTGTCGAACAGTCGCAGCCAGAGGCGGTGCCCGGCAGTTGCGGCGCCGCTGAGAGTGGCGCTTCCTTCAATCTCCCCGCCCGGCTCGACCAGTTCGCTCGCAAGCTCGAGGTCAGCGATGCTCAGGTCGCGCTCCACGCGAACGTGCTTGCTCCCCCACGCCTCCACGCCATCGCTCGAGATGACGCGCAAATCCAGCATCACGTCACCGTGCGGGAGCATCGCCGGGAGATCGACCGAGGCGTCGGTCGCACCCGATGCCAGGGTCATCTCCTGCTCGGACTCGCCGAGGACCGACCCGTCCATCAGCCGCCACGTCGCGCTGAGCGTAACCGGCATCTCAGCGTCGGTGCGGTTGTGGAGCGTGAAGCCTATCGAATCGGGCGCATCGGCCGAGGTCACGCCCAGCCCCTCGATAGCGACTCGAGGCTCAAGGTCCCCCGACGCCCAATAGAGCACGCGTGAGACGAACGCGTAGTAGTAATCGTAGATCTGCGGCAGGTCCGGCGAGAAATCCATCTCCGGGGTCAGGCCGGGGCCGCCGTAGCGCGTGCGCGGCGGGTTGCCCCAGTTGAGGACCGCCATCCGACCCTCGCCAGGACGCCAGGTGGAGAGGACCTCCTCGCGAATCGGCACCGGGCTCTCATGGCCTCGGACCTTCATCCGGAGTTGCGGCCAGCTTCCCATGGCCGGCAGTGGAGTGCCCTCCCACAGGTCCACCGCGGCGCCCTCGATCGGGTAGCGCTTGAGGTCCCGCTTCGTGTCGCGGTAGTAGCCGAAGACCAGGCCGGTGCCATCCTCGGAGACCTTGCGCAGAATCTCGTACTGCATCTCCGCGGGTATCGCGTCGAAGTCGAAGTTGCAGATGACGATCACATCGTAGTCGCCCTGCAGCTTCGAGTTCAGCGACTGAAGCTTCTCTTCCGTGGAGAGGCCCTGCACATTCTCGGCATAGCGATTATCCGCCCCGATGCTCTCCGAATCGGGGACCACGAACTCCTCGAAGTCCAGATCCATCCGCTGATATAACTCGACGACCTCGCGGGCGGCGTCGCGCTGCGGCACAATAAACAGCGCGCGCAGCGATCCCTGGGCGTAGGGCGAGGCCCACGTGGTGTGCGGAGTCTCGTACGATGTGTCGATATTGAGTACGTAATCGCCCGGGTGGCGGTCATCCACAGCGTGGGCGGCCACGCCGATCAGCACTGCGACGGTAACGATCAACGCGCGCCTGAGATTCATGGCATTACTCCCATGGGGCCGTCTTCTGCGGATACACGTCTATCCTTGACTGTCGGAGGACTGCTTTCCTCCCCGCGGCTCGATGGGAAGATTCTTGACGAGGGTGTTCCCGAACTGCGCGGCGACGTTGACGAAGTTTGAGGCCCAGTCGCCGGCGCGCGAGTAGATCACAAACGCATCCACCGTTCGGTGCCCGAGGTCGATTCGCGCCCGGGTCCGGGTATGACCGTCGATGACGTACCGCTCATACTCCCCGGCGGGCGTGAAGTGCTCCTCGACCAGGACCGGCACATCCAGGCTCCCCTCGCGCATCAGCTTCATGACAAGCTCATACTTCTCCAGCTCGATCGCGTTCTGCGTCGCGATGAGCCGGTGGGCGGGCACACGCTTATGTTCCTCCTCCACCCGAATGCCGAGCTGAGCGTAGCCCTCAATCACGTCACCGAGGGAGTGAAGCTGCTTTTCATGTGTGACAAGGTCCTCGCGCTGCAACGGGATCCACCTCGCAACCCACGCATCCTGCCGTCTTGAGTACGTCTGCCAGGGAGATTAGCCGCCCGGGGCCCAGTCTCCTGTCAGTCAGCTTCCACCGACCATTGCCCGTCACCGCCATCCGCATCAGGCAGCCACTTCACATGGCCGTCGAGGTAGTACGCGTTGAATCCCCCGTTGTGACGGCCCTCGGCGAGGCTGGTCGGGGGCCATGACCAGTCACCGGACTGGCTCCCGCCAAGGTCCCACGGGGTCGGATAGGGCGGCGTGCGCTCGCGGTCATCGTCCGGATCCGCGTCCGCGATGGCGATAGTGCCGGTATGATTGCGCGCCCGATTCAGGCGCAGGCCGCTCACGCCGACCTCGAAGCGACCATCGTCGGGCGTGCGGTCGTAGCAGTTGAGGCCGTAGTGGCGCAGGTCCGGCGCGCGCAGGCTCTCCGACGGGCAGTACCAGACATCGAGGTCCTGCAGGTACGGATCGACCAGGTCCCACCAGTAGCTCTCGCCGAGGACCGTAAAGCGCGGCGGATAGACCCCGCCGGCGTCCTCGGCGTACATCGTTGTCGCTACACCGACCTGACGCAGGTTGGACGCACAGGAAGCCGTCCGGGCCTTCTCCCGAGCCCTCGCGAACACAGGGAACAGCAGCCCCGCGAGGATCGCAAGCATCGCGACCACCACCAGCAGTTCGATGAGCGTGAACCCGCCCCTGAGTCGGGATTTCATCTCGAGCACACAGCCTCAACGACCTCGTCAACGGTCTGCTTCAGCGCACATAGGTCCTTCGGCCCAAAGAGGTGGCTCGGACACCGGCAGTCCGAGCAGCCGAAGCCCTCGACCCTCGGAAGGCGTGCCCTGAGGCCCTGCGCGATCCGGCACTCGAGGCGCTGATCGGTGTATACGCGGACAGTGTCCGCGATCTCCGCATGCCCCAACAGGTAGTCGATGTGCCAGTGGAGCTTCTTCTCCTCGCGCAGATGGCGGTTGATCCGCGCATCGAGGCCGCCCATCGCCGAGCCGACGTACGCATACGCTCCAGGCTCGAAAGCGATCTCGCCCAGCGCGCCGACCTCGATCGTGCGGGCCTGATCCAGCCTGATGATGAGCACGTAACTGCCGCCCACTGTGAGCACCTCCATCAACCACTTTCTCGACAAACTCGGGGCGGTCCTCTCGGTCACCCTTGAAACCATCAATCCCCCCGTGTAGAATCACTACTCACACGCGGGAGCATTCCCAGGCCGAGGTGAGCAGGCAGCGATGGTGCCTCTCAAGCAAAAGGTCATCAATGCGGCTGTAAGCCTGACGTCAGACGAAGACCGTCTCGTCTCGCAACTGCACACACTCGCGCGTGTTGGCAAGCACGTTGCCCCGACGTGGCAGCACCGGAAGCAGCTCCGCATGCTGGAAGACGCGATCGATACCGACCACTCCGCGGTCGAGCTGGTTCGTCGTCTGGTGAGAGAATGCCACCCGAACTATCGCCGATCACTGACGAACCTCATCGTGTCGCATGGCTGGGAGGGGGTCCTCCAGCGGAGACGGTTCGAGACCCAGCACGGCATCGCCCCCCCGTCATTCATCGTCATCTCCCCCCTCGCGGCCTGCAATCTGAACTGTACCGGCTGTTATGCCGGCGCCTACGGTGACACCGAGCCGGTCCTGTCGTGGGATGACATGGTGAGGCTGATCGAGGAGGTGCGCGAGTGGGGCGGGCGCTTCATCACCATCTCCGGCGGCGAGCCGACCCTGCTGTGGGAGCGCATTCCCGGCGACGACAGGGGCCTCCGCGACCTGTATGCCAGGTACGATGATACGCTCTTCTTGATGTACACCAACGGCACCCTGATCGACGACTCGATGGCGGCCGAGATGGCCGAACTTGGCAACATCACGCCCGCCATCAGCATCGAGGGCTGCCGCGAAGAGACCGATGAGCGCCGCGGCGAGGGCACGTGGGACCGCATCCTCGCGGCAATGCAGGCGCTGCGGGACAATGACGCGTTCTTCGGCGCCTCGGTTACCTACACCTCGCGCAACTGCGACACGGTCGCGTCCGATGAGTTTATCGACACGCTTATTGACCTCGGATGCATGTACGCCTGGTACTTCATGTACGTGCCTGTAGGGCGCGAGCCGGACATGTCCCTGATGGTCTCCCCCCAGCAGCGCGAGCATGTCGGACGGAAGACATGGCAGTGGCTCGTGAGCAAGCCCATCTTCGTGGCGGATTTCTGGAATTCGGGGCCGCTCACGAAAGGCTGCATCGCCGCCGGCAACCAGCCCGGATACATGCACGTGACCCACCGCGGCGACATCTGCCCGTGCGTCTTCATGCTCTACTCCAAACACAACATCCACGAGATGGCGTCGGAGACGCCGCTCCTGGACGCGCTCCGGAGCGACTTCTTCGAGGCGATTCGAGAGGGCCAGCAGAATCAGGACAACCCGCTCGCGCCCTGCCAGATCGTGGACCACCCCGAGACGCTGCGCGAGGCCGTCAGCGCGTGCGGTGCGCACTCCACACAGGAGGGCCAGCGTATCCTCGACGCCCTGGCCCCGGAGATTGACGCCCGCGCTCAGCAGTGGGAGACGCTGGCGCGCGAACGCTGGACATCCAGCGGCACCTTCCGCAACTTCGCGGACCAGTACGCCGAGGACGGCTGGCTCAAACCGGGATAGTGGCGGCGGGAACCGGAAACCGGGGACCGGGAATCGAGAACAACAACGACCGCACTCGCAGACCGTCACTGCAAATGGATCGTGAGGGACAGATATGAACTTCGACCGCGTGCGCAGCCGGTTCGAAGACTTCCAGACGGTGCTTGGGCCCGATCGCAATGAGCCGGAGTGGTGGGCCGGCGCCCCGTCGGTGTGCATCGGCCCGGACGGCTCCACCTACATGGCGTGCCGGATGCGCGAGGGCGAATCGCCGCGGGGCCTGCGTGGCTACGAAGTCCGGCTGCTCGGCGCAGGCGACGGCCGGGACTTCATGCCTATCAAGCGCCTGCCTCGCGAAGATGTGCCGATCGACGGCTTCGAGCGCCCTGCGCTCGTGTGGGACCCAGAGCGCGGGCGTTTCCGGCTCTACCTCTGCGGCCCGTGGCCGCACGACGGCGTGGACACCTGGTGCATCCTGCGGCTCGATGACGTCGCCCACCCCGGCGACTTCGACCCCTCCACGGCCCGAACCGTCCTGTGCGCGCCGGCTCAGGAAAGCGAGCGCGACCGCAGTGTGCGCGGGTGGAAGGACCCGTTTGTCTGGATCGAAGACGGGACCTGGCACATGCTCGTCATCGGCTACGGCCCCGAGCGCACCTACCACTTCATCTCCGATGATGGCGATGACTGGCAACCCTTCGGCGACCAGCCTGCGTTCGATCTCGGCGGATGGCACACCTACTTCACGCGCCCGGCGTGCGTGCTGCCGATGGGCGCGGGCTGGCTGATGGTCTACGAGGGCTCGCACCCGGAGTGGTTCGACCCCAGCTACAACATCGCCACCGGCCTCGCGTGGAGCGCCGACCTTCTCGAGTGGACCGATCTCACGCCCGATGAGCCGCTGCTGAAGAGCACCACGCCCGGGCGCTACCACACGTGGCGATACTCCCACTGGCTCTGGCGCGAGGGGCAACTGTGGGCCTACGCCGAGTGCGCGCGCCCGAATGATACCAACGAAACGCGGCTGTTCCGCGTGCAGCTATGACGGCAGTTCCGGGAAGTCCGCGAGTAGTTGTCGTCCGGAGGTCGGGCCTGCCCAGGCCCGACATCGTCGCTCACCCGGGCAACTTCGGAAAATCCGTCAGCGTGTTGCGCTCCCACAGCACGAAGCGTTCGGTGTCCGTACCGCCCTCCTCCTGCACCCGCTTGAGGCGGGCCATCCGATCGCGGATCCGCGGGAGCATCTCCACCTGCGTGCTCTGGCTCAGCCACGCGTCGGCCTTGCGCGCCGCCCACGGCGTCACATCCACCTCAATCGACGGCCCCATCCGCTCGTGTCCGTGGTAGACGAACACCAGCGGCACCGTGTAGGGCTCACCGTGATCGGCGAGGATATTCTCTCCAGCCTGCCAGACGATCTCGTCGGTCATCTCATGGACCGCCACGTGGTCGGAGTTGCGATCATCCGGGCCCAGCGTGAAGAGAGCCTCGGGGCGATGCGTGCGAATCTGCTCGATGAGCAGGCGCGTGAGCTTCCAGTCATGCCGCACGCCCTGGTCGGGCCAGTCGAGGAACACGCGCTCGGTGACGCCCAGGATCTCGTCACACGCCGCGGCCTCCTCGCGGCGGCGCTGCGCGATATCCTCGGCCCACTCGGCGCGGCAGTAGCCGGCATCGCCACGCGAGATCGTAACGATCACGACCTCCGCCCCCGCGTCCGCGTGAGCGGCGATCGTTCCGGCCATGAGTATCTCGTCATCGGGGTGCGCGCCCCAGATCATGATGCGCGAGTACGTCTTCATTGCCGATGTCCTTTCTCGTCTGTCGCGAAACGTCAAGCGGGAACCGAGCATTGGAAACGCCAGGTGGCGGTCCCGCCGGCGTCGTCAGGTCTACCCAATCCCCCACTCGTCATTCAACTCATCCTGGTACGCCGACACCTCGCCGGACGCCACGTCATCCACGCGGATATCGCAGCCTGCCAGCGCCGATTCGTGGATCGCGAAGGCCGCCGCCAGATCGCGCAGGCCCTCCTCGCCGGACATCTCCGGCTCCTCGCCCGCGAGGATCGACTCAACGAACTGGTGCGTCTCCAGCGCGAAGGCGTCCTTTAGGTCCAGCGGGAACTGCGCGGCAACCTCGTCGCTGTCCGCGCGCTCGAAGTACATGTCCTCCACCGGCTCGCGAGTCCCCTCGTCGAGAATCGCCTCGCCCTGCTGCAGGCAGCCTCGGGAGCCGTAGACCGCGCGTCCACCCGGCAGCGAGATTGGATCGCCGTGACCGGCCGCGGAGAAGCCGAGGGAGCCCACGGCCCCATCCGCAAACTGCAGGTGCGCGAAGAACGTGTCATCCGCGTCCGCCTCGATCTCCTCGATCACGTTGTCCGCGTCATCGTACTCCCGGCGGACCGGCTCCAGGCAGCGCGTCATCGCCGAGACGCTCTCGATCTCACCGCTCACCTGCCGCGCCCAGTCGAGCAGGTGCGGGCCGAAGTCCGTCGCGCAGCCCCCGCCGGCCAGTCGGTCATGCCGCCACGGCGTGTGCCCCAGCACCACGTCCGGGCTCCATTCGCGCGTGGCGATGGACATGCTCACAACCATCTGGATCGCTCCCAGCAGGCCGCTCTGCGCGGCCCATGCCGCAGCTCTCGCGTGCGGCCAGAAGCGATGGTTCTCCAGCACCATCAGCTGCCGGTCCGCGACTTCAGCGGCCTCGATCATCCGCCGGGCGGCGAGGCAGGTGATCGCCATCGGCTTCTCGACCGCCACGTGCTTGCCGGCCCCGAGCGCGCGCATCGCGATCGAGTGGTGCGTCGAATGTGTCGTGAATACCTCCACCGCGTCGATCGGCGCCTTGGCGAGCATCTCGTCGAGGTCATCGTAGACTTCGACCTTGCCGTCATGGACATCGCTCACATAGTGATGCTCGGCGCCGAGCGGATCGTCCGGGTTCTCCGACGCGGGTGGCCTCGGCGGCGGGCCCTCGCCGCGCCTGCGGAACCGCAGCGCGTCATCGAGATTCCGCGCCATCAGCGCGGTAACCCGGAAGCGCTCGTAGCCCGCCTCGCGCAGGCGCTTCATCCCGCGCAGGTGTGCCGACATGATCCGCCCGCAGCCGATCAATCCGATGCGTAGCTCATCCGCCATAGCGACCATCCCTCCTCATCTCTTCGCGCGGATAGTTCGACGCAACTACGCTCGGGCCTCCACCGGCTGCGCCAGCGAGGAGAATGAGCCGCGAGCGGCGAATCTCCTATCAAATAACTTGCACTCTTTCGTTCGTGAAGGTGGTTGTGCACGTATGCGTGAGAAGTTAAGCAGAATCCCGGCCGCGATCGTGCTCCTCTTCCGGAAATATCTTATCGCGGGAATCATTGCCGTCATCCCCATCTGGGTCACGTGGCTGCTGGTGGAGTTTCTCTTCCGACTGCTCAGTAGCCGTGGGGCGCCGATTGTGGACCGGCTGGCCGCGAGAATTCAGCCGGGGCTGCCAGAAGTGGCCGCCTGGCTTGAGGATCCGGTGTTTCAGTCGATCCTCGCCACCCTCCTTGTGATCGCCGGGCTGGCGCTCCTTGGCTGGCTCACCACCCGTGTGGCCGGACAACGACTGATCGCGTTCTTCGATTCGCTCGTGGACCGCATTCCGATCGTCAAGATGGTCTACGGTGGCGTCAAGCAGCTCATCGAATCGCTGCAGGCCCGCCCCGACGGTGTCCAGCGCGTCGTCCTCATCGACTTTCCGTCACCGGAGATGAAGACCGTCGGCCTCGTAACACGCACCTTCAAGGATGCCGATACCGGCCGCAAGCTCGCGGCGGTCTACGTCCCCACCACACCGAACCCGACCTCCGGCTACCTCGAGATCGTCCCGGTGGAGCGCATCACCTCGACCTCGTGGACGGTCGATGAGGCGATGAACTTCATCATCTCCGGCGGCACCGTCGCGCCGGGGAGCATGAACTTCGATCACGGCGTCCCCGTGGACGTCGATGTTCCCGAGGCGGAGGATGCGGACCAGGTGCGCGAGGAGACTGACAGCCTTTTCTGAAAGCCGCGCGGGTCCGGCAAGCTGTCGCTGCAAACGATTTGTCGGAAGCCGATGACCACGAAGTGGAGGAGCATTCCATGCGCAAAGCAGCTATCATCCTGATGCTTTTGGCGGCCGCGACGGCCTGGGCCGCAACCATCCAGAACGGCGGGTTCGACGGAGCCGCGCGGCAGATGCCCGATGACTGGGAGGCGTCCGAACAGTCCGCGGAGATCTTTGCGGTCAATGACGCCGACGGCCTCTCGGACGCCACCTGCCTGCAATATGAATCGCAGCAGGAACTGGAGGAGACGTTCGTCCACCAGGCGGTGACGCTCCAGCCGGATACCGAGTACGTGCTCTCCGCGTGGTTCAAGTCCGACGGCACGACCCGCCCGCTCGTGGGCGTGCTCCGGGCCGGCGAGAGGGACTTCATGGCGCGCGTGCAAAGCGACGGTGCGCAGGAGTGGGTCCGGTCGCGCGTGCGCTTCAACTCAGGGCCGGTCGCGGACGCCCACGTCCGCGTTTACGGCGACTTCGGCCCGGGCCGCATCAGCCGTCCGGGCGAGTCGCGCATCGACGGCGTCCAGATCACTCCCGCGAGCGAAGCCGGAGCCGGGGGCCCGCCGATCGCCGGGGGATTCGCCGGGCCGCCGCCGGGCGAGAATATCGCGCTGGGCAAAAGCTACGAGTGGAACGTGAAGCCGACCTACTCGCTGTGCACCGATCCCGCCGACGATGTGCAGCTTACCGACGGCGAGCACTCCGTGGGGTACTTCTGGACACAGGACGCAACTGTCGGATGGAAGCTGCGGGATCCACTGGTGCTGACCGTGGACCTGCAGCAGGTTCAGCCGATCACTGGGGTGTCATTCAACACCGCGGGCGGCGTCGCGGGCGTGGGCTTCCCGTCGATGATCTTCGTGCTCACCAGCGACGATGGCGAGAACTTCCAGTATCACGGGGAGCTTGTCTCGCTCAGCGCCGAGCACGGTCTTCCCGCACCCCAGACCTACGTGGTCCACCGCTATGCAACCGACCGCCTTCGGGCCGCCGGGCGCTACGTGCGCTTCGTGGTGTCACCCGGGTCCAAGTACCTTTTCTCCGATGAGATTCAGGTCTGGCGCGGCGATTTCGACGTGGCCGAGGCCCGGGCCGGAGAGCCGGTCGAAAGCCCCGAACAGGTCATGGCCGCGCACAGGCTTGACGGAATCGTCGGCGTGCGGCAGATGTACGATATCCAGCACCTCCGCCGGAAGATCGACCGCGCGGAGATACCGGACGCACTCAGGCGCGACCTCAGCGACCGCCTCAACCGCCTGGCCGAGGAGGTCCGCGAGCAGCACGTCGAGCAGGTCCAGCACTGGAAGGGCCTCCCGTACAACGATCTGCACGCGCGCATCTACGCGGTGAACGCCCCGCTCCTGCGCGCGCAGGGGCACGACGAACTGACCGTCTGGCCCGCGCAGAAGTGGGATATGCTCGACCCGATGGGCGCGCCGCAGCCGGGCGAGGTCTCGCTCGATGTGCTGGCGATGCAGGGGGAGTACCGCTCGGCTGCCTTCAACATCACGAACCCGACCGACGAGGCCGTCACCGCCCGCGTCAGCGGCGGCCCGCGGGTGCACGAGGTACAGTA
>CAZAHB010000169.1:0-11817 GCA_964484945.1 uncultured Armatimonadia bacterium | reverse complement strand
TGGCCCGAGACGAAGCAGCCTGGCGTGGGTGCCCGCAACCATGTCCTCAGGCAGGCGGTCCTGCGGTGAGAAGAGAAACGCCGAGGCCAGCGCCTCGGGGGGCACCAGTGTTTCGACGCGCATCAGCCGACCGTCGTGCGTGCGAAAGTCCGCTGCAACCTGCCCCCTCAGCAGAATGAGAAGCTCGTCGTAGCGGTCGCCCTGACTGCGGATGAGTGCGTCGGCCCCGTACTCGCTTACACCGTGCGGTACACGTTCGAGCTGCACCCGAAGCTGAGCCTCCGGTGTCGAGCGAAAGAGGGCGCAGCGTAGCAGCAGACGGAAATCCCGGTCGTTCACACGCGAATTGTAGCAGGAAATCGGCCAAACCGTCTCATATGTGACGGAACCATCCGCCGGGCGCGGCTACCCTATACTCAGAAAACCTGATTGATAGGGAGGAGTGCCATGAGAAAGCACCAATGCGTAAAACCGAACGGATGCCTGATGATCGAACACCGAACGATCGAGCGGGCCATCGAGATACTGTCCGTCGAGCGCAAACGCCTCGAAGCAGGCGGCGAGCTCGACCCGGTATTCATCGACAAGATCGTGGATTTCATCCGCACCTACGCCGACAGATGCCATCACGGCAAGGAGGAGGACATCCTCTTCGAGAGCCTCGAAAGCAAGGAACTCTCCGAAAGCGAGGCCGCACTGATGCAGGAGCTCGTTGATGAGCACAAGTACGGCCGGGAGCTCACCGGACGGCTGGTGGCGGCAAAGGATGCGGTCGTCGCGGGCGATTCGAGCCGGCTCGGCGAGGTGCTCGAAGTGACCGGGAAGCTCGTCGAGTTCTATCCCGAGCACATTCGCAAGGAAGATAAGATCTTCTTCCCCGAGACCGAGCGCCACTACGACAAGACCGAGCTCGACGCGATGCTGAAAGAATTCTACGACTTCGACATGCAGATGATTCACGAGAAGTACGTGAACACCGTCGAGGCCCTCGAATCACAAACGAAATAACGAAGGAACAGCCATGCTCGAAGAAATGATTACTACCGTGGGCCAGGCCGCGGAAAAGAAACGGGATCTGATCCACTCGAGTGTCCTCCGATATTTCGTGCTGGCGATGCTTGCCGGCATCTATGTCGGGTTCGGCATCCTTCTGATCTTCACGATCGGCGCCCCCTTCGCGGCGGAGGGGGCTGCCGCGACGAAGGCCCTAATGGGCGCGTCCTTCGCCGTGGCGTTGTCCCTGGTCATCTTTGCCGGCTCCGAGCTCTTCACCGGGAACACCCTCGTCATGACCATCGGCGCGCTCGAGCGACGCGTCACCTGGGTGAACACGCTCTACGTCTGGATTACCTCCTGGGTCGGGAACCTGGCCGGAGGCGTGGTGCTTGCCGTGTTGATGGTCCTCTCGGGCCTGGCGACAGCCGGAACGACCGGGGAGTTCATCCTCGAGGTGAGCGCCGCGAAGATGGGCGCGCCGTTCGCGGAGCTCCTGTTCCGCGGAATCCTCTGTAACATCCTGGTGTGCCTCGCGGTGTGGCTCGCCCTGAAGGTGGAGGACAAGACCGCCGTGCTCGTCCTCATATTCTGGTGCCTGTTCGCATTCATCGGCGCCGGGTTCGAGCACAGCGTGGCGAACATGACGCTCTTCGCCGTGGCGCTGTTCATCCCGCACACACAGGCGGTGAGTTGGGCCGGATTCGCCGGAAACCTCGTGCCGGTGACCATCGGAAACATCATAGGTGGCGCCGTCTTCGTCGGAGCTGCATACTGGTACGTCGGGAACGGGCGCGCAAAGGCCGGGTCGCACAATGCCTGATGGATGCCGTTGCGCGAAGATCGACTCGGCGGTACCATTCCCGGCATAGACCGTCACCACCCTTGCAGTCTTCTGTTTTCCGTTGATCTCGCTTGACCTTGAACCCGACTTCAACCCGCAGCATGCGGGTATGAGTTACTTCAAGAACAAGGAATTGCTCCTTGCTGTACTTTCCGGCGTGTTTCTCGCGGTCGGTTTTTTCGGAGCCCGCGTGTTCGACGCACCGCAGACCCTGGTCCTGGTCTTCTACGCCGGTGCGTTTCTCGCGGGAGGTTTCAACACGGCTCGGCACGGAGTTGCAGCGGCTCTCCATCTGCGCTTCGACATCGATTTTCTCATGGTCCTCGCCGCCGTTGGAGCGGCGCTTCTGGGTGAGTATGCCGAAGGCGCCTTGCTGCTGTTTCTCTTCAGTCTCGGACACGCTCTGGAGCACGTGGCGATGGAGCGGGCGCGGAGCCAGATTTCCGCGCTCGGTGATCTCACGCCGCGCTCCGCTCGCTTGTTCAAAGACGACGTGGAGCAGGACCTCCCCGTTGAAGATATAGAGCCGGGTATGACGGTCGTGGTCCGCAGTGGGGCACGCATTCCCTTCGACGGCGTGATCCTGGATGGACGAGGGGCCGTCGACGAGGTCTCGGTGACCGGTGAGAGCGTACCCGCGGACAAGGGCCCGGGTGACGGCGTGTTCGCCGGTACGGTAAACGGTAGCAGCACGTTCCGGGTCGAGGTGACGAGGCTCGCAGAGGACACGACCCTCGCGCGTGTCATCAAGATGGTCGAAGAAGCGGAGTCTCAACAGTCGCCCTCGCAACGCTTCGCCGAGCGCTTCACCCGTGTGTTCGTGCCGGTAGTGCTTGCCGTTGTGGCGCTTACCATTGTGGTGCCACCGATCTTCGGGCTTCTCACGTTCTCGGAGGCTGTTTTACGCGGTTTGAGCGTTCTCGTTGCGGCCTCTCCCTGTGCGCTGGCAATTGCGACACCGGCGGCGGTTCTTTCCGGCGTGGCTCGCGCCGCGCGTTCAGGGATACTGATCAAAGGCGGCGTGCATCTGGAAAACCTCGGAAGCCTTTCCGCGATCGCCTTCGACAAGACTGGGACGATCACTTCAGGCCGGTTCGAGGTGACTGACGTCCGGACGGTGGACGGAGTCGATGAATCCGAGCTCCTGCGGGCGGGTGCTGCAGTGGAAGCGGGAAGCACCCACCCACTGGCGCGTGCGGTGCGGGAGTACGCCGAAATCCGGAACCGGGCGGGCGAGACTGCGACGGCTATCGAAACAATCGGCGGCAAAGGGGTCAGTGGCATGGTCAACGGGAGCCGCGTTCGCGTTGGGAACAGGGCACTGTTCGCCCAGAATGACGTGCCCGACGCGATGGACCGGCTGGTTCACGAGCTGGAAACACAGGGGAACACCTGTATGATGGTGGAGAAAGACGAAATGTATCTCGGGGTAATCGCACTGCGGGACCTTCCCCGAGCTGAGGCCGGGCCTGCCGTGGACGCTCTCAGGAGACTCGGTGTACGGCATGGTGTGCTGCTGACCGGGGACAACGGCGCCGTGGCTTCGTCGGTTGCACGAGAGGTGGGGCTGGACGACATCCGGCCGGAGCTCATGCCGGATGAGAAGGTAGCGGCGGTACGCGATCTGGAGCGGGAGTACGGCCCGGTTGCCATGGTCGGGGACGGAGTGAATGACGCGCCGGCACTGGCGACAGCCACGGTGGGTATCGCGATGGGTGCGGGGGGAACGGACGTTGCACTCGAGAGCGCCGATGTCGCGCTCATGGCCGACGACATCGCGAAACTCCGGTTTGCCGTTCAGCTAAGCCGGCGCTCGCGACGCGTGATCGGTCAGAATCTTGCGATATCCCTCGGCGTCATGGTATTGCTGGTTGTCACGGCCCTGAGCGGTATCACATCGATCGGCCCCGCCATCGTCGCACATGAGGGCAGTACCCTTCTGGTGGTGGCCAATGCGTTGCGGCTGCTCGGCGTACGGGAGGAGCTATGAGCACGCCGACGAGTGTGTTGCTTCTTGGCGCATACGGGCTGGCCGGCAGCTCCATTCTGGGCGCGCTTGCCGATAGGGGCCTGTCGGTGACGGCGGCCGGCGGCAACGCCCACCGGCTGGACCGTGTGGTTGAGGCGGTTCAAGCGAGACGGCCCGACGCGCGAATCCAGACCGCAGTGCTGGACCTTAGCGACGAAGAGGCGCTTCGCCGTGTTCTGTCACGCACGCGAATCGTCATCAACAGCGTGGGGCCGTACCTCGATCACGGTGCGCGCATAGCGGCTCTGGCCGTTGAGACCGGCGTTCACTACATCGATATCGCCTCCGAGCAGGAGCACTACCGACGTCTCAAGCGGCTGAACGATGTCGCCTCCGCAAGCGGCGTGCTCGTCGGTATCGGCTTCGGGTTGTATCCGGGGGTATCAGGCATTCTTGCGCGCCGGCTTCTCCCTCGGCTCGAAAAGCCGGAGCGTGTCGCTCTATACCTTGCGATGGGCAGCAATCCGCAGGAAGAAGGGACCGCGCAGCTTCTCACGGGCATCCTGGAGCTCACCACGCGTCTGGAAGAGACCCGAGGCGGCCGACTGGTACGATACACCCCCTCTCGGACCGTTCCCGCGGACTTCGGGCACCCGTTCGGGGCTCGAGAGGTCATGGTGTGGCCGCAGCTCGAGGTTCTTGCGCTCTCGCGATTGTACGGACTGGATCGCGCGGAGAGTGGGCTGTACGCCGCCGGGCAGACGCGGCCCACGAGGCTTCACGCCGCCGGTGTGCGACTGCTTGCCCCCCAAAAGCGGCCCCGGAGCCGTCGATATTTGCTTCGTCTCCTGCAAAATATGACGGAATCATCGACCATTGTTCCGGACGGCGCTGCGTTGTATGTGCGGGCCGAGGGGAGCGGGAGGACCGTTACGACACGCCTCTACGCACCGGACACCGAGCGAGCCACCGCAGTCCTCCCGGTCCGTGCGGCGGAGAAGCTGCTGAGTGAACGCGACGGCACGGCGGCGCGCGGGTCATGTGCCGCCGTGGAGTGGTTTGCCGATGAGGATATTGTGGCCGATGAAGAATGGGTCGAACAGGGGAGTGGCGGTACATGACGGTGGGTGAGCTTGCAGAGCGAACGGGCGTACGTCCGTCTACCTTGCGGTACTATGAGCGCGTGGGGCTTCTGGCCCCGGACGGGCGAAGTGCGGCGGGGTACCGGTGGTACGGTGACGACGCTATACGAACCGTGAAGCTGATACGACGCGCGCAGGGCCTCGGACTGCAGCTTTCGGAGATTCGCGACGTGCTTTCGGGGGAGGCCGACGGCACAGTTAGCCTGAAGCACCTGGCAGAGCATCGGTTCATCGAAATCGAGAAAGAGAGCGCCCGTCTCGCCGTGCAGCGGCACGGGCTTCGTGTCCTTATTCAGGACCTCGAAGGGCACGGGTCGTTCGAGCCGGAGGCCTTTTTTGCACGTCTTGCCTCGCATATATGCAGTGACGGAAGCGGGCGAACACATATCGGCGGGGGATTCCGATGGCTTGCAGACCGTCTCCACTGTGCACTTGCCGATGATGAAGCGACTGAGATCATCGATGCGCTTGCCGGGGGACACTACCATGTGTGGGAACGGAAGAACGGGTATCGCGTGCTTGCCGTAAACCCCGATGAATCGGCCGCTTCGGCGCTCGGGCGCCTTGCCAGTCTGGAAGAGGAGTGTGCGGTGCATCCGTCACCTCGCCTGAGCGACCATCCCGATGGGATGGTACTCGAGGTCACCGGAGACGTGGCGTTTCTCTACGCGACGCTGTTCGTGTCTCTGGATGAAAATCCGTCCGGGCGACGGGACAGGGTATGAAGTGTCCGCCGGAATCTCCCAGCGCATGCTCGACGTGTATTCTCGTTCCGGTGCCGGTTGCAATGTTAACTCAAACACGTAGAATACTGGGCATCGGGTGTATGACATGGGCCGACATCAATCGTGAGATCCCGGAGGATTTGTGAGACAAAGCCATACGATTTCCATATTCGCGGAGCGACGCGGGAAGATCCTCGAGTTTTCGGTCACATGGCTGGAGATGGCCTCCGGGGTGGTGCTGTGCGTGGCGCTACTGGCTGCAACCGCCTGGCTCGCGTTCTCCGGCGTGCCGACCGCACAGGCGCGTCATGCCGGCCTGAGCGATCCCGCGGTCTCGAGGGGGCAGGAAGCCTCCCTGGCGGAGGCCACGCGGGCAGCCGCGGCAAGCACTCACCGGGTCGAAGACTTGCTCGCCGCAGTCTCTACGGCCCTGGGAAGCCCCATACCGGATGCCGAGCGCCTTTTTCACGAGATCCCCGGCGAAGCGCTGGGGTCTCTCCGGCCCGACAGCCCGACGCAAGAACTCGAGGAGATGCCGGTCCTGCTGAGCGAAGGCAGCGAAACGCTTGAAGCTGTTGCGGAGCTCAATGACCTCCTCCAAGACCGCCTTCTCGCGCATATCCCGAACGCCTGGCCGCTCGGCGGCGGGAAAGGTAGTATCAGTTTCGAGTTCGGACCGGCCGTTCACCCCATTTCAAGGTCCTGGTACCTGCATAAAGGTGTCGACGTTGCTGCTCCTCCGGGGGTGCCGGTTCTGGCGATGGCAAACGGCACGGTTACCGATATTCGCCGAGACAGCAACAACTATGGACTCCAGGTCGTCGTCTCCCATCCCCAAGGGTTTCGAACAAGCTTTGCCCACCTTAGTAGAGCCGACGTCGCGGTCGGCGACACCGTAGTCAGAGGACAACGCATCGGAGCGGTCGGTGTGAGCGGCCTCACGACCGGTCCCACCTTGCATCTCGAATTGTTCCTTGGCGAAGAAGTGCTCGACCCAATTCAATTTCTCGCCATGAACAACGATTCGCTCCAACAGCGGCGCCGCGGAAGCTAGGAATTGTCGGTAAGCTCGCTTAACCTTCGCGCCGAGTTTACCCCGGCGTGTTCGGCTCCGGCTCAGAGCCGCGAGAGCTCCTCGCGCATTGCCCGCCGTCTCGGATACTCACTCAGAATCTCGTCGCGCAGTTCCTCCGCAGCCTCTCTGCCGGCAACCCCCGCGTAGTGTCGTATGGAGGCGGCCAGGCGCCGATAGTGGCTGCGCGTGTTCGTTGCCCGCGCCTCCCCCCACAGACGCTCGACCCAGACGCTCTTCACGCGATCCGGGAAATGCGGAAAGAGCGTCGGGCCGTAATCTTCCACCCAAAAGGTCTGCGCTTCGACGAGCTTCATAAGCTCCTCCCACAGCTCGTCCATCAGAAAGAGCTCCGGGAGGACGGTTCGGGCTCGTCGCGATGCCGAGCGCAACTCTTCGATGAGTGCGCGGCGTGTCGCCAGCCACTGATCCGGGGAACACATCTCCTTAAGCGTCACCAGATACTCGGTCTCCCCGGACGCCACGAGGGCCCGTGCAACGTTCCGCGCGTTCGTTCCTTTGCCCCCCGCCTGATACGCCGACAGCGCCCAGCTCTGCCAGCTCCTGACCAGCCCCGGCAGCCCTGCATCGTTTTCTATGCCCTCGTCGGCAAGACGTGCCGCCTCTGCGTAGTCCTGGCGTTCCCACGCCTGCTGCAGCAGCTCCCTGCGGAATGACGGCAGATGCCGGTTCTCCTGGCGCAATGTCTGCGCCTTCTCGTTCTCGCCGAAGCGCTCCATGAGCTGCGTCATCAGTACCAGCATCCGCTCGCGGGTGTACCGGGTCACGTATGGCCAATCGGTGTCTTCCCGCGGAAGCGCCCGTCGAAGGGCCGCGCGGACGTGGTGGTACTCGTCGTGCGTGCGCGGGATGGCGGTCGCAAGCTCCCAGAGCTCGATATCGATATCGGCCGGATCGACGAACTTCGGTGAGTGGAACGTGCGCTCGACGTATGACACGATTTCAGCGCGCAGGTCTTTGTCGATGTCTGAGACGGCGATCTGCTTCATCACTCGGAGAGCCTCCCGCAGGACGCCGCCGAAGACGCCCGCACTGTCATCGGCAGAGGACATAGCCTCGGTGGCCCCCTCGAGAATGGCGCTGAGCAGTCTGAAGGCTGCCTGATGCGCGCCGTGGTCGAGGTATGAGCGCACCTGCTCGTAGAAGCGGTCGAAGACCTCGCCGGCTGCAAACGAATCCCGGTACTCGATGAGGCCCCAGGAGTTGCGAAGCGGCTCGAGCTGCCGTCGGATCTGCCTGCGCACCTCTTCATCCGTCTGCGTCGGCAGTTCCGTGCCGTGCTCGGCGTGAATGCTCAAGGCGAACAGGCGATCTCGTCGGGCCTGGGAGCGGATGATATCTTCGAGTGTGTCCCGGGGGAGCTCCGCGAGCACTCCGTCGAGCTCTTCGTCGTGAACTCCTGCCAAGCCTTGTTCAATAAGTTGGTCGCGCAGGACCGCCAGCACGGCCGCCTCATGTTTGCAGTGAGGCGCCATGTCGTACGGGCAGGAACAGGAGATCTCGGAGACCAGAGGCTCTGGCGTATCGGACGGTGCGGGATCCAGGACAATGCCGACCCGGTACTCCCGCGTCCCGACGACTGTGGCCTCAAAGGTGCCGTCTGCTCCTTCTTCGAGACCGAAGACGCGCCCTTCGGCTGAATATTCGAAGCCGCGGTCGAGTATCACCGGATCGAAGACCGACTCGAAGCTCGCGAGGGGAAATGGCTGCATACCCCCAATCTACTTGAGGGTCGGGTGCGATGGCCAGCGGTGAGAAAGCCCGGCGGGCCGCATTCCCGAAGAGGTCAGCGCCGCGAAGATGGGTGCACCGTCCGTCGAGCTCCTGTTCCGCGGAAGCCTCTGAAATATCCTGGTGTACCTTGCGGTGTGGCTCGCCCTGATGCGGCGCGGCCATTCATTCTGACAAACCTTATATTGACAACGTACATACGTTACTGATAGGGTCTGTTATGCGCTTCGAATGGGATCCGTACAAGGATGCCTCCAACCAGGAGAAGCATGGGGTTGCGTTCGATGAAGCGCGAGAGGTGTTTGATGACCCGTTTCACCTTTCGATCCTCGATCGGCGTTTCACGTACTTCGAGGAACGGTGGATCACCGTGGGCCAAAGCGGAGCACGGCATGTGCTTGTAGTGGCGCAGCTGTTCTTCGACCAGCAGGACGAAGAGGTGATACGAATCATATCCGCCCGGGAGGCGACTGCGCGTGAAAAGCGGCAGTACGAAAGCCATGACTGAAAACGACGAAATGCAGGACGAGTACGATTTCAAACACGGGATTCGTGGGAGATTTTACCGTCCGGAGAAACGTTCCATCACGATTCGCCTCGATGACGATCTGCTGCTGTACTTCAAGAAGAAAGCCGGCGAGCGCAAGGTCGGCTACCAGACACTCGTAAACGAAGCGCTGCGCGAGTACGTCAACCGCCATGGAACGTCCGGGAGGGCGGAGAATCCTTAGAACAAGATGGTGCGGTCGCGTGCTGAGCTGAACGTTATCGAAACCATTGCGCAAAATTATCGGATGTGATAATTTAATGCAATGCGTTTCGAGCGGCTCGTTGAGCTTACAGGTGATCTGCACTGCTTCTCACCCGGAATGGTGAGCGCGGGGCAGGCGCTGGATCAGGTGCGGGTTCAGCTGAGCCGCTGGGTCCGAAGTGGAACAGTACGTCGCATCTGCAAGGGCTGGTACACCTTAAGTGAACCGTACCGCCGTGTCCGAATCGATATGAACGTCGTCGCCTCGACGGTCAAAACCGGCTCCTATGTCAGCATGCATGCCGCGCTGGCCTTTCACGGCATGATTCCCGAATACGTCGCCGAGACAACCTGTGTTACCACCGGACGCCCGGGTACGATCGGCTCACCGTTCGGTCGGCTCCGGTACCACCATATCAAAAAGGACGTCTTCTTCGGCTACTCCCGGGTCGGAAGCGGATTACAGCAGGCGGTCGTGGCCATGGGGGAGAAGGCGCTCCTCGACCTCTTCTATCTGACCCCGGGGAGCGATGATCCGGAATATATCCGCGGACTTCGCCTTCAGGACCTGGATAACCTCGACAGTGCTGCATTGTCGCGGATGGCCCGGCGGTTCGCATCGCCCAAAATCGAGCGCGCGGCGAGCCTCGTCTCACAGCTCGTGGAGGAGGGAGGCGAGATCCGATGAAAGACCATCTACACGAGCTCGTTTCTCAAACGTCAACCACCGCCGAAGCAGGACTCATCGTTCGTGAGTACCTCCAGGCACGCGTACTCGAGGCGCTGCAGCGTGCGGGAGCCTTCTCGACGTGGGCATTCCTCGGCGGGACGGCGCTCCGCTTTCTATTTCGTCTGCCGCGGTTTTCCGAGGACCTCGATTTCTCTCGAATCGATACCGAACCGGTGCGCGAGAAGGCCAGGGAAGAGTTCGAGCATTTCACCGACCGGGTTCGCGCCGCGTTCGAATCAGAGGCCTACCGGGTCGAGATCCGCGCACGCCCCGACGCCGTTGTACAGTCGGCATTCGTGGGCTTCCCGGGGTTGCCGTACGAACTCGGTCTATCGCGACACACGGGCCAGAAACTCTCGATCAAGATCGAAGTGGACACGAATCCACCTCCTCACGCCGGGACGGACACGACGGTAGTTCGACGGCACGTGCTGTTGAACCTGCTTCATTACGACAGATCGAGTCTCTTCGCCGGAAAGCTTCATGCCCTCATATCCCGCCCCTACATCAAAGGCCGCGACGTCTATGATCTCGTCTGGTATCTCAGCGACCCAGCCTGGCCGGATCCGAACATGGCGATGCTCATGGCGTCGCTGGTACAGACCCGCGCCGACAGTGTCCAGACGGAGGCTGCCGGGTGGCGCCAGACGGTAGCTGACCGAGTTGCCGAAACAAACTGGGACCGAGTCGTTGCCGATGT
Source organism: uncultured Armatimonadia bacterium (assembly GCA_964484945.1). Classification (GTDB taxonomy): domain Bacteria; phylum Armatimonadota; class Zipacnadia; order Zipacnadales; family UBA5352; genus UBA5352. The sequence goes on along the minus strand of CAZAHB010000169.1, from coordinate 1,139 downwards.
TCGCCCGTTCCTTGAGCAGCCCGGTGACCTCGCTCTGTTGGAACGAGAGAATGTGCTTCAGTTGCTGAAGCGGTGATCGTCGGTGGATACCGCGGACTCTGCATACTGGTCGCCGAAAACGGGCGTGCGAAGGCCGGGTCGCACAATACCTGACGGGTATGATAGTGTATAAGCGGCTCTCGTCGGCCGAAATCGACGGGATCCGAGGAGGATACCATGATACACCGAAGTATTATCACAATACTCATTCTCACGAGCGCCGTGCTCCTACTTGCAGGGTGCGGACAGGAGGATCAGCCCCAACAGGACGAGGCCCAGCAGGAAGAAACACAGGCTGAGTCTGACGGCAACGCCACGGCCGAAGCGGACGCCGTGTCCGCCGCGTCGGTGGTAGACACCGCGGAAGGATTCATCCGCGCCGCCGGTTCGGACGGTACGTGGATCATCGCCACTACGCAGGATCTCACCGTCGACCGCGAGATCGTTGTTTCCGGTGAGTTCACCCGGCGTGGCGAAATCTACAGAAAGCTCGCACTGTATTCCCAGGACGAGGATCGCAACGTCACCGCCCGCTACACGGTCACGGCGCCACGCCTCGTGGTAAGAAGTGAGAACACGCGGATACAGGAAGGCACCTTCGTCGGAGACGTCTACGTGGAAGCGCCGAAATTTCACCTGGTCGGCGCGACAGTGGATGGCGACGTTTACTTCGAGTCCGAGGCGCTCAGGGACTCTTTCGAGATGGATGATGCCTCGGAGGTCACCGGAGAGATACGCATCGGCATGCGCTGAGGCGCACGTTCTCGATATACGCTGCGTCTCGGGGCTGGGAAACACCTGGCTTGAGGCGCTTTTTTCACGTTTTTCTGAAATAACCACCAAACCGTCTCACATGTGACGGTCCGCCTCCCTGCCTCCGCGTATTCTTGGCGTGTAAGGAGGCGTTATGTCTACACAGGTTTCTGCTGTCGGGCACGTTCGAGGCACACCGACTCAGGGTCTCGTCGGCGCAACAGTGGGGTTTTTCGTCGGCTTCGCCGCGGTCTCATTATTCGGACCCACGGTACGGTATCTGCAGGAGGCGAATCATAGGAAAACCTATCTCGCAGCGCAACCGCGAAACGGCTCCCCAGGGGGGA
>CAZAHB010000168.1:0-11940 GCA_964484945.1 uncultured Armatimonadia bacterium | reverse complement strand
TATTGACGAGAACCTCCTCCTACAACGCACGTGACACGATAACGTGAGTAGTTACAGAAACTGTATACTGGTATCAAGATTCGGCGCCTCCAGATGGAATCCTTCGCGATAGCGGAGTTTCTCACGCGCCGGGCGCAACGGACCGGGTCACGAGGGAATTGGCGGGCCGTGGAGAAGGAGTTTCTCACACGGAGGTGCAGGTGCACGTGAAGAGATGCTCACTGCTGGCAGCGCTGATAATGGGAATGGCCGTCGCGAGTGTCGGGGCCTCGGAAGGCCCCGAGGTTGGCGAGCCCCGGGCGTTTCTGGAGATGGACGGCCTGCAATCATGCCGCTTCTTACCGGCGGACGCCCCCGGTGGCCCTGCGCTGGTGTGCTCACGCTTCAACAGGGCCGGCTTCGCCTGGGAGATCCTGCGCGCGCCGCTTGACGGCTCTGCGCCTGAGGTGATCGCTCTGGGTCGCGAGCCGGACGTGCGCGGGTCGGTGCTGGTATGGATCGGTACGGAGCCGGGTCGCTCGGGGATATGGCGCGATGATCTCAGCAACGACGAGCCTCCCGAGCAGGTGAGCGATCGACTGGACCTGCTCGCCCCCTCGCTCGCTGCAGACGGGACGATCGCCTGCACCCGTAAGACGCAGCGCCGAACGGGTATCTACCTGCTGCGCCCCGGGGCGGACAAGCCGGAGCGACTGGCTTACCGGGATGAGCGTCAGCCGGTGTGGGCGCCCACCGGTGAGCGGATGCTTGCGATCAAGACCGAGCAGGTGTGGCTGCTGCAGGCCCACCGGTGGCAGGAGCTTATCTCCGAGCGGCTGACCGACGGCGGGCGGCTGCACTTCGATCCGGCGTGGGGCCCGAACGGGCAATGGATCGCTTTCGCGACGGGGTGGACTGTCGAGCGCGCGACCATCGGGCTCATGCGGCTGGCCGATCGACGCACGTGGCTTCTGGACCTGGGCGTCATCGGCGCGCGCAGCCCCGTGATTTCACCTGACGGCACGAAGCTGGCGTTCGTTGCCGGTGACGATGAGCAGGCGACCCTCTACGTCTGCGGCCTGCAGTTGCAGTGACCGGTTGCCGGCGGCGCCGTGTTCGTTTCAGTATTGCGGCACCCGCGATATCGTCAGACCTTCCACGCCATTTGCCTGAAGCATCTCTCCCGCCTCCGCGGTTGGGGGCGCCTGTGCATCGATCCCGCTCAACGCCACGTCCTCGCAGTCCTCGATCTCAAGCGCGTGCCGCCACGGGCCATGGACGTCGCTCCAGCGCACCTGCAGGCCGGTGACCCGCAGCCCGGATATCTCCCGCGCAAAGAGCGCAACCGGTGCCCCGACAGCCCCGTAAGGCATCGGCGAGCGGCCGTCGAAGTCCGCGTCCACGTCCCCGCCGGTCATCTCGAGGCAGACCTCATGCAGGCACAGGTTCTCGAGGCGGTGGCCAGGGTTGCCGCTGATATAACAGCCCCGGGTGGCCCGAGCGTGGATGTGCGAGAACGAGAAATCCCGGACGGCACCGGGCGGCTTCGCGTGCCGCCCGAGGATCACGTTCATGGGCAGGATCACGTCCATCGCAATATCGCTGAAGCGGATATTCTCGAGCGTAGCGCCATGCTCGGAGCGCTCGGAGTAGGCGCTGACCACGTTGATCCCGGTGCGACAGTCGGTGATTACGAGGTCTGAAAGGGAGCAGTCGCGGACCACGCCCTCTCCCACGCCCACGCGCACGGCGTTGCAGGGCGTGCTCAGCACACAGTTGCTGACCGCGACCTCGCTGCATGGCCCGGCGTGCTCGCCGAGCAGGGCGGAGTAGCCGCGAAGGGTGATGCAGTCGTCGCCGGAGGTGATGATGCAGTCGCTGACGGTGACCCGGCGGCAGCAGTCGATATCGATACCGTCGCCGTTGGGCGTCTGCGGCGGGTTGCTGATGCGAAGGCCGCGTATCCGCGCATCGGTGCAGCCGAGCAGCAGCAGCGTCCAGTAGGGGGCGTTGAGCAGCGTAACATCGCGCACGGTCACGTCCGTGCAGCGGCAGAAGAAGACCATCTGGCCCGGTCGCCACGTTTCCACGCGGAAGTTGCCCGGGTGCGCGCGGTAGCTCGTGGCGACTTCGTCGGGCGGCGGCATCTCGAAGAAGGCCTGTCCGTTGCCGTCGATCGTGCCCTCACCGGTAATCGAGACGCCCTCAGCTTTGTAGGCGATCACGAGGTGCGCGCCGGTGACGGTCTCGCGCGAGAAGACGGGGTTCTCGGCGAAGACATCGTCGGGGTTGTAGTCCTCACGCCGCTGACTCCCGAGCAGCGTGGCCCCTGCCCTCAGATGCAGGTTCACGTGGCTCTTGAGGAAGATGGTGCCTGTCAGGTAGGTCCCCGGCGGCACCAGCACCGTCCCTCCGCCCGCTTCGTTGCAGGCATCGATCGCGGCCTGCAGCGCCTCGGTGTCGAGCTTCTCGCCATCCCCCGCGGCGCCGAAATCGCGCACATCGAACACGCCTGAAGCGCCTCGCTGCCGCATCCAGATCAGCTCACTTTCATTGTCTGGAGAGTATCCGCTCAGAGCGTATCCGCGCTGATGTACTGCCCGGGCAGCGCGGAGTGATTGTCGATGCCGAAGTGGCCGTTCTCGTCAGTGACCGGATGGCGCTCCTGCACCTGCTCATTGTGGACCCAGGCGTGCAGGCCCATCGGGTCGGCCATATAGCCGATGGCCTCGATCTGTCCGGGCCACTGCACGCCCAGGTCGCTCTGATAGAGGCTGACACCATCGGCCCCCGCTTCGTGAGCGTCCAGCGCGCGTTTCGCCATCACCCACGGGTTGACGCCGCGCGGGTTGCACTCACCGCTCCAGCCCCCGCGCTGCACCGGCAGGCAGTTGTTGCCCGCGTAGACAGCGATATCGTGTGCCCGACCCAGTGCCAGATAGGGCTGGTCGTCCCACTGCTGGTACTCCTCGAGCCAGCGCAGTTCCGAAAGCGCGATCTCATCGATCAGCCTTTTCTCACACCAGTCCTCGACCGCGAAGCCGCAGATAAGATTCGCCTCGATGCCGTCGTTGGGGATACGCACCTGGACCGGAATCTCGCGCTGATAGCGGTCACGCAGCGGATCAAGTTTCGCCTTCAACTCCTCCAGCAGCGAAGTCACGGCCTCGGCGCGGAAGTGCGCCCACGCGAGGAACTCATCGCGCTCGCCCGAGAGCGTCAACTCGCGCGGATCGAGGCCGGTCTGCTCGCGCCATGGTTTAACGAATGCGGGATGGTAGCGGACGGCGGGCGGCTGGCGGCAGAAGTCCAGGCACAGCCCCTCGCAGCCGATTTCGGCCGCCTCCATCAGGATCGCCACGCGCTCGTTACGATACTCCGGCACCGCGCAGGACATGCGCGTGACGTCAAGCGTCCCGTCGCGATGGACCTCCAGCCACTGCGGATGGTTCTGCGCGAACTGCGACCGGTGCGACCTGCCGGGAGAGTAATGGCGGTTCATCGACAGACGACCGTACACGGTGCAGCCATTCTCGCGACCGTACTGCAGTGCCGCGCGAAGCTGGCAGCGGTCGCTGTACATCTGCTCCACCGCGCGCTGCTGCGCGCCCTCGATGAGCGCCGGATCGCGGAAGCCCTTACAGGTGGCGTCAGGCAGATCGCTGTGGTAGGCGAGCACGCTGCGGCCCAGTTCCCAGACGAGGTGTCTGATGTTGCACTGAAGGTGCGCGTCGATGCAGTCCTCGGCATCGTGCCCGGTCGGCCAGCGCCAGGGGAAGTGGCCGATCCAGCAGCCAAGTTCGATGACGCCCTGTACCGTCCAATCCATTTGCGCCTCTCCTCGGTGTCCCGTCAGTGATGTACCCAGATGTACCCAAGTCCCCCGTGACGCGGACATGTTCGCTTGCGTGAGAGGGGATGCCTTCGTGCGTGAAGTCGCTGCTTCATGCTTCGGAAGCGCGCGCGTCCCGGCGCCGCCTGCTCCGCGGCCACGTCCTCACGGCGATGAGGGTGCCGGCGAGAATGAACAGCCCCGCGGCCCATCCCGCGAGCACGTCGCTCGGGTAATGCACATGCAGGTAGATGCGCGCAAGACCGGTTCCGGCGATCAGAAGAACCGTGACCGCGAAGATCACCGCCCGCGCCCACCGTCGCGTGGTCATGAAGCGCCAGGCGATGTACCCAAGTAATCCGTAGAAGACCGTCGCCCCCATGGCATGACCGCTCGGGAAGCTGTGGCCGAACTCCGCGACCAGGGCAGTCACCGGCCTGTCGCGCTGGAAGATCAGTTTGGTCAGTCCGATGATAAGCAGGGTGCTCAAGGGAGCGACGACAAGCGCTACGAGAGTGCGGTGGCGTTGGATCGCGACCAGGTAGGCGAAGAATGGCACCGCGAGCAGAGGTGCCCACGGCCAGCGGAGCAGTTCGCTCAGTGCAAACGCGATGTGAGCCAGAAGGTCGCTGCGAAATGGGCGGATGGCGTGCAGCACCCAGCGATCGATCGGCAGGAGGGTGCCCTCGAGCAGCTCATCGCTGAGTTCGGCGAACACGTGGACACCGATGCCGGCGAGTATGAAGGCGAGCGCGAGCCAGCGGTGGCGCCGAAGCCAGCGCCACGAGATTCGATAGGCCCGCCGGAGATACCACACAACTTCCGTCCGGTCCAGCACTGTCACACGTCCCCCTGTCTTCGTCGCGGTTGCCATGAGCACGTTCGGTTACAGCAGAGGCCGGCGCTGCCGCCGGCCTCTGCACACGCGTCCATGTTCGCGACACGTTCGTTACTACCCGCCGACCAACTCATCTTCATCCGCCGCCGACCAACCATCAATCTCCTCGAGGGGCTTTTGCATGTGCGGATAGATGACGCCCTTCCCCTCCATCTTCTGCGCCCGAACCGCTTCGATGAGGTTACGCGTGCCGTCGATACCGCCCACGGCCGCCACGTACTTGCCCGGCTGAATCTCTCCCTCGGCGATCATCTGCATCGCGCGGGCCATGTCCGAGGGATCGGAGCCGGAGGAGCCGACGACCGAGATGGAGTCGTAGTGGACGCGGCGGGCGTTTACTTCGATCATCTCGTCCCCGGCCTTCACGCCACCGAACAGGTTCGTCACACCACCCGGTCCGAGGTAATCGAACGACTTCTCCTGCACCGAGCGGATGCCCAGCGCCACGATGCAGTCGTCCACGCCCCGCCCGCCGGTCGTGTCCTCGATCACGTCCTCGACCATATCAGGGGTGGTCAGCACGAAGTTGATGCCGGCGTCCCGCGCGCGGGAGGTGAAGAAATCGCGGGCGGTCTCGCGCCGATCGGTGTTCGGCTCCGAGACGATGATCGTCTCCGGGCCCCACGTCATCGCGATCTCTACGTGCCACAGTCCCATGGGGCCGGCACCAAGTATCAGGGTCGTGCCTCCGGGAAGAAGCCCCAGATGCGCGTGGCGGGGGGTGTCGGGGGCTTCTTTGACGATGTGGAAGCTGTGCTGCTGTGCGGCCACCACGCACGAGACCGGCTCGGACAGTGCGGCGGCGAAGTCCGGGATCTGACCGTCCGGCACCGGCACCATGCACGAACAGCCGATGACCTCAGGCTCGACGATGACGTACTGGGCGAAAAGTCCCGGGAGTGTATACCCGACGGCGATTTTACGAATGCCGCGGCCATTGTTGTTGTAGCGGTCGCGGTGGCGGGAGGGCGAGGAGGGCACCGCAGGCTGCAAGGCGTAGCGCTGCCCGACCCGAATCTTGTCCTCCCAGTTTTTCCCGACCTCGACGGCCGTCACGCAGCCCTCGTGGCCGAGGGTAACAGGCCACTGCTCGGGGTGCCAGCCGTGCATCAGTGAATGCTCGGGCCCCTGATCGATGATCTTGTTGTCGGAGGCGCATGCGGCCGCGCACTCCACGCGACACAGCACCTGATCCGCCTCCGGCCGCGGCACCTCCACCTCCTGCAACTCGACGGTATCCATCCCTACGCCTGTCAATCGGAGGCCCATCATCGTCTCAGGGATCTGCGCCTCGGCCATCGTCCGTCGCCTCCCTCTTACGACGTCAGCATGCGCTGCAGCGCGCTCTGCCACGTGTCGCTCAGTGTGCCGACCGACACGTTGACGAGATCCTCGTCCCCCAGTTCAATCTCAAGCTCAGGATCATCATCCGTCTCGCCGATGCGGATCGCATCGACGCCGTACTCGCCACAAAGGTCCTCGAAGCGCTCCTCCTGGCCGCTCCGCACCTCGACGACGAAGCCGCTGGACTCGCTGAACAACGCTCTGTCCGCGCGCAGATCGCCCACCACCGGCGCGATGTCCACATCCGCGCCGACCTGACCGCGACCGCACGGGCCCATGCACATCTCCGCCAGCGCAGTCGCGAGGCCACCGTCAGAGATGTCCTGACACGCGGCGATCAGGCCCTCGTCGATAGCGTCGGTGACCGCGTAGATCCGCGCGCGCTCGGCGGGCCAGTCGATCTGCGGTACATTCGCACCCAGGCCGCGACCAAATGCCTCGTAGTAGGCCGAGCCGCCGAGTTCGTCCTTCCGCGCGCCCAGCAGATAGATCGCGTCACCGGGCTTCTTGAACTGAGCAGTGACCGCTTTCGAGTAATCGTCCATGACGCCAACGCAGGCGATGATGGGCGACGGGGCGACCGAACTGCCGGTCGCGGACTCGTTGTAGAGGCTGACATTCCCGGAGATGACCGGGGTCGGCGTATCCTCGTGGCCCTTCAGCCACAGGTTCTTCGCCGCATCGGACACGCCTCGCACGCCCTGGCGGAACTGCCAGAACTGCTCGGGCTTTTCGGGGTTGCCGAAGTTCAGGCAGTCGGTCAGCGCCTGAGGCACCGCGCCGACACTGGCGACGTTCCGCATGGCCTCGGCAACCGCGTTTGCGCCTCCCCAGTAGGGATCGATGCGGCCGTAGCGCGGGTTGCCATCGACCGACAGCGCGACCGCCGCGTCGCAGTCCGGCAGCGGGCGCGAGACCCCGGCGCCCGATTCGCCGGGCCGCAGGACCGCGTTGCCCTGCACCTCCGAGTCGTACGCGCGGTACACGTACTCCCGCGAGCACACGTTCTTGCTGCCCAGGACCGTAAGCAACGCCTCGCCGAGGTCCTCGGGCCGATCGAACTGCGGCTCCGGCTCGGTCCACTCTCGCGGCTGCTCCTCGCGATCGTAGCTGATACCGGAGGTGACGGCCCTGACCGGCGCCTGCGTGACGATAGTGTCCCCGATGCGCACAGTGTAAACATCGTCTTCGGTGATCCGGCCGGCTACGACCGCGCAGGCGCCCTCGTACACGTTGGGGAGGTCCCAGTCGCGGTTGTAGATATCGAGAACCTCGTCGGCGAAGTGCTCGGGCACGGCCAGCACGTAGCGCTCCTGGGTCTCCGCGCACATGACGGTCTCCGGCAGCAGCCCCGGCAGGCCGGTGTGGACCTCTTCGAGGTTCACATCGACGCCGAAGCCGCCCGCCGCGGCGATCTCCGAAGTTCCGCAGGCGAGGCCGCCGCCGCCGATGTCCTTCATGCCGATGGCGATGCCCTTCTCGCGGGCGCGCTCCCGGACGGCTTCGTTGGCCTTGCGCATGGCGAGCACGTTCTTGAGGAACGGGTCCGGGACCTGGACGGCGCCGCGGTCCTCGGCCTGCTCCTCCTCGTCGAGGATTTTGGAAGCGAAGGCGGACCCTCCAAAGCCCGAGTCATCTGTCGGCTTGCCCACCAGGATCATCACGTAGGGCTCATCGTGCGCCTCCGGTGGCACCGCCGAGTGGATGATCTCGTCTTCGGCCACGACGCCGAGCGCGACGACGTTGACCAGGCAGTTGTCATCGAAGGTCTCGTCGAAGTAGATGTCACCACCGAGGTTCGGCACCCCGAGCGCGTTTCCGTACTGCCAGATGCCGTCAACCACACCGGAGACTATCCACCGGGTACGATCCGCGTTCTCGCCCTCCGGGTCGCCAAAGCGCAGCGGATCGGCGGTGGCGAACACGCGCGCGCCCATGCAGTCCACGTCGCGGACGATGCCGCCGATGCCGGTGGCCGCGCCCTCGACAGGCAGCACCTGCGAGGGGTGGTTGTGGCTCTCGTGGGCCATGACGATACCGTAGCGCCGGCCCTCGTGCTCGGTGAAGAAGACGATGCCCGCATCCTCCTGCGGGCCGAGGATCACGTTCGGCGCGTCATTGGGGAGCATCTCCAGCGACGACTTCGAAGACTTGTAGGAGCAGTGCTCGCTCCACTCGACATTGAAGATATGAAGCTCAACGAGGGTGGGGTCGCGGCCGATAAGCTCTGCCACGCGGCGGACCTCGTCGGTTGTCAGGCCTACACCGTGCTCGTCGAGCACATCCTGCAACTGGTCGTCATCCATCTCGGAAACGGCTATCTGTCGGTCATCAAGTGCCATCTGAGGCAATCTCCTCTATGCTGTAGGACAATCCCGGACGCTGTCTGGGGCCGGGCTTACACAATGCGCTTTCCGGTCTTGATCACGTGCTCGGCGAAGCCCCCCCGGGGCGGGTCCTCAAGCGCCCACTCGGGGAAGAAGTGGGGCTCGAGGTCATCACTGCAGTCGCGCTGCAATCGCGCGCCCAACTTCATACGCCCCACAAGGCCCAATCGATCCACATCGCTGGAAAAGACGGCCAGGTCTATGTCGCTGAACTCATGTGTCTCACCAGTCACCTGCGAACCGAAGAGGTACACGGCGGTTACATCAACCTGTTCCCTGAGGAAGTCAACGGCCGTTTCAACGATGGTGTCATCACTCATAGAGTGCAAGTTCCCGCTCCATGCGGCCGGCCGATTTCCCGTTCGGTGCGGTCACTGCCACATATTCTCCGGCTTCCTTGTCTCCTCCGGCAGCAGCGCCTCTACGTGTCCGTCGATGAACCCGAACACCGCCCGCTCACCGTGCCTCGGTTCGATGCGCCCCAATCCATGCCACAGCACGTTCGTCCCCGGATCGGGGGCCGCACTGTCCATCTCGAATACCAGGATCCGTTTGCTGTGCCGATCGACGTTCGTGAGCTTCGATGTCAACGATCCGGGACTCCATCCGAACGCCGTGTTGAACGTATACCGGTAGTTCAACCCGTAGCTGTGCGGCACACAGACGAACTCTTCGGTCGCCTTCGGGTCCGGATCGCTCGGGCAGACCAGTATGTCCTCATTTTCCATGTAAGGCTGAATGATCACACACCACGTGTAGCCGCGGTTGTCCTCGGGCCCGCCGCGGGTCATCGCCGGTATGAATCGCCGATCGTGGTCGTGCGCGTACATGCTTGCCGCGGCCACGATCTGCTTCACACCGGATACGCACGCCGCGCGTTGCGCGAACTGTCGCCCCTGCGGCAGCACCACCAGCAATATCGCCGCGAGAATAGCCACGATGGCGATGGTGATGAGAAGCTCCACCAGCGTGAAGCCTCTGGCGCCGAACTCGCCGGTTGTGCGTCGTCCCGTCATGACATCATCCCCCACTGTGTCTGTATGTTCGCGCTCGCCCGCCCGAATCCTTCGCCGCGCCGGCGGGGAGGCCGCAGCCCATTGTACGTAGAAGAGCGGTCTGCCGCAACAGTCTTTGACTGCCGCATTCGGATTCGTGTGCGTCGGGAGTGGTATCCGATGTGCGGACGGGAACGGCGGCCTCTCCCTCCGTTTCCCTCCCGGCAGTCGCGAGGTGTGACCAGGGCGGGGGAGGTTGTCGTTCCGAGCGCGCCAGGCACACAGATGCAGATGCGGGCAGTCCATAGTCGGTGGGAGGGACAATGACCATCAAGCAGTTCCAGCAGACCATCGAGGAACTATACGGGGAGCGGGACGCCGACAGGGGTCTGGAGCGCACGTTCATGTGGCTTGTCGAGGAGGTCGGAGAGCTTGCACGCGCCCTGCGCGACGAGAGTCATGAGCGGAAGGTCGAGGAGTTCTCGGACGTGCTGGCATGGCTGACCACCACCGCCTCGCTGGCCGGAGTGGACATGGCCGAGGCGGCCGAACGCTTCGCAGAGGGCTGCCCGAAGTGCGGCGAGACGCCGTGCGAATGCGGGCGGGGGCGGTGAGCGCCTTTGTCAGGTGAACGCCGTTGTTACTCAAACAGCACCACCTTGAAGTCATGCTTCTTGAGCTTGAAGCTGGCCCGGCCGGTGTCCTTCCAGTGCAGGGCAGCGCCGGTCTCGAAGTCCTTTGGCTGCAGGTCGGGTGAGAGGCCCACCGCGTCAAGGTCCAGCGTCATCGCGCAGTCCCCGCCCTCGCCGTAGTCGGTCACCACGCAGATAGCGCGATCGCCGCTGACCATCACGATCCCCCGCGCATCCACGCCCTCGATCTCCAGCGGGAAGTCCGTCTGCCAGTAGTTGTACACCTCGCAATCCTCGCTCCCGTAGCCGAATTCGTAGAGGCGCCGCATCATCTCCCAGTGGAAGGCCGGGCGGTGGTCCCACGGGCGAATCTCGTGCACCAGGCAGACGCCCAGGCGCGTGCGCTGCATCCAGTCGTGCGCCGGATCATCCGGGCGGGTGTGGCCGCCGCCGAGGATCATGGGGATGTTCCCGCAACTGCGCCCGATCGTCTCGGCGACCGTGAGGTCGGGCGCGAAGCGGTCCTGGAAATCGCGCTTGCCGTACTGCCACTCCCAGTCCAGGTTGACCGTCGCGAAGCTCAGGATCGGGACGATGCACGTGTTCGTCATGTGCGGGACGTTCGCATACGCCGTCCGGCCCTGCTCGTTGAGGAATATCGCCGTGCGCCGGATCAGCTCGCGCATATTCCACAGGCCCATGCTCGGATGGGTCCGCCCATCCTCGTCCACCCACGCGCCCGCCGCGATGGTGTCGGTATTGGCCGCCATGTAGATGTTATCCCAGTAGATCCCGTCGAAGCACCGCAGCATCTCGCGGTAATACCACATCGCCGCGTCGCGGAAGCTCTCAGTCGGGTCGATGTCATAGCCGACGCGGCCCGATGTCGAGCGCTTCTGGAACTGCGAGCGGATCCACTCATCCTGGAAGACCGGCCATTCCTCGAGGTGAAAGCCGATGCCGCGCGCGTTCGTGTAGGGCGTCCACAGCCAGCCGTCCTCGCGCGTGACGGACGCGGCGGTTCGCATCCCGGCGCGAATGTGGCGCTGGTAGAACTCCCAGCGATCGGTCCCGGGCTCGATGTCGTACGCCCTGTACTTCTCCATCCACTGCTCGACGAATGCTTTGTTGTATTCACCCGTATCCCGAGCCTCCGAGAAGGCATCGTAGATCGAGTAGTCGCGGCCCAGCGGGTAGAAGTCGAAGGCGAGGCAGCCGTAGTAGGGGTTCGAGCCCGTGATCATATACGGCTGCATCTCTACGTCCTCGAAGTGCTTCGGGATCCAGCGCCGCCAGCTTACCGGCTCCTGCGGCATCGGCTTGGCGGGAGTGGCCTGCAGGCCGAAGACGATCTCGCGCTCCCCATCCAGCGGGGTCGGCTTCGTGATGAAGTTCACGCGCAGAAGCAGCGTCCCATCCACGCGCTCAAGCTGCACGGTGGGCGTCTCGTCATCGAGGCTCCAGCCGCGGTCGGAGTCGGCGAACCACGCCAGGCCCTTCTCGCCGTCACCAAGCCAGATGTAGGGGTAGAAGGTCCCCACGATGTCCCGCGTGTTTGCCTGCGATGAGTCCCAGATCGCGCCCTCGCCCTCCGGCGTGAAGCCCGCGTAGTTGTGGCGGAGGCCGTCGCCGCAGGCGTGCATGTAGCCGCACAGTTCGTCATCCAGCGGGATCTCAAGTGACAGCCGATCGATGCTCTCCCCCGCCGCCTCGTCGAGTTTCAGGAACGTCTTCGCCATCCCGTCATAGTCCCACTCGCTGCGCACGGTCGCACTCAGCGGCCCGGCGGCAAAGCCGCCCTCGCTCCGCGCCCGGTGGCCCCGGGGATCCGCGCTCAGGGCGCCGTCGGCCGAGGCCTCATCCTCATCGCCAC
>CAZAHB010000167.1:0-11965 GCA_964484945.1 uncultured Armatimonadia bacterium | reverse complement strand
GGGCAATGTGAGGCGCCAAGGGAGGCGGGGCTGAGCGTCGATGGCCCCAAACGCGATGGCTTCCACCGCGGCGTGGTCGATGGCGACCTGTATCTGCTCGGCCACGATACGGATGGGCGCCACCGGCCGCTGTCGCATGACCTCGTCGAGCGCGCGACGCTCTTCGCGGTCTACGACTTCCTCGAGGACGTCTGCGGCGTGCGGTTCATCAAGGCCGGCCCATTCGGTGAGGTCGTCCCGAAGACCGATCGCCTCGAGGTCCCGCGCGAGATGGTCACCGACGCGCCATTCTTCGTCGATCGCTCGATGTTCCCGGCCGCGGGCCTGCACCACTATGACTATCCCGACGCCGATGCGCACACATCCGAGGGCGTCCCGCGCCAGGAATGGCTGCTGAAGATGCGCTACGGGACGAAGAAGCTGGCCAGCGGCTGCCACTCCTCGCACTACCTGAACTTCGACGAGCGTTTCGCCGAGGAGCACCCGGAGTGGTTCGCGCTGCTGCCGAACGGTGAGCGCGCGATCGACACCCCGCGCGGGTCATACCTGTGCTACTCGCAGCCGGGCGTCATCCAGACATTCATCGAGGACGCGCGCGCGTACTTCACCGGCCAGTCGGCCGAAAGCCGTGGGATCGATAGCTGGAATCGCGTCACGAATGGCGACGAGTTCATGGTGGATCCGCACGATTCGTATCCATACTGCCAGTGCGAGGACTGCCAGCGCGTCTATCAGCAGGACCCGTCACAGGACTTCTCGGACGTGATCTTCCCGGCGGTCGCGAAGGTCGCCGAGTGCGTCAGCGATATCGAGGGAGCGTACATATCGACGCTTGCCTACGGCCCGAAGCGCCAGCCGCCGAAGATCACGCTGCCCGAGAACGTGCGGGTGCGCCTGTGCGTCACCGGCCCGCGGGCTCACTCGATGCCCGGCACGCGCGATGAGCAGATGGAGATGATCAAGCAGTGGAGCGAGAGGATGGACGGGAGCCTCGTGTTGTGGCTGTATATCAACGGTGCGCGGCCCGGGCGGACCATCGCCGGCGTGCCTGAGGTCCAGCCTCACTCGATCGCCGAGTTCCTGCGCGAGGTCAAGCCATACGTCAGGGGCGCGTTCTTCGAAAACGAATCGACCGCCGAGACATTCCGCTTCCTCGACGAGTACGTGCTGCTCAAGCTGCTGTGGGACCCCGATCAGGATGTTGACGCGCTGATGGATGACTACTTCGCGAAGTTCTACGGCCCCGCCGCCGGGCCCATCGGGGAGATGTACGCACAGTTGGAGGATCTGTGGCGTCAGACTTTCACGCTCTACGGCGGCGACAGCCCGCGCTTCGTCTCGCGTGTGGACCTGTGGGAGAAGATCTACACTGAGGATGCGCTGGCGGAGCTTGATGCGCTCGTCGCGGAGGCCGTGAAGCTCGCCGAAGGCGATGACGCCTACGAGTGGCGCGTGGCGATGATCCGCGACGAGATGATGGGGCGGCTGCATGAGAACCGCGACGAGTACGAGCGCGAGCTTGGCCAGGCCGCACAGACGGAGACGAACTGCTACCGCGCGCAGGCCGAGCCCGGCGAGGACGGGCTGCTGCCGCTGAGGGCATGGGAGGACTGGCCGCGCGAGGTGCTCGGGCCCGCGATGGAGACGGAGAAGCTGCATGTGCTCACACACGTGAAGACGGCGTGGACGCCCGAGGCCTTTCACATGCTCATCGACTGCCAGGAGCCGGAGCTTGAGCGCTCGGCGACGAAGACCGATCGCGAGCCCGATGCGGAGATGCTCTGGCAGGACAACTCCGTGGAGTACATGCTGACCTTCCACGATGAGGAGGTCATGAGCGATGTCAGCTACCACCCGCTGATCAACGACCGTGGCGTGCTCGCGGACGTGACCGATAAGCTTGGCAAACACGACTGGAGCTGGCAGAGCGAGGCAACGGTGAGCGTGGAGGAGACGGACGCCGGCTGGCGCGTGCGTATCGCGGCCCCGTGGTCGGCGATGGGTGTCGATGACCCGATGAAGCTCGGGCGGGCGGCGTTCAACGTAATGCGCCACCGGAATCTGCGGGACCAGTTGCCCCAGTACTACGCGTGGTCGCCGGCCTCGCGGGAGGGTGGCTGGACAGAGCCGACGCGGCATGGTCAGATCATCTTCAGCGACCAGGCGCCCCCGCCTGAGCCGGAGAACCTGCTGAAAAACCCGGGCCTGGACGAGCCGCGCGAGGATGGCAAGTTCTTCGCGCACTGGCTGGTGCCCAGCGCCAATGCGGACAACATATTCCAGGACCGCGAGGTGCGCTGGGATGGGGCAATGTCCGCGCGCTTCGAGGGCGAGAAGGAAGAAGCGGTGACGCTTCTGAAGTACGTGGATGCGGTGAAGCCCGATCGCACCTACCGCTTCTCGTGCAAGGTGAAGACCGAGGACGTGCAGGCCGACGAGCCGGGGCATAACGGCGCCTACGCGGTCTTCTGCGCGCCGCACTTTAACCGGCACGTCCCGATGCAGGCCTTCACCGGGACCAGTGACTGGCGCAACATCGAGTTCGAGGCCACCACCGCCGAAAAGTGGCCGGAGGATCGGCGCCCATACATCCGCCTGCGCCTGCGCAACTGCACGGGCACCGCGTGGTTCGATGAGGTGAAGCTGATCGATGTGACGGAAGAGTAAGTTCCGCCCATCGGACTCAGTTCTGAAGCCTCCTCAACCGATCTTCGCGCTCACCTCATGCCTCCGTGATCATCCACGGGGTCTGCTTGTGCCACTGGCGCAGCATGGCGTCCAGTCTGGATGCCACGGCAGGCTGCTCTCCGGTCTCAGCGAGGTTGCTGCGCTGATACGGATCGGTCTGCAGATCGTAGAACCGATGGGGCGCGTCGGCAAGGGTCGGACGCTCCTCGGCCCACGGTATGCCGTAGAGGTAGTGGTGGGTGCGGATGCCGACTCCGTCCCCGTGGCTCTCGATGAACGCATAGGTCTCTCCGGCGGACGCGCCGCCGCGCATTGCCCCGGTAAGATCGCGGCCCTGCATATGCGCGGGCACCCCGTGGCCGCTCAGGCTCAGCAGGGTCGCCGGGATATCCACCAGCGAGGCGACCTGCTCGCCGACGACGCGCGGCTGTACCTCCGCCGGCCAGCGTGCGATGAGCGGGACATGCGTCGCCTCCTCAAGCAGGGTCCCCTTCTGCCACATCCCGTGGCTGCCGAGCATATCGCCATGGTCTGACACGAACACCACGATCGTGTCGTCATCCAGGCCCGACGCCGCCAGGCTGTCCATCATCCGACCGACCGCCCCGTCGAGCCAGGTGGTGAGGCCATAGTACTCCGCGATGAGTCGCCGCAGATCGTAGTCCCCGAGCGGCTCCAGTGTGTAGGGAAGGCGATGCTCGTAGTACTTGAAGTCCCATCGGTAGATGCGGAAGAGGGTCTCATCAAAGGGCAGAGCGCCGTCCTCGCCGATCGGTACGTTCGGGCGCAGGGGGATCTCGTCCGGATCGTACATGGTGAGGTAGCGCTCAGGGGCGTCGGAGAGCGGGCAATGGGGCGGCGAAATGTTGTAGAAGAGGAAGAACGGACGATCCTCAGCCGCCCGCGCCTGCAGCGCCTCCTCGACGCGCTCGGCCTCGAAGTCAACGCTCCACTGCTGCGGAACGAACTCCGGGCCGCCGTTGTGTGTGTAGCTTTGACCGGAGTGGCGGTGGTAGACGCGAGGTATCAGATAGTCGTCGAAACCGACTTCGTGCGGCCAGGAGTGGATATGCCACTTGCCAATGGCCGACGTGTGGTAGCCAGCTTCGCGCAGGATTTCCGGCAGCGTCGGGTCGGGCAGATGCGGGCGGCCGTGGACCGGATACTGCTGCATCGTCCAATGATCGGCCTCGCGCAGCCAGTCGTGCGCGTTATTCAGGCCGCCGGTGCAGGTTCTGGAGTATTGCCCCGTGAGCATCGTCGAACGCGCGGGCATGCAGACCGGGCAGGTGGTGGCCGCCTGCTCGAATCGCACTCCCTCCGCGGCGAGGCGGTCGATGTGTGGCGTGCGGATGACGTCATTGCCGTAGCAGCCGACTTCGAAGGCGCGAAGCTGGTCGCAGGTGACGAGAATGATGTTGGGCTGGCCACTCATTTGTGGGGCTCCTTCCTCTGGTGCACCGTGGCGCGACGTTTCTCTGTAGACATCGGGCGGACCTTGCAGGTCCTGCACCGGGGACACGGAAGTTTAGCGGCACACTGCTACGCAAGTGAGCGCTGGAGGCTCTCGCCATGCCCGTTGACTCCGAAGACCGCCCCGACATCCTGCTGATTCTTAATGACGATATGGGCTATTCCGATATCGGCTGCTACGGCGGCGAGGTGCAGACACCGAACCTCGACCGGCTCGCCGATGGCGGCACGCGCTTTACCCAGGCCTACAACACAGCGCGGTGCTGCCCCTCGCGCGCCTCGCTCCTGACCGGACTCCACCCGCATCAGACGGGGGTCGGACACATGATCTCCGACCGGGATCTCGACGGCTACCGCGGCGACCTGAACGATAACTGCGTCACGATGGCCGAGGTGCTGGGGGAGAGTGGCTACGCGACCTACATGTCGGGCAAGTGGCATGTCACGCGGAATATGGACCCGCGCGGACCCGTAAAGTCATGGCCCTGCCAGCGCGGCTTCGACCGCTACTGGGGGATGCTCACCGGCGCGGGGAATTACTTTGCGCCCAAGTTCCTCAACGAGAACAACACCCGCCTGGAGACCCCGGGCGAAGGCTTCTACTTCACCGACGAGATCTCCGACCACGCGGCCGATTTCGTCCACCGGCATGACCGTGAGCGCGGCGATGAGCCGATGTTCCTGTACACTGCATACACCGCTCCGCACTGGCCGCTGCACGCGCTACCCGAGGATATCGCCGAATACGAGGGGCGCTTCGCGGCAGGCTGGGACACGCTTCGCGCGGAGCGGCTGGACCGTATGCGCGCGATGGGCTTGCTGGAGGAGCGCTGGGACCTTACCGAGCGCGACGAGCGCGTGCCGCCGTGGGATGAGGCGGCCTTCAAAGAGTGGGAGCAGCGCCGGATGGAGGTCTACGCGGCGCAGATCGATTCGATGGACCAGGGGATCGGGCGCATCCTCGATGCGCTGGAGGAGACCGGGCGCCTCGACAACACGCTGGTGCTCTTCCTCGCCGATAACGGGGGCTGCGCGGAGGAGATTCGCGATGACTACTCCAACCGCAGGTCATCCACGGAATTGACCCGGCGCGGCGAGCCGGTTCTATTCGGAAATCGCCCCGGCGTGATGCCGGGTAGCGAGAACACGTTCCAGAGCTACGGGGTGCCGTGGGCGAACCTCTCGAATACGCCATTTCGCCTGTACAAGCACTGGACCCACGAGGGCGGGATTGCCACGCCGCTGATCGTGCACTGGCCTGAGGGCCTTGCGGGCGCGCCGGACCTGTGCCATGATCCGGTGCAGCTACCGGACATCGCGGCGACCTTCTACGATGTCGCCGGGGCCGAGTACCCGTCCGAGCGCCACGGGGAGCCCGTTCAGGACCTGGAGGGCTTCTCCATGCTCAGGCCGCTGCGGGGCGAGAGCTTCGAGCGTGATGCGGTGTTCGTCGAGCACGAGGGCAACTGCGCGATCCGCGCGGGCCGGTGGAAGCTCGTGCGGCGGCACCCGGGGCCATGGGAGCTTTACGACATGATCGAGGATCGCTCCGAGACGCACGATCTTGCGACTGACAACCCGGCGCTGGTGGACGAATTGAGCGAGCGCTGGTGGAACTGGGCAGACCGTTGCAACGTGCTGCCATGGGAAGAGGTCATCGGAGAATGAAGCTGACGCGATGCGCAGTGGTCGCCTGTGTCGCGCTGATGATGGGGATTGCAGCGCCGACGGAGGCGCAGGTGGAGATGCCGTCGGACGATGAGATCGCGACGAAGCTCATCGAGCACCTCGATCTCTCGCGGGCGGAGATGTCGGAGGTGGCCGCTCATGTGGAGGCGGGGGAGCCTGACGCCGCGATGAAGCTCTGGCGCGATCTGGCCGTCGATCGTCTGCGCCAGCACGATTTCGGGCAGTTCGGCTGGCATGAATACAAGGGCCACCCGCGGCCCGTCAGCGAAGCGAAGTACTATGCCGGGACCGCAACGGAGGACGAACTACGCGAGTACCATCCCGATCTTGTCGGCACCGATGGCACGACCGCCCGCATCAGGAAAGGGAATTTCGAGTATCCGTTCCCGTCCTTCGTCTACCTCTACTGGGACACCGGCGACGCGCTCTACGTGCGCCGGGCGCTGGAGTTGATGGCGGACTTCTGCGCGACCAGTCAGCCTGAGTTCTGGAAAGCCTATCGCGAGCGACTGGCAGCGGGTGAGCCGCCGGCCGATCCGGATCTGGAGGAGTGGCGCCTGAATGTGAATGCGCTCATGACAGGCTGGCGCTACAAGAACGTCATGCAGGTGCTGGCGGGCTTCGCGAAGTGCATCGGGCCGGATGTGGCGGAGTCGTGGGATGAGGTTCTGGCCCCGCGAGCAGCGCCCGTGAGCGATGAGCGCCTCGCCCTTATCCCTCCCGAGCAGCTTGCGCTGATTGCCATCTCCGGATACGACCACCATGCGGGGAGGCTGCTGTGGTTCTGCCTGAACCCGGGTGCCGTGCCGAATCAGCGCGCCACGGGGCTCAAGGCGCTCACCATGCTGCACGTGATCTTCCCCAACTTCAAGGACGCCCCGCAACTTCGGGAATTGGTCCATCGCGCGTGGACGGAGATGCTCGAGAGCAACTTCCTGCCGGACGGCGGAAGCCTGGAGCAGTCCTTCAACTACAACAAAGCGGACATGGAGGGGCTCGAGGAGATCGTTGCCTTCTATGGCGACGAGGATCCGCCGGACTTCGTGCAGGCGATGCTTGCCAGGGCGTCAGCGCGGCGCGCGGTGAACGAGGGCCTCCGCACACCCCTCGGCGGACTGCCGCAGGTGGGGAATTCGCACGTGGTACCCGGGAAGGCCGTATGGGAGAGCGAGGAGGCGGCGCAGCGATACCTCGAGTCGGAGAGCATTCACGGGAGAGAGCCTGTCCGGCCACAGGACTACCTCTCAATCAGCTACCCGTACAGCGGCTTCTACGCGATGCGCGATGGCTGGGGCATGAAAGCGCTCTACCTCTTCTTTATGAACGGACGCCCGCAGGCCGGCCACTCGATGCGCGACAATCTGTCGATCCAGATGACCGCTTACGGTCGCCAGATGCTGGTGTGTGGCGGGCCGCCGACCTACGGGCAGGAGCACAATGACGATGCGCGCGGGGCGCGACAGTACCTGAGCGAGGCGTCTTCCCTGAAGTGCAACACGGTTATGGTGGACGGAAAGTCGCAGGCGAAAGACGCCCGCAAGGCAGCCGTCGCGCCGGAGACGCCGGTGGAGAGCCGCTGGCACACCGGCGAGCACTTCGACTACGTTGACGGCCGCTACTCGCTCGGATACGAGGCGCCTGATCCGGATAATCGCGATCTGGACATGTCGGTGGAGCACGAGCGGTCCGTGATCTTCGTGCGCGATGCCGGACTGTGGGTAATTGTCGATCGCATGAGCGCCGCGGATGACACGCCGCACACCTACTCGCAGGTGTGGAACTTCCTGCCCCAAATCGACGATCGCGACTGGGCGAAGAACATCGCGGGCTTCCGCGAGGATGAGTTCATGCTCGATGAGGCCGCGCGGAAGTTCCGCACCGCCGATCCGACCGGTCCCAATGTGGCTTTCCATCACTTCGGTCCTTCGCAGGTCGAGTATCGCAAGTACTACGGCGACCGGGATCCGTGGCTTGGATGGTACGCCCCCGGCATCGGCGATGCGGTCCCGGCGGTCGATATGCACGTGAAGTGGCGCAGCGCAGACGGCTCCGTGCTCGTGACCGTCCTGGCGCCCTCGGATGTGGGGGACACCGGGCCGCTGGCGTCGGTGGAGGCGCTGGATGACCCCGACGCGGGCGTCGCGGGCTTCACCGCGGACCTCGGCGATGGACGGGCGCTCGCCGTGCGGTGCGCCGAGAGCCCGCGTAGGCTCAGAGCGGGGGAGTTCGCGGCTGACGCGCGGTTGCTGCTGGTCACGACATCGAAGGACGGGGACGCTGGAATCGTCCGTGGCGGAGGAAGTGTCGATCTTCCGGGTGGCAGGTCGCTCACAAGCGCGGCGGACTGCTTCGAATTCTCGTCTGGCGAGACGAATGGCGGCGAGGTCACACCGATTCGCGTCCCGCGCGTGCCGGAGATTGGGCCTGAGCCGAAGCCGGTGCTGAAGATGGCGGAGCATCCGCCCGTGCGGATATCCGGGGGGATCGACGGTGCGGAGATCCACTACACGCTTGACGGGAGCGAGCCGGGGGCGGATTCGCCTGTCTACCGCGAGCCCATCACGCTTACGGATGAGACAACGGTGAAGGCGCGCTACGTGGTCGATGGTGAGCCGCTGCGCCTGGTCGCGACGGAGCACTACCGCCCGTGGCGCTACTCGCTGCGCGAGCCGGACCTGACAGATGG
Source organism: uncultured Armatimonadia bacterium (assembly GCA_964484945.1). GTDB lineage: Bacteria > Armatimonadota > Zipacnadia > Zipacnadales > UBA5352 > UBA5352. The sequence goes on along the minus strand of CAZAHB010000167.1, from coordinate 3,429 downwards.
GGAAACGCTGGAGCCGGGGCTGCATTACGCGTGGGCGAAACGGGATCGATGGTCGCGGCTGTATGACCTGACGAAGGACGCCCAGTTCAGCCCCATTGAGGTGGGGGAGTGCGCGTCGATTCCTCACATTCCCGAGGACAAACTGCAGCGGGGGCAGGGCGCGATGGTGTACACCGGCTACCTGAAGATCCCCGCCGACGGCGTCTACACCTTCCACCTCACCTCGGCAGATGGCGGCGATCTGTTCCTCTACAACCCCGAGCGCGACCTCGAGATCCCGCCGGTGGTCCGCTGCTCATACCGGGACGGGTATGACCGGGGCATCGCGGCGCTGCGCGAGGGCTACCACATGCTGAAGATCGCGCATAAGAAGACGCACCCCGGCGATCCGCTGGTGATCGAGGTGGAGGGGCCGGGCATGGAGCGCCAGCCGCTTCCCGAAGAGTGGTTCTTCCGGAGGCGCGACGGCTGATAGCAGGGCCGCGGCGGGCTCCGCAGCCCCTCGACGCCCTCCCTGACCGGACGCGCCTCTACTCGATCAAATTCCCCCGGCCGGGGATGATGGTGCTCCACGGCTTGCCCCCGACCAGCCTGTCATCCTCCACGAAGCCCTCCGGGCGGTGGCGCAGTTCGTCGATGAGCCGCGAGCGCCACAGTTCGACGCGCTCGGTGTTTTCGTCGCTGTCGATCAGGTTGCGGCACTCGTTCGGGTCCTCGCGGAGGTCGAAGAACTGCTCCGAGCCGTCCTTCGGGTCCCAGATGTACTTCTCGTAACCGTCCGTCAGCCCCATGTTCTCGGGCACGTGCTCGATGTGCACGTAGTCGCGCCACTCGGCCTGTTCGCCGCGCATCAGCGGCAGCAGCGAGCGGCCGTCGCAGGTGTCGGGGATGTCCACACCCGCTATCTCCAGCAGCGTCGGCATGATGTCCGCGTGGGTGCAGGGCTCATCCACGATCGAGGTGCGCTGCAGGCCGAAGTGGTCGGGGGCGCGGACGATAAATGGCACTCGCGCGCAGCCCTCATAGGCCCGCGATTTGCGCCACATGTAGTGATCGCCGAGCATCTCGCCGTGGTCGCTGGTGAAGACCACGATCGTGTCGCGGTCGAGGTTCCGGCCGATGCCCTTCACCGGGTTCAGCAGCCTGCGAAGCTGATCGTCCACATGGTTGATGAGTCCGTAGTAGGCCGCGCGGGCGCTCAGGAGGGCCTCACCCGTCAGGTTGACCTCCATCGGCGCGACGTGCTCCCCGCCCTCACCGAAGGCCGGGGGCTCCGCCCAGTCGCCGATGGCAGGCTCGGGCACGCCCGTGCGCAGGTAGCGCTCGAAATAGGGTTTCGGCGGCTGCAGGGGCGGGTGGGGCGCAGTGAAGCCGATTGTCAGGAAGTAGGGGCACGTCGGATCGCGGCGCTGCAGGAACTCGAGCGTGCGATGCATGACCCAGTTGGTGTGGTGCAGGTGGTCCTCGAGCGGCCAGGGATACGCCGTGTAGTCATTGTGCATCACCCCGCCGCCGTGCCAGCCGCCGTTGTCTGGCGGGCCGACCTTCTCGAGCCAGTCGTAGTAGTCGCTCGCGCCGGTGTGGCACTGCGTCTCCATCTCCTCGAAGCCGTAGCGCTTGCGAGGCGGGTGCTGGTGCATCGAGCGGCCGATCAGGCGGGTCTGATAGCCCGCGTCGCGCAGCACCTCCGGCAGCGTCGGCGGGGCGTCCCACTCGACCCGCCCCCGGTACCCGACCATCCCGTGGGTCTGGCAGTGCTGGCCGGAGAGGATCGAACGCCGCACCGCGATGCAGCTTGGCGAGCCGGCGTAGAAGTGCGTGAAGCGCACGCCCGCGGCGGCCAGACCGTCCATGTTGGGCGTGAGCAGGACCGGATGATCCTCGCAACTCAGGCAGTCGCCGCGCTGCTGGTCGGTGTTGATGAAGATGATGTTTGGTCGCTGGTCAGGCATCTGGGGCGCCTCCCCGGCATGTAGTTGTCACACACACCGCAGGTTCGCCACCAGGCTGCTGTGGCCTTCATGAACGGGGCGGATTGTGCTCTATTGTTGGCAATGGGGGAGACTGTCCGGCGGCGAGCCCGGACGCTCACGCCTGCGCGCCATTCAGCGCCGGGCCCATCAACGCCGCCACGGCCTGCACCAGCGCAGTGTCCTCGGGGGGGAGTGGCTTGCGTCCGTAGCGTGACGCGATCAGCACACCTCGCAGGTCGTCGCCTGCCAGTATCGGCATGACGCACGCGTAGCCGATTCCCTGGTTGCGCACCGCGTCGGCGGCCATGGTGGCGATGTTCGCCTGAGGTGCGACGGTGCGCGCCAGTTCAGCCACCTCTTCCATATCCTCCAACTCCGCCAGCAGGCCGCATCGGAACAGTTCCGCCACCATGTTGTCCTGACTGAGAGGCACGGTGACGCTCTGCAGGTCCATGCTCATGGAGTTGCGGATCTGCTGACGCTCGTACGCGCCGAGGCTGGCGTACCGCATACTCAGCACCGGTTCATCATGCTCGCAGACCATAACGAAGATCTGGTCAATGTCTGTAGCGTCGCGAAGGCCGTCGGCGGCGGCCTGAATGATCTCCTCGTCGCGGCCCCCGCTCTGCGCCATGCCATCGATAGTATCAAGCAGCGACTGGCGGGTGTCGGTTTCGGACGTACTCATCTTTGGGGTGCCTCCCGGGCAACTGGTGGAATCATGATAGCCTGCCTGGGCGCTTGTCAGGCGATCTCGATTTATGTACTTCGCGGCTCAGCCTCGACCTCCTCCGCGCAAGGGAGGAGAAGCCGTGTCACAGAGCCAAGTCTACACATACTGGCGGAATTGGACAAGACCTGAACGCAGAAATGCACGCAGGCCGCGGCGAAGTTGATCGTTGGCGTCGCCAGCCCGGGAGGTCGTTACGTATGCGTCTGCTCACATGCGCCGCACTCCTGCACGTGGCAGTGGCATGCAGCGTTGAGGCGCAACTCCTCGCGAACATCCCCGCCGCCGGAAATGCATGGCATATCGCGCTCGGCGATGTCACCGGCGATGGAGTGGACGAAGTGCTGCACGCCACCTACGATGGGCGGATCTGCGCGCAGAGGGCAACGTCTTCATGCAGGCGTGGCGCGCGGGTGAGGGGAAGGTAAGAGTAATCCTCATCGATCCGGGCTTCCTCGATCCGGCCGAGCGCGACGTGACGCTGCACGTCCCCGTGGAGGTGGAGAAGCTGAAGGATATGCTCAGTGGAGAGGCGATCGGGGTCGAGGACAGGACGGCAGGGGTGACGGTTCCGGCAGGCGCCTTTCGGCTGCTGGAGGCGACGGCGAACGGCGGATAACAGGATTCCGGCTGCGCCGGACAGGATCGGCGCTTCGCGCCGAGCAGGGTACGGCAACGACACAGGTGTACGGCGAAGGCAACGACGCAGGTATAGGGCGAAGGCAA
>CAZAHB010000166.1:0-12019 GCA_964484945.1 uncultured Armatimonadia bacterium | reverse complement strand
GCTCGTAGCTCGTAGCTCGTAGCTCGTAGCTCGTAGCTCGTCGCTCGTCGCTCGTAGCTCGTAGCTCGTAGCTCGTCGCCGCCGTTGTCCGTCCAGCTTGCGACTGATGACTGCCGTCACACCATCATACCGAGCGGCTCGTGGCGCATGGTCGCGGTCTCGGCAAGCCGCTGCAGCCATGCACCGGACGGATCCACCGCCAGGAACCACCACCACGGCGGGCGGTAGTTCGAGTGCTCCAGGCCCACGGTCCGGTGCGCGTCGGCAAGGACGTGCAGTCGGCGTCGCTGAATCTCGAGAACCAGGTCATGGTAGCGCTCCTGCAACCGCTGATGCTCCTCGGAGCCAGAGGTCTGCTTGATGCGCTCGATCAACTCCTCGCGCTCAGAGCGGAGCTTTTCGAGGCGTTCCTGAGGTGGTGCTTCATGGGCTGAATCGGCGGCGCGCAAGAGTTGCTTGATCTCCAGCCACAGTTGTTGCGTTCGGTCGCACAGCTTTTGGATCTGGCGCCCTGATTCGCGCCGGGCCTCGGCGACCTCCTCGTACTCTGCGGAAAGGTCCGACACGTCCTCCCCGGTCTCATCCAGCAACACCAGCATCCGTTCGGGCGCGCGGGCATCGCCGAGGCGCTCGATGACGGTCCGCGCGCGGGCCACCGCCCCGCGCCACTGGCGCGAGAAGCACTCCGCCTCCATGCAGTCATCCTCGAAGAAGCGCGCCAGGTGCTCGGGGACCTGCAGGCGCGCGTCGGCGACGCCCATCGCGTCCCATGTCTCAAAGTGCAGCCGCAGTATCGGGTGGAAGTCCAGAGACACGCCCTCACGCTCGAGCAGCCGCACAAGCCGGTGCGTCTGCGGCACGTAGGCCGAGGCGTTTTCGAGCAGCACCATCGAGAACTCGCGGCTCAGCATCAGCGGCAGCGCGATCGCCTTACCCACCACGCGCGCATCGCACCCGAAGGCTCGGATGGACGCGTCGATGAGCCCCTGCCGATCGGTGATCGTGTCACTGGTCTCCCCGACCACGCGGCCGTCCGGCATCTCGAAGACCGCCCGGTCATCCAGCACGCGGATCGTCCCTCGCCCCTGGCCACAAATAACGACATCGAAGGGGATAGTCCCCTCGCCGAACTGCTCCAGTTCGTAGATCCCGCTGTGGGCCACGACGGTGTCGTAGGCATCACAGGCAAGCTCACGCGTCTCGGGATCCAGGAAGACGTCGAGTATGTCGAAACGCGGGCGGTCGAGCGTGTCGCAGGTAAAGAGGAACATGTCGGTCGATGCGGTAACGTCAACCTGTTCGGGGACCTGCCCCAGCAGCACCGAGTAGAAGCCGCTGAGCAGGCACAGATACAGGTCGGTCAGCGTGCGCTCTCCGGCCCGCGTCCGGCAGCGGTCGATGAGCGCATCCAGCACCTCAAGCAGATCCTGCGCCGTCTGCCGTGAGCCGCTGTCGAGGAGCACCTCTCGGCTGCGATCCACCGCCCAGTGCATCAACTCGCGCACGGTCGGCGACACCTGCTTCGCGGAGATGTCGCATGCGACCGTGCGGTCCGCGTAATGATTGGCGACCCCACGCCAGCCCCACGCCATGGTCGCTTCGCGGTAGAACTCCGCGGCTCCCTCCGGGTGCCGGTCCGCAAGCTGGTGCAGGGGCAGTCCGGCCGAGCGGAGGTCGGCGCGCGTGACCGGATACTCCGTGCCCAGCACGGCTGACGTCTCCGCCACCGCCGCCCACATCTGGCTGGTGCGGTCGTCATCGCGCGGCTGCAGCGAGAAGCCGTCGTCCACGTCGCCCTCATCGGGCGTGACCCTTTCGGGCAGCTTGCTGAAGTAGTCGGTATCATGAGCACCGGCGATCAGCCGAAGGTCGGGTGCGTGCCGCTGCGCTGCCGCGGCGATCATCGACTTGAGCAACTCGTCCCAGAACACGGTCTGCCCCAGTGCGACGAGCGGGGTGTCCGCGTCTGCGCTCTGCTTGATACAGGCGATCAGCGATTCATCGAATGTGGCCTCGCCGAAGGCCTGCGGAAATTCGGGCATCGAGAGGTCCTCCTGCTGACTGTCTGGCTGCGAATACGAATATACGCCGCCCGCGCGGCAACGCTCCCGGGAGGCGCATTCATCCTGATAGTTCGCTATCGTGCTTAAGTTTCCTGCCGAACCCCACGCCCGGAAAGGCCCGGCCTTCCCCATTCCAATGTTCCCGCCCAAAAGCTTTACCCGCAAGAGGCGAGCAACGCAAAAGGGGGCTCCGCATCAGAATTTAAGGATTGGGATCATCACGGCAACGAATGCGGGCCCTGCGGCCCGCGCCGGGCGAAGGCTCGCCCGACCTCCGAACGACTCACAGGCGCGTCATTGTCGTCCGGAGGGATGGGGAGCGAGAGGTGTCCTCTACCTCCCCCATCCGCCGCGCAAAGCGCGACAGGCCGTTTGCCGTTATCCTTAATGTTTCATACGGAGTCCCCTCAGGTGAGAACCCCGACGTGGCGCTTGCCAACTCCCCGGGGGACCGCAAGGACGTCCACATGGATGTCGATTACGGCATCAACTACCATACTTGCCGCGGATACAAGATGGCCAACATCGACGAACCGTCCTACGTGATCCTGCTGACCGAACAGGAGCCCAACACCTACGTGCGCTGGTGGAACCAGGGCTCCAGCGATAAGAACTACCCATGGAAGTACGACCGGCACAATGGCGGCTGCAACTACGTCTTCGTTGACGGTCACGCCAGGTGGGCGAGCGGACAGCGCGTCCCCCACACGACCTGGCCCAGCAGCGACCCGCCCACCATCTACGCGACGCGCGAGTTCCGCATGGAACCCACCTGGCCGTAAGATGCACGCTGCTGCTGTTCGTCACAGGGGCCGGCCACGCGCGTGGCCGGCCCTCTGCTTGCGCTGGGGTCCCGTCAGAGCCCCAGAACCGCGCGCAGGTGCGGCTCCAGCCCGTTGGCCATGCTCACGAAGCCGATGTCATTGGGGTGGGTGAGGTCCACAAGCCCCTCCCGCTCGTCCGGCCCCAGCAGCTCATACCCCTCCACATGTCGGATAGCACCATCACCGCCTTCGATGCGCGCGATGACGGCGTTGCGGATGATCTCGCGCATCGGGCCCTGCTTTGCGCTGTCAGGGTTGAGGACCTCGTTGGTAGAGAAGATGGGACTGACGCAGATGATCGGCGTTTGCGGGCGCGAGGAGCGCAGAATCTCCATGAAGGGAGCGTAGCGCTCTTCAAGCTCCTCGACCGTCGGGCAATTCACGCCCCAGTCCAGCACGTAGCAGGCGGTATCGATCTCAGCCAGCGCCTCCGCAAGCTCCGGCTCCCCGCGGCCGTTGCCGGAGAAGCCCAGGTTCACGAAGTCCACATTCATCCGCCTCGCCAGGATCGCCTGGTAGGACATGCTCGGGCGAGACGCGCAGCCGCCCTGGGTGATCGATGATCCGTAGTACACCACCGGCCGATCGACCGCAAACGCGCAGGGCCCCTCGACGCTCGCGCCTTCGGCCAGACCGATCGCCTGCAGCTCCACCGGGGCGTAGAGACCAAGGTGCAGGCAGATCTCGCGACGCTCCGCGGGCATCTGAGCGAAGACGGTCTCCTCGAGGTCGGCCGGGGCCTCGCCGGTGGGGAAGACCGGGCGCCAGTACTCCCCGTCCACCCATACATCGATGGCCAGTTGGCCGATCCGCGGCATGTTATTCATCTGGCTGAAGCCGGGGAAGTGCGCGCGAAGCCCAAGCTCCGTCGAATCGGTGGCGAAACGGATGCGCCCGCCCGATGGAGATTGTGCGAGGCGCCACACCGGCGGCCTGACGCGCTCCTCGTAGCGATCAGGCAATCGGACCAGCCGAGGCGTGGTCTCATCCCACCAGGCCAGCCCATCGACTGACAGTCTGTCATCCGGAAAGTCGATCCAGTTCATGTGTGCGCGGGCCCTGCGGCCCGTCACCTCCCTCTCTTCTGTCTCTCGCTCCTACACCCACCCGCGCCTGGCCAGCGCCCGGAAGAAGCGGTTCACCCATCCGACGCTGCTGGGGCTGACCTGCCGAATATCCTTCGCGACTTCTTCCTCGGTCGCGGCCCGTGCTTCCTGGAGCGCGCCGGAGTACCTCTCCGCCACACCGTCCGTCTCTTCCCACCGCTCACAAAAGACCTGCACCCTCGCAAGCTCTCCGTGATCCAACCAGGTCCCGTGGCCGGCGGGGCAGTTGTCGATGATAATGCCGGAGGTGTACTGGTAGTTCACTCGATTCAGCTTCCGGCCGCAGATCGGGCAGTCGTAGCTTTCGGTGATCTCGTCCTCGCCGACCACCTCCGCGTCCTCCTCAGTGGCCTCGATCTCCGGGAAGTCATCGGCCGAGAATTCCTCGTCATGGCGGTTGACGATTGCGCACAGCTCCTCGTCATCGCACCACGTCCCCTGGCAGTCGGGGCAGACATCGACATGCACGCCCTCGTACGAGATATCCCGCAGCGGCACGTCACAGCGCGGGCAGCGCCTGACATCCCGAAGATCCACTTCCTCCGCCTCTTCATCGAGGACCGCGTATTCGTCTTCGTACTCCTCCATCAGCACCTGCGCGGCCTCCAGCTCCCCGGGGTCCAGCCACACGCCGTGATCATCCGGGCAACGGTCCATGATGACCTCGGAACTCATCGCATACTTGAACCGCTCCAGCGGCTTGCTGCAGACCGGACACTCCCGGCTCTCCCCCACCGGTCCCTCATCGGTCTGTGACAGCGCCTGCCTCTCCTGGTCCGGAGTGAAATCGACTTTGCGAGCAGTGACGACCGCCTTCAACTCCTCGTCACTCACCCAGACGGCGCCACAGTCAGCACAGCGATCGATCGTAACGTCCTCGTAGGTCTCTTCGACCATGTTCCCGCCACACGCGAGGCATCTCATTCGCAAGCGACCTCCCATTCGGCGCTCTGGTCAGGATTGCTGGCCCAATAATACCGGAAGACGGCGGACGTGACCAGTCGCGGCATGAAACGGGGGTGTGCGAGACCGCCGAGCGCGGTAACATTCTCTCGCCGACGCACAAAGGAATATAGTGGTGACAGGCGAATTCATATATCACGAGAATGGCGAAAGCGCAGGCGGAGGCGAAAAACCGTGCGAATTGCGAGGACCGTCGCACTGACAGTGGCTATGCTCGGAGTAATCATAGTCGGATGTGACAGCGGCTCCGATACGTACAGCATCGATGGAGACTACAGTCTCGGCACCGTGGAATTCGTGTACGGGGGAGACGAGAACCCCACCTGGACTCTATACGATGTCCTCGTGACGATCGACACGGCCACCGGAGAGGTCTTCTTCTCGGGCGAGGAAAGTGACAATGATGTTTGGGGGTATTCGGGCGATTATGAGCGTTCCGGAAACCGTATCGTTGCGCTCGATCTACCCGAGGTCCGTGAAGGCTCTGAGGACCGCCTCGATCTGCGCCTGGAGTTTACCTCAAGCAGGCGTTTCGAGGGCGTCGCGATTAACTGGGTTTACGACCGAGACGATCTGACCAACGTTGGTGCCGCGAATGTCAGCGGACGCGAGACCTTCATCTCCGCGGCCGACGCCCGACAGCCGGAGGCGATTGGCTCGGACAGGACCCCCAGCCTGGAGATCATCGATAAGTGAGGCGGACACTCCGGACATGCCGGGAGCCCGGCGGATGTCGCCTCTGGGGCGAGGCGATTGCCATCTGCCGGGCTCCTTCATTCCTCCGGGAGTGGCGGAGGCTCCCGGAGGTCGTTCGCGACAGCCGAAGTCTACTGCAGGTCCATCAGTTCATCAGTCGTGAGATCCCCGTCACTATCGATGTCCCCGAGGTTGTATGACCTGTACAGTTCGGCATCATAGCCGAAGCCGAATGTCCCGGAGCGGTAGACGGGCGTATCCGCCTTCGCGTGGCCGTCGGCGAATGCAATGTTGCCCACGCCGTTATGCCGCCCGTGGAAGGACGGGTAGGCCGCAGACGGCGGGTCGAGGTAGGTGTTCCCCTCGAGAGTCTTCATATCCATGAAGCTGATCCGGGCGCCATCGGCGAATGTCACGGTCTCCGACGGGCTCTGGATGCTTGCCAGGGAGGCGGTCGTCACCTCGACGACCGGCCAGCCGGAGTAGTCCATCGGCGAGAGGTAGGAATGGTTGTAGGCATAACCGGTCAGGCCCACCGATGTGCGTAGATCGTTGCGGAAGCTCGGGCAGACGCTGATCTTGTCGTTCCTCATGTAGGGAAAGAGGATACCGCCCTCCGGGTTCCGCGTCTCAGACGCGGTGTTGTAGGCGGTCCACCAGTAGTACTTCACGTTGCCGGATGACGGGATCTCCACCGGCATAACCATTTCGTCGTAGTCGCTGGCGTACATCATCCAGCCGATTCCGATCTGCTTGAGGTTGGACAGGCAACTGGTCTGACGGGCCTTCTCGCGGGCTCTGGAGAAGACCGGGAACAGGATTGCCGCGAGGATCGCGATGATCGCGATCACGACGAGCAGTTCGATGAGGGTAAAGCCACGTGACCGGGTGTGCATGATACAGCCTCCTTCTGGGTAGCGCCCCGTCCGGGCGCGGGTGAAAGAGCAGCGCCGATTCCGGCGCCATGCCACGCGGTCCGTTAAATGAAAACGGACCGCCCGAGGGCGGTCCTTCGCGAGTCAGCGACGCCTCCCGCCCTCGGGGAGTGGCGCACAGCGCAAGCGGGCTCGTCTCCTGGCTCCCGGTTCATCCTTCGACCGCGCCTTCCTGGGACTCGTGCAAAGCCCAGTGGCGTCATGCGGCCGTCGTCGCCGGTTACAGTTGCGGGGCAGCGCCGGATTCTCACCGGTCTTCCGTGAGGCGCGTTCCGCCTCCCGTTGTGCCCGCTCGCATCAGTTTTCAAGCACGCCAATGGTAGCACGGCTTCCCGCTCACGTCAAGCCGACGCGCATTCCGGGGTGCGACCGGATTCCGCGGATATGCGCGAGGAACAGGCGCTCCCGGCCTCCCGCGTGGCGCGCGGGCGGCAGAGGTCGCCGGTGCCGTGCGGAAGAGCAAAAACTCCGGGCCCCCTGCCCTGTATCTACCTCTCGAGAATCTGAGGACGCATCCCGGATTTCTGCCGTTTCGCTTGACGCATCCATGCACAAACAGTAATATTCTTCTACTGGCTGTCAACAGTCTCCCACCATGGGTGCGATGAATACAGGTGAAAGCCATGCGGCGTTACCGGTTCGTCGTGATTCTCCTACTCCTCTGTGCAGGCTCCACGGCCTTCGCCGATCATTACTTCTACAGTGTGGCCGACGACATATTCTTCAACAACAACGAACTGCTGTGGAATGCGCTGGAACCCTACCCCGACTGGGACTCTTCGCGAGCACTCCTGCGCGACGACTGGAATGCGTATGACGGCGTCCAGGGCGGCCGGGACACGATGTATGAAGATCTCCTCTACTACGCCGACACCCTCGAAAGCGGCGACATGTTCATGTACTCCTACTGGGGCCACGGAGGGTGGACGGCCAGCGATTCCTACTACACTGATGAAGGATCGACATCGCGGCCTCAGACGAATGATCCCTCGCCATCCAACTCTGCGCCATACGCAGAAGATGAGTATTACGGCACATCGGACACGAGCAACGGCATATACCCGATGTGGGATGATGACCTCACAAACGTGCTTGATCAGTTTGATCCGGGAGTGCAAGTCATTGTCATAAGCGGTGCCTGTCACTCAGGCGGTCTGGTGGGCGGAAGCCACGATATCCAGACGAGCAACCCGGCCACCAACGGTGGCCTCCACGCGATGCTCGGCGCCCCCGAGCAGGGACTTGGCATCGGCATCGGAAATGACACCACGGGCTACGATATTCTCCTTAACACCGCTCTGATCAACACGCTCTCTCCCTACACGTCCGCCGGCGAATGGTACGATTCGGCCGTGGAGTGGGGCGAAAGCGCCTACTACAGCTTCCAGCGTCCCTGGGACTCGAGTGCGCAACCCTACTACTTCTGGCCGGACGAGAACTGGACGCCGACAGCATACGAGCAGACATACCACGATTATAGTGATGACAACCTTGATCGCTGGGGCTGGGAGGAGACCTACTGGCAACTACGCCCGGAGGAACACTCCTGGCTTGACACAGAGCACAATAATGACGTTTGCACGCCGGAACCGGCTACGACCGCCCTGTTTCTGGTCGGCGCGTTTGCGATCCCGGCGGCTTTGAGGCGACGACGCAATAGCTGAAGCGCTCCGGCACAATCGAAGCGAACATCGGCGGGCGCCATTGTGGCGCCCGCTTCGCGCGTACATACCCACACGCTGAAGAAGGGACCGCGGGGCGCACCGGCGAAAGCGTCGCAAAGAGATTCGCGCAAGCTCGTGAGGAGAGGACGATCCGCCATGGCATCCGATGAGCGCCCAAACATTATCTACATCATGTCCGACGACCACGCATCACATGCGATGAGCTGTTACGGCAGTGTCGTCAACCAGACGCCCAACATGGACCGCATCGCCGATGAGGGCGTGCGGCTTGACAACTGCTTTTGCACCAACTCCATCTGCACCCCGTCCCGCGCGTCGATTCTGACCGGGAAATACTCCCACCTGAATGGCGTCCGCGGCTTCGATGACATGGACCAGCGGCAGATGACCGCACCGAAGCTGCTGCAGCAGGCCGGCTACCAGACCGGGATGTTCGGTAAGTGGCACCTCGGCCACGGAGGGATCTCCAACCCCCGGGGCTTCGATCGCTGGTGTGTGCTGCCCGGACAGGGCCTCTACCATGACCCGGAGATGTATGACCAGAGCGACGAGCGGACTGTCTTCGAGGGCTATGCCACCGACATCATCACCGACCTGTCGCTGGAGTGGCTCGACGATCGCGACGAGGACCAGCCGTTCTTCATGATGACGCACCACAAGGCTCCGCATCGTCCATGGGATCCCGACGAAAAGCACATGGACATGTTCGAAGATGAGGACATCCCCGAGCCGCCGACCCTCTGGGATGACTACGAGAACCGCGCGACCGCGGCGAAGATCGCCGAGATGCGCGTCGGCCGGGACTTCCGCAAGCGCGATGTGAAGTACGATCCGCCCGAGGGGCTGTCGGATGTCGAGTTCAAGAAGTGGGCCTACCAGCGCTACATGAAGGACTACCTGCGCTGCGTTGCGTCTGTCGATGACAACATCGGCCGGATGCTCGACTACCTCGACGAGGAGGGCCTGACCGAGAACACGGTCATCATCTACACCTCCGACCAGGGCTTCTTCCTCGGCGACCACGGCTGGTATGACAAGCGCTTCATGTACGAGGAGTCGCTGCGCATGCCCTTCGTGATCCGCTATCCGGATGAGATCCCGGCGGGCACGGTCAACGATGACATCACACTGAACATCGACTTCCCGTCACTGTTCCTCGACTATGCGGGCGTGGACAATCCCGCTCAGATGCAGGGCCACAGCTTCCGCGAGAACCTGCAGGGCGAGACGCCCGAGGACTGGCGCGACAGCTTCTACTACCGCTACTGGGTGCACCTCGACGGCGGCCACAACGTCTTCGCGCACTACGGCATCCGCACCGAGCGGTACAAGCTCATCTACTACTACCGCAATGACCCCGGCCCGCGCGAGTGGGAGCTTTTCGACCTCGAAGAGGACCCGATGGAGATGTGCTCGGTCTACGACGATCCCGCGTACGCCGAGGTGGTGGCGGACCTGAAGGCGGAGCTTCTGCGCCTGCGTTCGGAGGTCGGCGACCAGGACGACCCGTGGCCCATGGGGCAGTGAAGAGTGAAGGGTGAAAAGTGAAGAGGGGAACGACAAACGGGAACGGCCCGCAAAGGCCGTTGCCGTCTCCCCTCTCCCGCCTGTCCCGCACCCGGCGGGACCAGGGGGAGGGGAAAGAGCTTGCCCCGCAAGCTCAAGGGGAGGGGCGCCGTTCGCTCGATGTGTGCACACGTCCTCCAGGCTCCGCTGCGCCCGGTCGATAACCTCCATCGCCGCGTAGCCCTCCTCGATGCCACAGATGTTGTCCGCCTCGCCGAGGCAGACCTGATTCCAGCCTTTGATATGCGCGCCCGCGATGCCCGACGTTCCGATCAATGCTACGCTCAGGTGAGTTCGCTCCTCTGGCTGTGGGTTCGGGGCATTTGCCGAAGAGAGCGGCTGCAGTTACCCGTGCCGCTCCCTTTTCCCTTTTCCCTTTTCACTCTTCACTCTTCACTGTTCCCTTCGTCCCCCGAAGGCCCTTGCGCCCCGCGCGTCGAAATTTCCACTGCGCCAGATTCCGCACCACGAGGTGGTCATGATGACGCTCGAAGATCTGCTCGCGAATGAGATTGAAGGGCAAACAGCAACAAGTTACGAGCACGCCCGCGACCGTTACGCCGAACTGGGAGTGGACGCGGATGCCGCCATCGACCGCGCCCTTGCCACGCCACTGTCGGTACACTGCTGGCAGGCCGATGATGTCGTGGGGCTGGAGGTGCACGAGGAGGACACCGATGCCGGCGGCATCCAGGCCACAGGCAACTACCCCGGCCGCGCGCGCACCGGTGACGAGATCCGCGCGGACTTCGAGAAAGCCGCGTCGCTGATCCCAGGCGAGCTTCGGTTCAACCTTCACGCGATGTACGCCGAAACCGGCGGTGAACCGGTCGATCGCAATGAGCTTGCGCCCGAGCACTTCAGCACCTGGATCGACTGGTGTGACGAGAATGGCTGGGGCATGGACTTCAACCCGACATGCTTCGCCCACCCGATGGTCCGCGATGGGATGACGCTTTCCTCTGCGGACGATAGCGTCCGGCAGTTCTGGATCGATCACTGCATCGCCTGCCGGGAAGTAGCCGATGCCATCGCACAGCGACTCGGCCCGGGCACGTGCAATATCTGGGTCCCCGACGGTCGCAAGGACGTCACCGCCGACCGCATGGGCCCGCGCGAGCGGCTTGCGGACGCGCTCGACGAGGTGCTGGCGGAGGATCTGCCGGACGTGATCGACACGGTCGAGAGCAAGCTCTTCGGGATCGGCGTGGAGGATTACACGGTCGGCTCCCACGAGTTCTATCTCGGCTACGCTGCCACGCGCGAGTGCGCATTGTGCATCGACATGGGGCACTACCACCCGACCGAGGGCATCGCCGACAAGATTTCGGCCACGCTGCAGTTCGTAAGCCCCATCCTCCTGCACTGCTCGCGCGGCGTGCGCTGGGATTCGGATCACGTGACGCGCTTCAACGATGACCTTCGCGCGGTCTGCGACGAGGCAGTGCGCAGCGGCCGCTTCGATGACCTCATCTGGGCCACGGACTTCTTCGACGCGTCGATCAACCGCCTGGCGGCGTGGACGATCGGCGAGCGCTCGGTGCGCAAGGCGCTGCTGGGGGCGATGCTCGAACCACACGATCTCGCGGTCGAGGCGGAGTACGCGGGCAACGGTCACGCGAAGCTCGCGCTCGCCGAGGTGCGCGCTGAGCTTCCCTTCAGCGCGGTGTGGGATGAGCTGTGCCGCCGCGCGGATGTCCCGACCGGCCTCGCCTGGCTGGCGGAGATCCAGCAGTACGAGGACGACGTGCTCAGCGAGCGGGAGTAAGCCCCTCCCGCAGACGACGTCGCGCCGACGGGCACTTCCGGGAGGAACCGCCGATGACACGCATGCGAATGATCCTGGTCAGCGCGCTGATATTCGCTCTCGCTACGCACTCGGGCGCGGAGAATCTGCTCACGAACCCCAGCTTCGAGGACGTGGCGGACGGCTCGCCGGTCGGCTGGGCCTCCACGGGCTTCGACTGGTACGTGGAGCCCGAAGATGCCGGCCTGAGCGAGGCGGTGGCGGATGAAGCGGTGGTGCAGGGGCCCGGCAGTCGCAGCATCAAGCTCATAGGCGACGGGAACCGCGGCATCATCCGCCAGTCGCAGCGCTACCGCCCGGAGTGGGGTCGCGCCCGCGTTGTGTCGGGCTGGATCGAGCTGCAGGGCAACGTCCACGCGACGCCGCCCCTCGGT
>CAZAHB010000165.1:0-12083 GCA_964484945.1 uncultured Armatimonadia bacterium | reverse complement strand
CCCCCGATGAGCCCCGCCCGGAGCCTGACGAGGGCTACACCACCACCGGCGCCGATCATCATCTGCGCCACGAGTTCAGCTTCTACAACTCCGACTGGTACGGCGTGGGCGACCCAATCGACTGGACCGCGGATCCGGTGGGGGATATCGAGTGGCCGATTGCGCTGAATCGCCACGGCTTTTTGCGGACGCTGGTGCGCGCGTGGTGGCGCACCGGCGACGAGCGCTATGCGCGAGAGGCCGCGGAGATCCTGCGGCAGTGGATAGCCGACGCGAAGGTGGCGAATGTGCGGCGGCCGACCATCCACTGGCGCACGCTCGACACCGGGATCCGGCTGCGCATCTGGCCCGAGGTGTGGCTGCGCCTGCTTCGATGGGAGGGCGCGCCGGACGAGGTGCTGGTCTCGATGCTGAAGATGTTCTGGCACCAGGCGGACTACCTGATGGAGTATCACGGTGGCGGGAACTGGCTGGTGACGGAGAAGGCGGGGCTGCTGAAGACCGCGCTGCTGCTGCCGGAGTTCACGCGGGCGCAGGCGTGGGAGGACAATGCGCTGGAGACGCTGACCGCGGAGATCCAGCACCAGACATATCCCTCGGGCGCGCAGTTCGAGTTGACGCCGCACTACCACATGGTGTCGCTCAGGAGCTTCGAGGAACCGCTGCACCTGATGCGGATCAACGGGCGCGAGTTGCCCGAGGTCTACCGGGAGCGGCTGGAGGCGATGCACGCGTACCTGCTGCTTGTGCGCAAGCCCGACGGGCGCATCCCCATGCTCAATGACTCGGACCACGGGTCGGTCCACGGCTACATGCGTGACGGTGCGGCGCTTTTCGGGCGCGAGGATATGCGCTTTGTGGCGACGGATGGGGCGGAGGGGACTGAGCCGGAGTTCCGCTCGGTGGCGCTGCCGTGGGCGGGGCAGTACGTGATGCGGACGGACTGGTCACCGGAGGCGCGGTATCTGCTGTTCGACGCGGGTCCCTTCGGTCACGGCCATCAGCATGAGGACAAGCTGTGCGTGGATACGCGCGCCTTCGGACAGGACATGGTGATCGACCCGGGGCGGTACACCTACGCCGGCGGGAAGTGGCGGCGCTTCTTCGTGAGCAGCCACAGTCACAACGTGGTGCTGGTCGATGGCGGGGGCCAGCGACGGCACGGACGGCGCGACACCTACTACACGGACGGGCCGATGCCGGTCGCGTGGGTTTCAGGCGAGAGCTTCGACTACGCGCGCGGCAGCTACGAGGGCCCCTTCCGGGCGGAGGGAGATCCGGAGGTCACCCACACGCGCGCGATCTGGTTCGTGAAGCCGGAGTACTGGGTGATCGCGGACTTCCTGCGGCCGGCGGATGGCGCTTCGCATGAGTACGAGATGCTGTGGCACTTCGCGCCGGGAGAGGCCGATGCGCAGGGGCGACGCACGCGCTACCTCGGGACGAACGCGGGGATGGTGCTGGAGACGCTCGCGCCCGATGCGGCGCCGGAGATCATCGAGGGCCGGGAGGATCCGGTGCAGGGATGGGTCTCGTATGACTACGGACTGAAGGACCCCGCGCCGGTGGCGTCATACCGCTTCGACGGGGCGGATGCTCACGCGGTGACCGCGCTCTACCCCTTCCCGGGCGGCGAGGCGCCACGGCTTGACATTGAGCGGGTGGAGGCGACCGGTGGCACGGGTGTGCAGGTCACGCGCGAGGGTCGGTCGGACGCGGTGGTTTTCCGCGCACCGGAGGCAGATGAGGTGCGCTGGGCAGGCTATGTCACGGACGCGGAGGCGTTCGCGCTGCAAATCGGTGCGGACCGGACGGTGGTCGCCGCGGCGATGGTGGGCGGGACGACGCTGACGGGCCCGGGGGTGAGCCTGAAGGTAGAGGACGGCGAGGATGCCGCGGAGTGGGAGGGATAGAGGTCCGTACCAAACATTAGGGATAACGGAGAAACGCCCTGTCGCGCTTTGCGCCACGGATGGGGGGAGGTAGACGGCACCTCTGGCTCCCCATCCCTCCGGACGACAACGACCCACCTTTGGATAGCAGGCCTGATCGAACTCCCAACCCCGAGCGTAGCGAGTGGGTCGCCGTTCGGAGGTCGGGCGAGCCTTCGCCCGACGCGGGCCGAGAGGCCCGCATTCGTTGCCGTAATGATTCCAATCATTAGACTTTGATACAGAGCCGAGGGATAAGGCGAGGGAAGGGAGTCGCCGGACGCGCGCAGGTCTGTCGGGAACCCACTTCTATTCTGTTTCTCGCGGCTCGACCTCGCCATCTTTGTATGCGTCGCAGAACCGCGAGATAGGGCATCGGTGGCACTCGGGTCTCGACGGGTGGCACGTCTCGCGGCCGTGCTGGACCAGGTTCAGGTGCAACTGGTAGTGCAGCTCGGATGGGATCGCGTCGGTGAGGATCTCGTAGGCTTTCTCCGCGCTGGCAGTATCGGGGATCCAGCCCAGTCGGCCTGTCACGCGGTGCACGTGCGTATCTACCGGGAAGAAGGGCATATCGCACTCGAACAACAGGACGATCGCGGCGGTCTTCGGCCCGACGCCCTTGAAGCCCAGCAGGTACTTTTCGGCCTCGTCCGACTCCATCTCGCAGACGTGCTCCAGCGACAGTTCGCCTCGCTCATCCCTGAGCTGCTGAAGAATCGCGTGTATGCGCTTGCTCTTTGTCGGTGCAAGGCCGGCCCGCCGGATGTGAGGCTCGATCGCCTCGGGCCCCGCCTCGAGAGCCTTCTCCCAATCGCCGCCGAAATGGTCCCGCAGGCGCTCGAAGGCGGGAATGGAGTTCGCGTCGGTGGTGTTCTGTGACAGGATGGTGCGGATCAGCGAGTTCAGCGGGCCGTCGCAGTGCTCCGGAACGGGGCCGTAGTACGCCTCAAACACCTCATCGACACGGCGGAATGTGCGGGGGCGCGGGTTCGCGGTCACTGCGATGCCTCCGTGAATGGACGTGTGCTGCGGTGCCTGCGAGCAAATCACGCCGGAGGGCGCGGTCAATCCTGCGTCGCGCCCTCGGCCTGCATCGGGCCCTCGTGCTTCATCTCACCTTCGGGCTGTTGCTCGAGCAACGGCAGGGCCTCCACCGTCACATTGCCCGCCACATCGCGGATGCGAAGCTGGACAGAGATCTCATCGTCGGGGATTTCGGGTAACTCGATCGAGAACAGCTCTCGCCGCGAGTCCAGGAGCCCGTCATCGGGCTTCGCCGTCCGCCACAGTTCCTCTTCGGAGAAGGTCCAGTCGATGGAGGTGATGCGGCTGAGGTCATCGGTCGCCATCCCGGCGATGATGCGCTCCTCATCACCGCGGCGGGGCGTGCTGAATATCTTGAGCCGCGGATAGGTGTTATCGACCACCACACTCTGGACGATGGCCGTCTCGCTCAGTGCGCCGATGGGATTGCTCGGCTCATCGCTGACGCTGACCCGCAGGTCGTAGCGGCCGTCCTCGACCGCGGTGGTGTCCCAGGTGTGATCGGACTCGTCCTTGAGCGTCTCGATCTCCTCCCACTGCTCGGCCCCCTCAGTGCGGTAGGAGAGCGTCATGAGCAGGGTGTCATCGTCGTCATCATCGGCGTCCCACGAAAGTTCGAATTCGTCGCGGATCGCGTCACCGGCCTCCGGCTTCTCGATCTCCAGGGTCGGCTTCTGATTGCGCGGGAGGCACAGCGCCTCGATGCGGCTCACCGCGAGGTCCTCTGACGGCGTCCCGTTCAATCGCAGGCGGTACTGCAGATAGCGGGCGTCGGGGGGGGTGATGCGGCCGTCGCCTTTGACAATACCCCCGCTCCAGGCGCTCCAGCTTGCGTTCCGGGGTATTTTGCCGTTCCCGGAGCGCACGTCGATAGTGAGGGCCGCCTCCTCGGGAATCGTCGCGTCCCAGTTCAGGCGGGCCCAGCGGCTGACGCGGTCGGCGTGAAGGGCTTCTGAAGCATAGGTGCCCTCGGTGGAAGATACCGGGTCGAGCCGCCACACACGCGCGGGGTTGGAGGTGGCGGCGAAGACGACGTTTTCGCCGGCCGAGATCCGAGTGACCTGGTCGCTGGCGGTGTCCCGGTGGGCGATTGACGTGCGGTGGCGATCATCGAGCGCTACGATTTTGCCTTGATCGGTCGTCGCAGCCCACGCCCGCCCCGCGCCGAATGTGACATCCAGCACATTCTCCTCCGACTCGAAGGCCTCCACATGGCGCCCGTCTTGCTCGATCACGAAGACCCGGCCCTCCTCGGCGGTGGCTACCACCAGGCGACCGCTGCCATCAACCGCCAACGCGGTACAGGAGTCGTGCTCACAACCGAAGATGTCGCGGATATTGCCGCCCCCGCCGATTTCGAAGACGCCACCCTCGTTCTCACCCCCGGCGGCGTAGAGCCTCTCCCCGGTGAACAGCAGGTCGAACACGTGAGGCTGGCTGATGCGGGTGAAGAAGTCCGGTTCGTCATTGAGGCGGTAGATTGCCCCGTCCGGACCCGTGCCGGCCACAAGCCCGCTGTCATCGCGCTCAAGCGACCAGATCCACTCCGCGTCCAGGTCCCACGCGCGTTGCAGCGCGCCGTCCGAGGCGATCTGCAGCACCCGGCCGCCCGGGGCCGTCCCGGCTATCACGCCTCCGTCACCGGTCGGGAGCAGCGACAGGACCATCAGCGAATCGGTCTCGTACACGACGGTGGCCTCAGAGCCGGGGCTCCAGCGATACACGCGGCCGGGGTTGGCGGTGCCGAACCACACCGAATCGCCGTCGGCGGCGATGCTCCATATCGACGGCTCGGGGACCTGCGCGATCAGCTCAGCGCCAGGTGCGAGCAGGACCGCCCCGTCGCTGCGCACCATGGTGCCGGAGGTATCGCCATCCTCGAAGTCATCGGCCGAGGTGTGGGTGATTCGCTGCAGTCCGCGGGCCAGCGCATCGCCGTCCGGCTCCGGGTGCTCCCCGTCGTCCTCTTCATCTTCTTCCTCCGCGTCCTCGGCCTCCTCCGAGATGGACGCCTCTTCATCGGCTTCCTCCTCCAGTCCCGGCTTCTCAGGCTCGACACCCGGGGCCGGGAGGTCGCCGTCCTGGAGTGGCTGAACGGACGGATCGATGGCCGAGGCGGCCCACCACAGTTGCTGCAACTCGCGACCGCGGACCGTCGTCGTCATCGCGGCTTCGTAGTCGTCCGTGTCGGTGTCCCGCTTCTTGACCTTCCCGCGCTCGCCCTCGCGGTTGACGGTCGGCAGCCGCGCCACCTGCCAGCCGAAGAGGTAGTGATCGCTCGCGAGCGTCTCGCTCAGTTCGGTGTAGCCGGCAGTGAGGTCGCTCTGATCGTCCTCCGAGAAGATGCGTACGGCGCTGAGCGGGGCGTCCGGGAGCGCCTCCCCTTCCAGCCCGAGCACGACCTCAGGCACCGCCGCCGCCACGTAAAGCTGATCGGGGCGCTTCATCTCCTCGATGATATCGGCGATGTCACCAAGGCTGTCGATCTGGGGCATCAGCAGGCGCAGGAAGCTGCGCAGGCTGTACTCGGAACTGCCGGCCGCGGCGCCGACGCGCAGTGTGCCCTTCGGGAGGTCCTCGGGCAGCGTGAAGGTGACAGTCTTCTCAAAGGGCTCGCCGCCCTCCGGGCGCAGGACAACGTGGACGGTGAGGTCCTCTCCGGCACGCGCGACCGCCGCGTCGGTATAGACGCGCTCGATGGACGCGAGCTTCTCAACATCGCGGAAGCTCACCGATGCGTTCAGAGACGCCGGCTGCTGCGGCTCGAAGCGGTTCTCGGTCAGGTAATACAGCGCCTCATCGACCCACGAGACGGCCGGAGAATAGAGGCCGGGATGCCAGATGATGTCATTGCGGCGAATCACGGCCCCGTCCTCCCCGGTCAGTTCGAAGTCCAGTGTCGCGAGGCCCTCGGAGCCCACGTTGGAGCCGGCGCCCAGTGCCGACATCATCGCCGACATCAGCAGCCCGGATGTGAGGCTCTCATGTCGGGCAACCTCCACCTCGTAGGTGTTGCGGCGATCACTGCTCTCGTCCGTGACGGTGAAGCTTGCCGGGATCATCGGCGCCTCGCCGCCCACCTCGCAGGCGATCGACCACGAGCCGTCATTGCGCATGGAGCCGACGATGTTCATCGGCGATGAGAGCTTGTTGGAGCGCGCCATCGACGGGAGGAAGTCGTGTACCCACGCGGTCGTGACGGGAATGTCCACCGGGCCCATCTCCATGAGCGGATGGCCGAATGCCAGGACGCGATCGCCCTCGCGCCACGTGACGGTGCCGATGCCGGTGACGTCAAAGTCGCCATCGACCAGCTTGACACCGATCGCGGAGCCGGGTTGCAGGTCTGCGTCGATCCCGTTGTCGAGGCGACCGGGGCCGGGCATCGTCTGCAAGTCGTGGGGCTGGAATATCTCGTCGAGCCGCGCCATTGCGCGATCGTCCATGCCGGCGACGCTGATGATCGGGCTCACGGGGTGCATGTTGATGGTCGAGCCATCGTGAAAGGCGGAACCATCGTCACTGATGTGCGCCGAATCGACCCACTTTCCGGCCAGCATCGCGCCCCGGGCCGGGTGCTCATCGGGCAGACGGGCCTGCGCGCCCTCGTACGGGCTGAGCATCGCCTCGATGGGCGTTACGCCGCCGATGGCCTCGTGGAGGAAGCCCCAGCCGTAGGCGATGGCGCCGATGAGTCGGCCGTTGATGTAGATGGGACTGCCACTCATGCCGCCGATGATGCCCGACTCGCGCTCAACGACCGGGCCGGAAGTCACCTTGATGAGGATCAGGTCCTCGCCAAGATTGGCCTTGCGCAACACCCCGAGGACCTCGACATCGAAGCGGGTAATCTCCACTCCCTGAAATACCGACAGCCCGTAGCCGGTCATGCCGCGCTCGATCTCGGACGTGCGCATCATCGTCTCCGGATCGAACTGGGGCAGATCGGCGTCTGCGGCCGGGACAGACAGGGGGATCGTGATCAGCACGGCAACAAGGGCGACTCTCAGGCGCATGAACTCTCTCCTCCGCGGGGCACATGGGTCTGTGTGGGTGATTTCGAGGCCACCGTCCGCGAATCCTGCCACAGAGAGGGTGGTGCGCGAGTTTAGCAGTAATTTTTCGCAACAACGCTGGTGGACTTGCGATGTTTAAGGTATAGTTACAATTCAAAGTGACTTTGTCGTTCAGGAGGTCAGTCATGCGGCATGGAAGTACGTCGGGTTTCACTCTGATTGAACTGCTTGTGGTAATCGCGATTATCGCGATCCTCGCAGCAATCCTCTTTCCGGTATTCGCCCGGGCGCGAGAGAAGGCGCGACAGTCAAGCTGCCTGAGTAATGTCAAGCAGGTAATGCTCGGACACGCGCAGTACATGCAGGATTACGATGGGTTCACCTGCCCGTCACATCTTCCCGGCAGCGGTCAGTGGTATGACCTGATTCAGCCATATGTCAAGAATGACCAGATACTGATCTGCCCGTCAGCCAGCAGTCAGGGCGCAGGTGGGATTTCGGGGAGCAATGTAGGCTACGGCTGGAACTACAGGTATCTGACGTACGACCCACCGGGCAGGAGTGCGGATTACGGTGAGCCGACGGCGCACGAATCGCAGGTTGAGCATCCAGCCGACACCATCGTTCTCGCCGACAGCCGCGATAATCTCGACTACGTGATCGCTCCGGATGAACCCGGCACGGGCTACGCTCCGGCGTTCAGGCACAACGAGGGGGCTAACTTCGGCTTCCTTGACGGGCACGCCAAGTGGAACAAGTCCAACTGGGCGCAGGATACCAGTCACTGGGACTGCAACTGACGGCACCTGAAGAACCGGACGCGAGCGGGACCGCCGATAACAGGCGGTCCCGTGTTCATCTGTACGCAGGCGAACGTCAGGCCCTGTCCGCCGGCCACATAACGTAGTCGAAGTCGCGCATGGAGTAGAGAAGCGATTCGGTGTCGGATATCTGCTGTGTGGGCGGCTGCTTCGCGTGATAGCGCCACAGTCCGCGGTACGCCTCACGAAGCTCCACCCCGCCGGGTTCGTCGAGACATTCGCGCTGGGTGGGGATAGCCGAGATATCGCGCAGCGCGGCCACAAGCTCCGGTGACGAGAACGGGAAGTGCATCGCCGCATCGTCGGCCCGCGCGATAGTCGCCGCGAGCAGATCGTGCGGCCGGTCGAGCCACGCGATCTCCCGCACCTGCGCGCCGTCCATACGCACGTAGCCGATCGGGTCGCCGTCGCGCTCGGCGATCTCATATGTCGGCGCGGGCGCCCAGGGCGTCGCCGACAGCACGCGCTTGCGCCAGTACTGTTCGGAGCGCACGGTCGGACCAGCCCGCATCCCGCTGAACTGCTCGTGCATCTCCATCAGCAGCGGCAGGTCGGCCTTCGGGTCGGCGGGGCGCAGTGTCGCGGTGTCGAGCCACTCTTCGCGAAGCTGCAGGTCCGCGATGGTGTCCCAGGTGGACAGATTGTGCCAGCCGCTGCCCCCGTACACCTCGAACTTCCCGTAGAGGAATGACCACTGATAGCCCTCATCGGTCATCCACTGCGCGGCCTCTTCGAGGACCTCGCGCACCAGACCGCGCCGCCGGTAGTCCGGGTGTGTGCAGACGCTGCCGATACACGCGGCCTTCGCCTCTCCCCGGGGCATGTGCGTCGGGCGCAGGTAGCAGGTGACGCTGGAGACCAGCCGCCCGTCCATCTCCATCACGCGGGTCTGCTCGGGCTCGTAATAGGGGTCGCGCTCGATTCCGCGCAGCCACCAGTCGCGGTGGGTGATCATGTGATCGGGCGGGATCTCCCGCCCGTGGGTGTAGGAGATGTAAACCAGTTCGGCGTGCTCGTCGAATTCATCCTCGCGCAACGCGCGGATCTGCATGTCACGCATCGACCTCCATCGATCATTTCGTCACAAATGTGCGTCGGCCCCGCTGCCTGAGAGAGGTGCCGACTGCCAGTCGGCTACTGCCACCAGTGCCCGGGGCGGAAGATGGAGCCGAAGGCCCAGCCCATCAGCCCCGGAACGAAGACGGCGCTGGACGCGACCAGACAGGCGCCCACTGCGCCCGAGCCGTGGGCGATGCAGATGACCCCCGCGACGACGAATGTCCCCGCAAAATACGCGACGACATCCCACGACCACTGTGTCTGCAATGCCACGAACACGAGATAGAAGATCAGGGCGAGCAGGGGGGAGACCAGCCCCGCGACGCCCAGGTACAGCCACAGGGGCGCCTCGCTGCCAGAATCGCCGACCACGCCACCAAGCTCCCAGTCGAAAGAGCCGACAAGGCCGCTGGCGGCAATCAGCGCCATACCCGCGAAGCCCGCGAGCATGCACAGCCCGATCTCGGCCACCGAGTAGCCGGCGAGGATCGGCGCAGCGTCAACCCGCCCGACAGCGGCGGTGCAGATGATGACCGCCAGGATGGCAAGCGCGACCAGCCACCACTGGACCGATATCGGCTCGGGCTCCCACAGGTCACGGTAGCTTTCACGGGTGCGGGAGGCGGTCGGTTGGGCGTCTCGCTCGGTGGCCGGTGAAGGTCGCTGCGCGGTGTGCGGTGCGGCGCGCCCGCCCCCCTCGACGCGGCGGATTGCGTCCAGAAGCTCCAACAGACGCGGATCCCCGGGATGGTCGCGGGCCATCTCGAGGTAGAGGTCGCGCGCCTCCTCGGTGTAGCCGCGCTCGAGCAGTTCGTACGCGTCCTGGAGGGTGACCTCGATGCTCTCGATGATCACGATCGGCTCGAGGTCCGCCTGCAGGGCCTCGCGTTCGAGGCGCGCGCGCATCTCGTCATCCATCAGCGTTTCGTAGGCCTGGCGGAGGCGAATGAACTGCTCGTGCGCGTCGGGGGCGTCGCGGTTTACATCGGGGTGCTTCCGGCGGGCCAGCGAGCGGAATGCACGCTGGATCTCGTCCGGCCCGGCGCCGACCGGGACACCGAGCGTCCGCCACGGGTCGAAGCTGTCCTCAGGCATGCAGCCTCACATTCGCGCGCGACAGTCAGAATGAGTAGAGGTTGGTGTAGAAATTCAGCACGATCAGTGCGACGATGATCCCCGCGATGACGACTGCCACGGGAGTGATCGACACCGCAAGCTGCTTGATCGATGTCCGGGCCTCCTGCTCGAGGTGGTTGGCGACATTGTCGGCCATCGAGTCGATATCGCCGGTGCGCTCACCGGTCTTCATCATCCTCTGCACCGAAGACGGCATCAGATCGCTTTGCGCAAATGCATCCGACAGACTCATCCCGCCATCGACTTCGGGGGCGTGCTCGACGAGATCGCGCCTGACGGCCTCGTTGGCAGCCGCCTCCCCGGCCAGGCGCATTGATGTGCCGAGCAGCACACCGGAGGAATACAGCGAGGCGAGTGCGCGGCAGTAACGGGCGAGCGCGATCTTGCGGAAGACGCCGCCAACCATCGGCAGCTTCATCTTTGCGCTGTCGAGCCAGGCCTTTCCTTCGGTCGAACTGGACAGCGCGAAGTAGGCGACTGCGGCGAGTCCGACCGGGAGGCCGATGAACAGCAGGTAGAAGACAAGTCGCCCGGCGACCACGGCGAGGGCAGCGAGGAAGCTTTCGGTGATCCACACTCGGATGAGGTCGGCGATGACGGGGATAAACAGGATCGCGACGAAGAGCACGATGGGGTAGGCCAATTCGCGGGTCAGAAGATGGCGCAGGTCAAACTCGCGCTCGTAGTAGTCGGCGAGGTTGCGCAGGGCGCTTTCGAAGCGGCCGGTCTCCTCGCCCACGCGCACGTTCGCCACTTCCAGCGAGGAGAACACGCGCGGGCGCTTTTCCATCGCGTCGGACACGCTTTCCCCCGCGGAGACATGATCGCCCATCTCACGGACGGTGCGGGTCAGACGCGAGGGCCGCATGTCCTCACCGGCGGCGGACAGGGCCTCCCCGATAGTGAGCCCCGCTTTCGTCATCGTTGCCAGTTCCGAGTAAAGCTCTGCCCGTACCTTTGCGTCCGCTGCCCCGAACATCGGCCACCCGCTCCCGGCGTGAGTGATCAGGCCGTCTCGTCCTGCAACACCTCTTTGAGCGCGCCCAGGCGTTGGACCTCCCCGCAGTCCGGGCGGGCCAGCTCGGCGGCGGTATGCCCGCCCGGCAGCGGCAGCTCCGGCGCGCTCTCCGCCAGCGGGACCAGCACGAACTGCCCAGTCGTCCGGTCCGGAAGCGGGAGGATTAGATCTTCGGTCTCCACCGACCGGCCATCGACGATCAGCAGGTCAATATCGATCACCCGCGGCCCCCATCGGATGCTCCGCTCGCGCCCCAGCGCGCGCTCGATCGTCTGTGCGATCTCCAGAAGCTCTTCAGGAGGGAGCGCGCAGGCAAGCTGCACGACCATGTTGAGGAACAGGGGCTGGTCGGTCACTCCCACCGGGTCGGTTTCATAGACCGATGACGCTGCGAGCAGCTTCAGTCCACGCTGGATCTGCAGGGCGTCGATGGCGGCGGTGAGCATGTGGGCGCGGCGCCCCAGATTCGAGCCGAGGCCCAGCCAGGCGCTCGGCGGTTGCTCGCCATTCGCTGACTCGGCCTCGGACGTACGCGTGTTCATGTTCGCGCTCTCCGCTCGATTACGGGGTGCCGGGCTCGGGCACGCCGGGCGGAAGTGTGCCGGTTTCGGGCTTGTCCTCCGCAGGCGGTGCATCGACGCTCTCCTCGGCCTGCTCCTGCTCGTCGGAGGCGGTCTCGTCCTCGGCCTGGTCATCCTCAAGCTCATCGGCCATGACGCCGTGCGCGATCAGCGCCTCGACGTCCTCGCGCTCAAGCGACTCGTGCTCAAGCAGCATCTCGACGAGCAGGTCCAGCTCGTCGCGATGGCCCGAGAGCATTTCGGTGGCCTTGGCGTAGCAGTCATCCACCAGCTCGCGGATCGCGGTGTCGATCTGCTGCGCGACCGCCTCGGAGTAGTTCCGCTCTTCGCCGAGTTCCTTTCCGAGGAAGACATGCTCCTGCTTCTTCCCGTAGGTGATCGGCCCCAACTCGTCGCTCATCCCGTATTCGGTGACCATCGAGCGCGCGATCTTGGAGACGACCTCCAGGTCCTGGTGCGCCCCGGTGTGAAGC
>CAZAHB010000164.1:0-12127 GCA_964484945.1 uncultured Armatimonadia bacterium | reverse complement strand
CAGGGCTGCGAGGTGATCAGGCGCTTCCGCGAACTGTGCGAGCAGCAGCTCGTTGCGGGCGACGTCTGGCTGGTGCCGTTCGCGAACCTGCCCGCGGTGAAGCACCGCCGCTCGCACATCAGCCTTGGTCCGGAGCAGGCGTACGGTGATGACGAGGGGCACAACATGAACCGCACGTGGCCGGGCAGGGCCGATGGGAATGACACCGAGCGCGTCAGCTACGCGGTGCACGAGGCAGTCGTGCAGCACTGCACGCGCTGTCTTGATCTGCACTCGTGGTCGCGCTTCACCGCCACAGCCACTCTTGCGCGAAATGAAGGGCTCTCACGGAAGATGGCGCGCGCCGCTGGGATTCGGTTCATCCAGTGGCGCGAGGCACCGAAGGGGGAGACCGAGGGCGTGACGCTGGGCGCGCTCTTCAACAACTCCGGCCGGGGCGCAATCACCATTGAACTGGCGCCACAGTGGGTCATCCGGGAGAATGAAGTTGCGTTGGGCCTGCGCGCGGCGATAAACCTCGCGAAGCTCTTCGGTATGATCCAGGGGGGAATCGAGCAGATCGATGGAGACTACGTCGAATTCGCGCGGCACTCCGATCAGCAGCGCCGGCATGAGTTGACGGCGCCCTGCTCGGGGCTCTTCGTGGAGGCCGGCCTGGAGACGTCCAATCACGTGACCGAGGGCCAGCGCCTGGGGCACATCATCCGCGACGACACGCTGGAGACCGTGACGATACGCTCGCCTGTGGACGGGTGGCTCTGGCGCTACGGCTGCCACCGGTCGGACTGCGATGTGGCTCTGCCGCCACAGCATTCGTATGCGGACGAGGGGGATGACCTGGCGACGGTGGTCGAGGGATAGGGAACCGAAAACGGGGTGGAAGCCCGTTGGCTAAAACGGTGGAGGCGACGACAAACGGTGCGAACGCATGCAGCCTCAGCTTCGCCTACCCACTCACCACCAGGTCCCTGACCTGCCCGAGTGTCGGTTCATCGACCTCGGCATGGACGATGACGTAGTCCGCCTCGTACTCGGTCTCGGACACGTGGCCGCGCTCGTTGAGCAATTCCATCAGCGACATCCGGTCGTAGGGGACGTGCAACGTCACCTCAATCAGGTGCGCGAACAGCAGGTCCGACATCCGCCGGCCCAGTTCGTCCAGCCCGTCGCCTTCCAGCGCCGAGACCCGCTCCGTGTTGTCGATCCTGCTTTCGAGGATCCTCACCTTCCGCTCGGAGGTGACCGCGTCGATCTTATTCAGCGCCACGATCGTGGGCACCTGAGCTGCCCCGATTTCCTCGAGCGTCCTGGTGGCCGCCTCATACTGCTCGTACACCGCCGGCCATGACGCATCGACCACGTGAAGCAGCAGATCTGCTTCGGCGACCTCCTCCAGCGTGGCACGGAATGCGGCTACAAGCTGGGTTGGCAGGTCCTCGATGAAGCCGACGGTGTCTGTCACGAGGCACTCGCGGCCGTCATCAAGTTCGATGCGCCGGGTCGTCGGGTCGAGGGTTTCGAAGAGGCGGTCGCGAACTACGACCTCCTCGGAGCCGGCCAGCGCGTTGAGCAGCGTGGATTTGCCGGCATTGGTGTATCCGACCAGCGCCGCCGTCGGCAGCCCCGACTTCCTTCGCGAGCGTCGCTCCACCTGACGGCGTCGCTGCACCTCGTCGATCTGCTTCTCCAGCCGCTGGATCTTGCGCCGCAGCACGCGCCGCTCCACGTCGATCTTCGTCTCACCGGGGCCGCGCACCCCGATACCGGCGCCTGCCGCTCCACCGCCGATACGATCCATCATCTGGCCGCGACCGGCGAGGCGAGGCAGGGAGTACTGGGCCTGCGCAAGCTCCACCTGCAGCTTTCCCTCGCGGGTGTGAGCGTGCTGGGCAAAGATGTCGAGGATAAGCTCGGTCCGGTCGAGCACCTTACATTCGAGGGCGTCAACGAGGTTGCGATTCTGCACGGGGGACAGTTCTGCGTTGAAGATCACCAGGTCCGCGTTTTCGCCCTCAACCAGCGCGGCAAGCTCCTCGACCTTGCCGGCTCCGATGAATGTCCGCACATCCGGGCGGTCGCGCCGCTGGGTCACGAGGTCGAGAACCTGCGCACCGGCGGTCTTTGCAAGGTCAATAAGCTCCCGCATAGACCGCCGGCTGCGGCCCTGAAGATCGTCTATTCCAACGAGGATCGCGCCCTCAACTTCCGAGTGCTCCGGTCTGTGCTGTATCTCGGCATAACGGTCCAAGCGCGCTCACCTCGTGGCGATGGCGTGTGCGCCATCTCACGGTGTCCCTACCAGGCGACACCGCCCTCTTTCATGTTCTGAATTGCCTGCTCGATCTGGCCGATCTTGTCATCGCCCTTGATGGTCAGGGACATGCGCACAAAGCCCTCGCCCGCAGCGCCGTACACCGCGCCGGGGATCGCCAGCACCTGGCAGTCGGTCAGCAGCTTCTTCGCGAAGCTCTCGCTGGTGTAGCCCTCGGGCACCGGCAGCCAGATGTAGAACGTGGCGCGCGGCGCGTCGATCGGGCAGCCGAGGCTCTGCAGGCCCTCGACGAGCGCGTCCCGGCGGCTCTTATACTCGGCCTGCATCTCGGGAGCGAAGTCCTCGTAGGTATCCAGTCCGGTGGATGCAGCGCGTTGGACGGCCATGAACGTTCCCGAGTCGACGTTGCTCTTGGCTGTCGAAAGCGCATCAACATGTTCCGCGCCGCCCCACGACCAGGCCACGCGCCAGCCGGTCATGTTGAACGTCTTGGAGAGCGAGTGCATCTCAATGGCGACGTCCTTGGCGCCGTCCACTTCGAGGATGCTGTGCGGCCTGTCGGCGTCATCGTAGTACACTTCGGCGTAGGCGGCGTCCTGGACGATGACCATCTCATAGTTCCGGGCGAAGTCCACTGCCTCCTCGAAAAACTCCAGCGGCGCGACCGCGCCCGTGGGGTTGTTCGGGTAGTTGAGGAACATCATCTTCGCCTGCTGCCTGACCGCCTCGGGGATCTCGCCGAAGTCGGGCAGGAAGTCGTTTTCGGCCCGCAGCGGCATGGGAAAGGCCGCGCCGCCACACCAGCTTGTCTGCACCTTGTACACCGAGTAGGCGGGATCGGGCACCAGCACCACGTCGGCCGGGTCAATGTAGGCCCAGACGATATGCGCGAGGGCCTCCTTGGCGCCGATGGTGGACTGGATCTCACCATCGGTGTCCACGTCGATGCCGAAGCGGCGTTTCGCGAAATCAGCGATCGCGCTCTTGTACCGTTCGGTCCCGAAGCCCGACTCATCGTACGGGTGGGTCTCGGGGTCGTTGGCCGCCTCGCAGAGCGCATCGATGACGAACTGCGGTGTAGGCATGTCCGGGTCGCCGATGCCGAAGTCGATGGGTTCGTTGCCCTCATCGATCATCTTCTGCTTAAGGGCGGCGATCTCTCGGAAAGGATAGGGCGGGATCCGCTGAAGTCGCTGTGCCTGCTCCATCTCTCGTCTCCCTCGTCAGACTGTGTGTAGATGCGCCGGGGCCGGTCAACCCGGTCCCCGGTGATTTGCCCCCGGTGCGTGTTGCTCCAAAGTGACGGCAGGTCCTGTCGCCACACGACCAACGGGGCTTCGCGCCGCGTCCCGGACCGGCTTGCCTCCCGTGTGATGCCGTCCCCGATGCCCGGTTCCCGTTTCCCTGCCGTCAAATTGTCGCTGGTGCGACGAACGTCTCCGTCAACTCTCCCGTGAAGATCTCCACCGCCGGTCCGGTCATCATTACGTGGTCGTCCGCGCGCCAGTCGATCTGCAGTGTGCCGCCGAGAAGTTCGACCGCAACCGAACGATCAGTGACATCATTCAGGGCGCACGCCACGCATGTGGCTGAGGCGCCCGTGCCGCAGGCGAGCGTCTCGCCCGCGCCCCGTTCCCACACGCGCATCTTCACGCGCTCGCGGTCAACGACCTCGATATACTCCACGTTCGTGCGCTCCGGGAACGCATCGTGGTACTCGATCTTCGGTCCCTGTGTGCGAACCGGCGCATCATCGACGCTGTCCACGAACTGGATGCAGTGCGGATTGCCCATCGAGACCGCGGTGATCCGCACGGCCTTCCCGTTTACGGTAAGCTCCTCGTCGATGACCGGCTCATCGGCGGGCTCTCCCGTCATAGGGATATCCTTCCGAGCCAGCCGCGGCTCGCCCATGTCCACGGTGACCGAGGTGACCTCGCCATCCTCCACGGTGAGCGTCGGCCTGATGATCCCGGCCAGAGTCTCGAAGGCCAACTCGGTCTCATCCGTCAGCCCGTGCTCGTAGACGTACCTGGCGGAGCAGCGCATGCCATTGCCGCACATGTTTGACTCGGATTCGTCGGGATTGAAGATACGCATGCGAAAGTCGGCGACGTCCGAGGGCAGAATCAGGATCAGCCCGTCGCTGCCCACGCCGAAGTGGCGGTCGGAGACCAGCGAGGACAGCCTGCCGAGGTCGAATCGGGCGAGGTCCTGGTCGTGACCGTCGATGTAAACGTAATCGTTACCCAGACCGTGCATTTTTGTGAAGCGTAATGACATCTCGATCGATCCCGTCCTGTCAGTGATTGCGGGTGCTTGCTCTACTCTTTGTCGCGGATGGGGCCGATCACCGCGATCGCGCTCTTGAAGACCAGCACCTCGTCGCGCCGACAACGCAGCCTTATCGTGAATGTATCAAAGGCCTCAACAACGCCCTTAAGCGACTTGCCGCCGAGCAGCACGATCTCCACCGGGCGCTCGTTCTTTCGAGCCTCGTTGAGGTATTCATCCTGGACCTGGGGTCGGCCAGACATTTGCAATTACTCCCGTATTCGATTCGCGCGGTGCATTATGACAGTCCTGCACGCCCGCCGCGCGAGTCCGTCCGCCGGTGAGAGCCAGTGGTAGTTCTCGCCACTGCGAAACCACGTGAGCTGACGCTTCGCGAAGTGGCGAGTGTCCCGCTTGATCAGGCGAATCGTCTCCTCTCGGTCGCACTCGCCGGCGAGGTGTTCCCGCAGGTGGCGATATCCGATGGCCTGCATGGACTGGGCGTCTGAGGGGACGCCGGCATCGATCAGGTCACGCACCTCGTGAATCCACCCCGCCGCAATCATCGCATCTACACGTCGATCGATCCGGCCGAAGAGTTGCTTCCGTGGGGGCGTCAGGACGTATTTCGCGCAATTATAATTAACCGCGGCCTTACCGTCAACGTCTCGCTCTTGCGACATCGGGCGGCCGGTCGTCTCGTAGACCTCGAGGGCCCGCACAATCCTTCGCGCATCACCCGGGTCGATGCGCTCCGCGGAATCGGGATCGACCTCGCAAAGACGTTCATGCATCGCCTCTGCGCCGACGTCATCCACCTCCGCCCACAGCCGCTCGCGGACTTCTTCGTCCTCCGGTGGTGGGGGGAAGTCGAAGCCTTCGGTCAGAGCACGGAGGTACAATCCGGTGCCACCGGCGACAATTGGGAGATTGCCGCGCGCGTGGATCTCACCGATCAGCCGTCGGGCGTCCCGCTGGAAGTCGGCCACGGTGTACTCGCCATCGGGGGGAACGAAGTCCACCAGGTGGATTGGCGCCCGGGCGCGTTCCTCAGCCGTCGGCTTCGCGGTTCCGATGTCCATCCGCTCATAAATCTGCATCGAGTCGGCGGAGACAATCTCGCCACCGGTGCGCTCCGCTACCTGTAGCGACATCTCCGTCTTCCCCGCGGCAGTCGGTCCGGCGATTACGATGACGGGGATTGGCTCATCCGTCATGGCGTGAGAATCACCTTCAGGGTGGTGTCCGGCTGGTCGATCATCAGCTCAAATGCCTGCTCCAGGTCGTCCAGTCGCATGTGGTGCGTGACGAGCGCTTGGGGATGCACCTCGCCATCCTCCACCAGGCTGACCGCCTGCGGAATTGTGCCTCCGTGCAGGCGCGAGCCGAGGAAGTCAAGCTCCTTCCGAACCATCAGCGCGCCCTCGATGCAGATTTCGTCGCT
Organism: uncultured Armatimonadia bacterium; assembly: GCA_964484945.1. Classification (GTDB taxonomy): domain Bacteria; phylum Armatimonadota; class Zipacnadia; order Zipacnadales; family UBA5352; genus UBA5352. The sequence continues at coordinate 6,137 of CAZAHB010000164.1, read as the reverse complement.
GCACAGTCCAAGCATGACCACGCGTCCGCTGGGCGCGACCACTTCCAGGGCCTGGCGTACGGTTGGTGGCGTTCCAACCGCCTCTATGACCACTGAGGGTGCATGCTCGTCGAAAAGGTCGACCACGGCTGCCTGAAGGTCCTCGGAAGTGGGATCGACTGCGCCGTCCGCGCCCATCTCGAGCGCCTTCGCACGCCGACCTTCGGAGAGGTCGCTGACCGCCACACGCGCGCCCCGCGACAGGCACACCTGCAACACCGACAGGCCGATTGTGCCCGCGCCGATGATCAGTACGGAGTCTTCGACGGTGACGCGGCCACGGGTTGAGGACTGCACGCCGATGGAAAGCGGCTCGACCATAACGGCCGCATCCGGGTGAACCTCCTCGGAAATCACGTGCACGCATCCCAGCGGGGCGACCATGTACTCGGCAAAGGCGCCGGGAGCGTGAACACCCAGCACCTGCATATTCTCGCAGCAGTTGTAGCGGCCGGTGCGACACGGGTAGCACTCGCCACACGGCATCGAGGGGTCAAGGACCACGCGCGAGCTTTCCTGGGGCGGTCGCGGCTGGCGGCGGCCGGGGATTTCAGACGGCTCCTCATCAGGCTCATTGATCTCGACGACCGTTCCGACGATCTCGTGGCCGCCCACCTGCGGATACTCGAAGAATGGCTGACTGCCCTCGTAGGCGTGCAGGTCACTCCCGCAGACGCCGGCAGCCTCCACTCTTACCAGGACTTGCCCCGGCTCAGGGGAGGGACGATCGATCTCGCGTATTTCAACGGTGTGTGGTTCAACAATGAATCCTGCCTTCATTTTTGTTGCGCTCGCTCTCATCTATAGTTTCCCAGTATCTGCTTTCACACGAATATGGTCGGCGGCGAATGGATCGACGCCGACGACCAGTATATCATTTCGCTTATCACCGCGTAGAGACCTGCGAGCGCGCATGGAAGGAAACGCGACCGATGTCGGCGAAGCGATGACCATGCCATATCGGGTAAGGCAAGCGGAATCTGCGCGATCACGGGCCGGCCGCATCGCCGTCATTCTTCTTCTGATCGCGATCGCGATCGTCACGGTGGGGGGACTGACAATGCGCCTGGGGCCCCGGTGGCCCCGGCGGCTGTTGTTCCGCGGGCCGGGCGGGATCGTCATCCATCATACCGCCACACCGAGCGTGGTCGAAGGCCAGAAGGTGGATGTCGGGCTCATCAGCGCATGGCATAAGCGGCGCGGATTCGCTGCGGAGTATCGGGAGCATGTCTACACCATCGGCTATCACTACGTCATTGCTCCGGACGGCACAGTCGAGCGCGGTCGGCCCGAGTGGATGATGGGAGCGCACACATACGGATACAATGACTATCTGGGGATATGCCTGGTAGGAAACTTCGACAGCGGCGCCAATCCGGCGGGGCGGCAGCATCCGGCCCGTCCGACAGAGCAGCAGTTGGCGGCGTTGCAAAGCCTCCTGAGCGATTTGATGACGAAGTACCGTCTGACGCCTGAAGATGTGTACGGGCACTGTGAACTTGGCGCAACAGCTTGCCCCGGGGATCGGTTCCCACTGCAGCGACTCCGCGAAGAATTATCGAAAAGACCGACAAGTTCTGCAGGTGAGGGAGGTGATGATGGAGCTGACACAGAATAGAATTGTCGGTTTCTGCGAACATTGCCCTTTTCCTGTCCCGGGGATCCATTTTCCGACGAACGTCGACATTCGCTGACATTGCCGTGAGACGTCCAGCGCAGGAGGAAGCCGATGGACCAACAGGTGAGCCCGGCGGTCGTAGTGATCGTGTTGATCCTGATTGTGGCGATTCTCGTGGGCCTGTACTTCCTTGTTGTTGAGCGGAAGCCAGGGCCTGCTGAGGATGAGCCCGGAATGAATGGGGCGCCCATCGAGGATGTCCAGGAGCCGCCCGAAGCCATGGATGACGGTGACCAGGCCGTGGATAACGGCGAGACGATGGACGAGGGCGAGAACGCGGAAACCACGGAGGACTCGGACGAGCCGCAGGAAGGCGAAACCGAGGACGCCGCTGATGATGACGATCCGGAGAGCAGCTCCGGGGCGGGGGAAACGCCCGACGAACAGTAGCGCAACCACTGAGATTCCAACGGTGCGCACGCGCGCGGGGCCTCAAATGGACATCCGCCGCGATGTGGCGTTTGCGCCGGGGGTAGGCTTCACTGACGGTGCACCTCCCGACCGGTGAGACAAGAGAAGGTTCTGACGCGCAGCCACATAGCCCTCCGCAGCCGGTCACGTGGAGGGCTGTGCTGTTGGGGCTGCTGCTGTTGGTGCCGAACGTCGGCTTCATTCTCCTCGGCTACATCCGCCATCAGTCGCGGCCCACGACGGTCTCACTGATCTTCACCGCAGTCATCACGCTCATGGTGGTGGTCGCGGTGAACGCGCTTGTCCGCAGGGTTCGTCCTCGCTGGGCGTTGCGCTTCGGCGAGCTTGTTACCATCTACGTCATTCTCAGCGTCGGTTCGGCGCTCGTCGGACTCGACCAGCTTCAGACGATGCTCCCGGTGGTGGCCTATCCGCACTGGCACGCGAGCCCCGAGAACGCCTGGGGTACACTGTTTCTGGAGGAGATGCCCGGCTGGCTGACGGTCACCGATCCGGACGCCCTCTGGGCCTACTACGATTCGCGCGGGCCACTGCTCACCACCTCCTACTGGCGCCCGTGGGTGCGCCCTGCACTGCTCTGGAGCGGCTTCTCGCTGATTCTGTTCTTCGTGATGCTCTGTCTGAACACGTTCTTCCGGCGCAACTGGGTCGATGAGGCAAAGCTGAGTTTCCCCATCGTGCAGCTTCCGCTGGAGATGACCTCGCCGAAGCGATCGATCTTCAAGAACCGGCTGTTGTGGATTGGCTTCGCGGTCGCCTTCATCCTTGATGCCACAAATGGCTTTCACGAAATCTACCCGGAGATACCCGCACTGACCGGCGAACAGGGAGCGAGCACCGATCTTGGTCGGATGATCCATTCTCGCCCCTGGAACGCCATCGGCTGGACGCCTCTGAACGTCTATCCGTTCGTGGTGGGGATCACATTCTTCGTTCCGGTTGACCTGGCGTTTTCGATGTGGTTCTTCTACCTGATGTGGAAAGCCCTGAAAGTATTCTCGGCAGCCGTCGGGTGGGGAGACCTGCCGCACGCCCCGTGGATCAAGGAGCAGTCCTTCGGCGCCTACATGGCGGTGGCCGGATTCTCTTTGTGGGCCTCGCGCCGGCATATCAAACAGGCGGTCACGAGCGTGCTCGGCGAGCGGGAGGTGGATGATTCGGGCGAGCCGATGCCCTATCCGTGGGCGATGATCGGCGCGGTTGGAGGCATCGCCGCGCTGGTGATCTTTTGCCAGCAGGCGAAGATGAGTCTCGCGCCGGCACTGGCGTTCATCATCCTGTACCTGCTTATCTCCATCGCCGTCTCCCGCATTCGGGCTGAGTTGGGTTCACCGGTGCACGACCTGCACTTCATCGGCCCGCAGGTGATGATGACCGAGGCGCTGGGCGCGGATTCGTTCCGCAAGAACGATCTGATCATGTTTGCATTCATGCACTCGATCACCCGGGCCCATCGCAGCCATCCGATGCCACACCAGATCGAGGGGATGAAGCTGGCCGATGAGGCACGGCTGTCACAACGGGGCCTGGCGGCCGTCATGATGCTCGCCGCGGGAGTCGCGCTCGTCTTCGGCTGGGGGATCCTGCTGGACTCATTCTTCCGGCACGGGGGCGGGGGATATTCCGGGAAAGGGCGCGAGGCATTCTCGCTGCTGCAGCGCTGGCTGGTCAACCCCGGCGAGCCGAATTTCTACACCCTCGGCGGCATGATCTGGGGCCTCGGGATGACGCTGTTTCTCTCCTGGATGCGGACCCGCTACGTGTGGTGGGTCTTTCACCCTGCGGGATATGCGGTCTCCGGAAGCTGGTCGATGGCGCTGTTCGCCCCCTCGATTCTGGTAAGCTGGCTGGCGAAGACGCTGATATTGCGCTATGGTGGGATGAGCGCCTTTGCCCCGGCCTCCACATTCTTCCTCGGGTTGATCCTCGGCGAGTTCACCGCGGGCGCCGGCTGGGGCCTGTGGGGGATCCTCACAAATCAACGCATGTACAACTTCCTGCCGTAGCAGAGGTCGCTGTGGCTCCGACGCCCCCGCTCGGGCGTTCTCCCATCACGCCGGCTCGTTGGAGGTATCGGCGGTCTTCGCGTCGAACATTCCGCCCGACGAAGCCGTGGGCCGTTGGTCGTTTGCCGTCAGCTGGTCGCTGGCGGCTGATAGCTGAAAGCTGCCGTTCTGGAGGAGTGCAATGAGTCAGACAAAGATCGTGGTAACAGATTACATCGAAGATGACCTCGACTGGGAAGTCGATCAGATGCAAGAGCGGGGCATTGACTTCGAACATCATCAGCTCAAGCTGGCGCCCGAGGACGAACTCGTCGATGCCATCGAAGATTGCGACGTCGTTATCGTGAACATGGCACCGATGCCCGAGTCGGTCATCTCGCAACTGCACAACTGCAAGCTTATCATCCGCCACGGGATCGGCTATGATAATGTCGATACGCAGGCCTGCACAAAGTACGGCATCCGCCTCGCGAATATCCCCGACTACTGCGCGCAGGAGGTCTCCGAGCAGGCACTGGCGCTGATTTTCGCTTGCGCGAGGCGCCTGTTCGAAAGCCGCAGGATCCTCGAGGAGTCTTCCGCCGACGGGATCTGGGACTTCTCGGAACTGGGCGACATCCACCGCATGCACGATCAGACACTGGGCGTCGTCGGCTGCGGCCGGATCGGCTCGCGGGTCTACCGCATGACCGAGAACATCTTCGCCCGCCGGATGGTCTGCGACCCGTACATGGGTGACCGGCGACTCGCCGCGCTGGGCCTGGATGATCGCTACTCGCTGGAGGATGTGCTGCAGGAGTCGGACTACGTCACCATCCACACGCCGCTGAATGACGAAACGCGCTACATGATCGACGAACCGCAACTGAAGATGATGAAGGAAAGCGCGTTCCTGATCAACTCCGCGCGCGGCGCGATCGTCAACACCGAGGCGCTCATCACGGCCCTCAAGGAGGGCTGGATCGCGGGCGCGGGCATCGACGTATACGAGGAGGAGCCGCCGCCTGCGGACCTGGAGCTTTTCGACCTGCCGACCGCGACGCTTTCGGCGCACCTGGGCTGGTGCTCGGTGGAGGCAGGCTGGGACATCCGCTACAAGATCATGGATGACGTGGACCGCTACCTTGCGGGCGAGCCCCCGCGGTACACTGTCAACACTGAGGTCGAGGAGAAGCTGGAAAGCGCGTACCGCGAGGTGTGAACGACAGTCACAAGTCATCGGTCACAAGTCGCAAGCAACGACGGGGCCTTGCCGTCAGGTCGTGAGCCCGTGACTCTTAACTTGCTGCTGATGAACGACGGAAGTCACATGTCATCGGTCACAAGTCGCAAGCGACGGCTGAGACCCGCCGTCAGATCGTGAACTTGTGGCTTGTGACTTGCGACTGATGACTTACAAATCCGAAGGAGCGAAGTGCCATGCCAAAATACGACCTTCCCGGCCCGAAGTCGGCCGAATATATGGAAATGTCCGACAGATACGAGGGCGGCGCCACGAGCCGCCAGCAACCGTTCGTATGGGACCACGCCGAGGGTGTGAAGATCTGGGACGTCGATGGCAACGAGTATATCGACTGGACCTCCGGCGTGCTGGTGACGAACGTCGGCCACTGCCACCCGCACCATGTCAGCGAGATCCAGAAGCAGGTCGGGCGGCTGATGTGTCCGTATGATTTCCCGACCCCCGAGCGCGTGACCCTCGCGAAGCGCATGGTCGAGGTCACGCCCGAGAATCTCGACGCGTGCTTCATGATCACCACCGGCTCGGAAGCCACCGAGGCGGCGATGCGCATGGCCAAGCGCTTCACCGGCAAGCACGAGATCATCTCGTTCTACGGCGGCTTCCACGGCCGCACCGGGATGGCGATGGCCTCGGCGGGCAAGCAGGGCACCAAGCATCAGTATGGCCCGGTCCTGACCGGCCACGTGCAGTCGCCCTACCCCTACTGGTACCGGTGCCCGTTCGATCTCGTACCCGCCGA
>CAZAHB010000163.1:0-12151 GCA_964484945.1 uncultured Armatimonadia bacterium | reverse complement strand
TCATCGAGCCACAGTGCCGGGCGACCGATGCTGGACTCGCGCGAAGCCGCGCCGTGGGTGTTGATGAAGACAGCGCCGGGGCTGCCGAGGTTCTGAAGCTCCGTCACCGTGACCCGCTGTTGATTCACCTGGTAGCCACGCTGAGACAGCATCTGGTCTACCTCGTCGATTGCCGCCCCCGTGTTCGGGCGATACTGGCCGAAGCCATTCATCAGCACTGCCGAGGTTGAATCCGGCAACTCGACCGCCGCTGCGGTATCGAGACCGGCGGTCGCTGCGAGGGCCTGTTCCGCTCGTTCATCGGCCACCTCGTCGGCCCCGGGCGTGCGGTTGCCTATCACCGCAAACGGCCATCCGTTGGTGAACTCCGCCCAGACGATCTGGCCGGTTCCGTCGATCTCCACGGCTGAGAAGTCTCCACTGGCCTCCATCTCCGCCGCGACCTGCGCAATTGCCTCGGGGATCGTCATTCCGTCGTTGAGTGCCTGCACGTACTGCCCGGCGTAGTCATCAACCGCAGCTACCGTCTCGGCATTGGTCATCTGTCCGTCATCCGGCTGATCGCCATTGTCGGGTTGATCTCCGTCGTCAGGGGTTCCATCGCCGGGAACATCCGGGGACGGAAGGGTCGGACCATGTCCGCCCGAACACCCCGCAAACAGCAGAGCCATGATCCCAGCACACACCAGAAGCATCACAAACGTTCGGTTACGCCCACGCCTACTCACGCCCATCCTCGACACCTCACCTCATACCACACTGCCATGCGACTTTGTTAACTTACATACTTTACTTTGATACCGACATCTGATCCCCTGCCCTCGAGGGAAAAAAGCGTCCGGCGATATGTACGGACGTGACCCGCGGCCGGAGTGGGCCGCGGGTCGATGTGGCGTTGCGGGCATGTGCTGCTTATCGCGCGTGCTCCTCATCGGGCGGGAACTGCGCGGTGGCGCCGTCCCACTCGATGGTGTAGGTCTGATCGCGCTCCTCGATCTGCCAGTCGCCGGGCGGCAGGTTGTAGTCCTCTCCCTGGAACTGTATCTCGCGGAAGGGAAGCCCGATGGGTTCAAACATCCCGTCCCACGCGTCGAACTTGTGTATCGGGAAGTTCACCGCGTACGGGATCGTATCGTCCAGCACCCCGTTCTCGTAAAACTCCAGGGTGATGTCCTCAACATAGGCTGAGGGCGTAATCTGCAGCACGCCCGCTTCAGGGAGAACGCGCCCGAAGAAGCGCAGCCCGACGATCTGTCCGGTGAAGGGGTTGTCGGGGATCTGCGCGGAACCCACAGACGAACTGGATGCCGCTGCTACGTCAAAGGGCAGCGGACCGCTGCCGGTCGGTCGTGGTGAATTCGCCCACAGCAGGTTGCCTGAGCCGACGACCTTCGTGGTAGAGGTATTGCCCTGGTTGTCGGTGGTGGTATATGAGCCGGAAGCCTCGAAGGTACCCGTGCTGTCCTTCGCGGCCTGCCACGGGAAGGGCTCCACGCGCTCCGGCGCGTCGCCGGGATTGCGCCGCCATGTGCTTACATCGCCGCGGAAGTGCAGATCGATGTCATAGACCACCTGCATGTCTCCCCTGCCGAAGTCGTAGGTGTAGTCGAGGCCCATGCGCCATGAGGTGAGGTTGACTACGTTTGATTCGTGCCCGCGCACCCGGACTGTCACCGGGCCGGCCGACCCGACGCCCGAACGCGGGATCGTCGCGCGTATCTCGCGCGGCTCCCACTGATCGATGCCCGCGGTGATCCCCGCGACCGTGACCTCGCCCTCGTCGGAGCCGAAGACACCGTGGAGGATGACCTGATCGTCGAACTCATTCATCTCGAGGCGCTGGATCGTCGGTGCCATAACGCCCGTGTCATCGTTTGAATAGAAGAAGAGGGTCGCGGTGCGCACGTCGATATCACCGGCGAGACCGCCGAACATCCCGTAGTCCACGGTCACCTGGTGCAGGCCGTAGTCCTGCATGCTCGTGTACACGAACTTCCAGTCGAAGGGCCGCTGGTCGGGGGTCTCTGGCCTGTACTGGTTGGCGGCAGTCATACGGTCGAAGAAGAACTTCGGCGCCGTGTATCCGGCCGTCCAGTCATCCCAGCCGGCATAGACACCGGTTCCGTTGGCGAGCCACGCCTCCCGCATGCGCTGTGCGCCGGATGAGCAGGACGAGGAGTACACGAACGAGTTCGAGCCCATGCTCACCTCGTTCTTTATGAACAGGTCGGAGACACCGAAGCTGGTGACCGAGATCGACTGGCCGGTGTTCGGATCCTCTTCGTCGGTCGAAAGCAACGTCATGTAGTCATTCTCATGCCAGCCGCGTGACTGGTAGAGGTCCGCGCGCTGCTGCGTGATGGGCTCATCGACCCACATGAAGGGCCGACCCAAGTCCGTCTCGTGGGGAGCGGCGCCGTGCGTGCTCAGCAGCAGCGCACCGGGGGCACTGAGGGCCTGCAGATTCGCGACGTTGCAGGTCTGCTGGCTGGTGTTGTAGCCGCGGTCCGACAGCATTCGGTCGATGTCATCGATGGCGCGGTTTGCGGCCGGGCGGTACTGGCCGAAGCCGTTCATCAGCACCGCGCTGCGCGATTCGGGCAGTTCCACGGCGTCGCCGCCGGCCTGCGCCGGTTCGGCGGGCAGGTTCTGCTCGGCGCGCTCATCGATGACCTCGTCGGTGATCGGCGGCCGGTTGCCCAGCACGGCATAAGGCCATCCGTTGGTGAACTCGGCCCAGACGATCTGGCCGGTGCCATCGACCTCGACCGCAGAGAAATCGCCGCTGGCTTCCATCTCGGCTGCAAGTTGCTGCATCGCCTCGGGGATTGTCATACCTTCGTTGAGCATCTGCACGTACTGCTCGCCGTAGTCCTCCACGGCGGCGACGGTGTCCGCGTTGCTCAACTGACCGTCATCAGGTTGATCGCCGTCGTCCGGCTGGTCGCCACCATCGGGCTGGTCGCCCGTTCCGTCATCCGGCGCGCCATTGTCCGGTGTGCCCGGAGCCGGGAGCGTCGGACCGTGTCCACCCTCGCACCCCGCGAAGATCAGCGCCATCAGGGCCGTTGCAACTGCAAGTACAACAAGGGAACGCTTGTGCTTGAAAAAACTGCCTGCCATCCTCAACACCCTCACCACATGCTGCAGTTAATCCATCTTCATTTGCTGACAAGATACGTTTTGACGCGGGGCGGGGTGTCTCCTGCTTTGTTCATACGACTCATGAGGAAGCGTTTCCCGAGCCATTGCACGGGGATGTTCCTGCTGGCGGGCTCGATCACATCTTCTTCAGGGGATGCAAGTGCCAGAGGCGCGATGTCCAGAGGCGCCCGCCCCTGTGGAGATGCCGGCAGGCGCGGACCGGACGCTGGTAATCACGCCGAGCCTCAACCGCTAAGTGGGCGGGAAGCTGAGACGACCGCAGGAGGCCCTCACCGAGGCAGCGGAGCGGGCCCTGCGCGCCCTGGTAGACCAGACAGGGCGAAGCCCGCGGAGACTATCCGCGGGCTCAGAAACTCCATGGTGATCGCCGCTGCATCCCAACGTGGCAGCCATGCAGATGTACGCGTTGCTCGTCGTCAGGTTACGACCCGTCACCTGTGATGTGCGACTGGCGTCACTTGATCCGCGCCTCACGGGCCGCCTCGCGCGCCTCATCGGCATGCTCGGACTCGCTGAGTATCTCGACCTCGGTGATCGTGTCGCCGACCCGTATGCTGTCCGCGACGTCCATGCCCTCGACGACCTTCCCGAAGGCCGCGTATCCGCCACCGAGTTTGTCGAGCGATGTCACATTCTGATTGTTTGACAGGCAGACAAAGAACTGGCTGCCGGCACTGTCGAGCGGGCGCGCGCGCGCCATCGAGAGCACACCGCGTTCGTGGTGGATCTTGCCGGGGTTCTCCAGCGGGATGGCGAACCCGGGGCCGCCCGATCCATCGCCGTTTGGATCTCCGCCCTGAATGACGAAGTCCGGGACCACCCGGTGGAAGGTGAGGCCGTCGTAGAAATTCTCCTCCACGAGCAACAGGAAGCTGCCCGCTGTGATGGGCATCTTGTCGTCGAAGAGTTGAGCGACGATCTCGCCCTTGTTGGTCTTGATCTTCAGCATGGTCTTTGCGTCGGTAACGTCTCCGGCATCTTCTTCGGCCATTGCCTCGCCATCCTCGCTGTTCTCCGCATCCTGGTCTGCCGCGGAATCCTCCGTATCATCAGCATCACCTGCAGGCTGCTCTCCGGCTTCCTCGTCGGCCGCCTCATCATCCGTCTGGGCCGTCTCTTCGCCCTCAGCCATGTCGCCATCAGCCTCGCCCGGGGCTTCTTCGTCCGCCCCGGGCGGTGCGGCCCCGAGTTCCTGGACGGGCTCCGTGTCGGTTTCGCTGGCCGTCTGAGTACACCCGGCCACGAAAGCTGTGGCAAGCATAGCAGCCACTGTGACTGCGAGGACTATCGGTGTGAGTTGGGAACCGCGATGAACCATGGCAAATCGCATCCTCTGCAAGAGATTCTACCCTTCTACCACGTTAAGCGCCATCGAGGGGCGGCAAGTTCCGAAGCGGCAATTGAGGAGGAACTGTCCCGAGGGAGAGAGAATTCCGTACATGAAGTCAGAGCGGTGAGTCGCAGGGGAAGGCGAGGCACAAACAATGAAACGACTTGTGATGGTGCTTGCGGCAGCCCTGATCGCGGTCGGCATCAGCCTGCTGAGCGGGTGTGACGGGGACTCGGATCCCAATCCCGTGCCCACCGGAAGTGTGCAGGTGATGCTGGCAGATGCGCCGGCGAGTCGTATTCGCGAGCTGCACGTTGCACTCGAAGAGGTGACGCTCGCGCGCAAGTCACACGCGACGGTCACGGTCCTCGGCCCGGAGGATCTTCCTGATGATGTGGACGTGATCGCGGCGGGGCGGAATCCGGTTATCCTGGGAACGGTCGATGTCCCCGTAGGCCGGTACACCTATGCGAGACTGGGCATCGACGCGGATAGCGAGATTAACCGTGTCGTTACCGACGACGGTCAGGTCCACCCGGTCAGACTCGAGGAAGAGGCGCAGGAAGGGGTCGAACTGATCTCGTCATTCACGGTTGAGGCCGACAGGCCGATGACGCTGCTGCTTGATTTCGCTGCAGCGGCCTCTGTGCGCGAGACGTACGACGGCTGGGTGCTGTCACCGCAGATCTTCGGCCGCTACGTCGAGCGCGGCGTACAGTTCGGCTCAATCAGCGGGGTCGTGCGCGAGGCGGACGGAGAGCCGCTCGCGGCTTCCGTCGGACAGAGACTTGGTGTGTTCGTACGGGTTCGCGGAAGCAGGCAGACTCTGGCCATCGCGGAGGTCGGCTGTCGGAGCGGAGAATTCCTTATTCCTCAACTCATCCCCGGTGAGTATCTCGTGTCAGTGCAGCCAGCCACATTGGACTGGAAGCCGGTCGGGGAGCCACTGATCGATCCGACACCTGTCACGGTCAGGGCCGGCGAGGAGGATACCCCCGAGTTCACGATCGATCTGTGACTGCCCGCGAAGCTTCTCGACAGGCGGGTAGATCGACGATACGGGTCGCAACGGCTATTACCGCGCGACCCGTAGTCTTCGCAGCCAATCCCGGCCACGGCAAGGCGGGGGGGATATGACCAGACCCCCCGCCCGAACCTCGGGCGGCTGCCGAATAAACAGAGGCCGCATCTGTCAGGCCTGCTTCTGTCTGACCTCCATCAGCTTCTCCATCGCATCCTGTCCTTCCTCAGTCTTCAAGAAGAGGCGGATCTCCTCGACGCGCTCCTTCACTGACGGATGCTGAGTGAGGAACTCCCCCATCTTGAAGTGTCGCTCAATCTGATCCGCGTCAGTGCTGATGTCGCTTCCGGCACTGAGGTAGGCCTCAAGCTCCTCCTGGCTGATTTCGGCCTCCTTATCCGCCGCGACCTCCAGCTTCACGACGGCCGCGTTCAAAAGCGACGGCCGTCCGCAGACCAGCAGCGCCATACGATCGGCGGTGGCCTCGGCGATATCCACCCAGCCGCTGAGGAAAAACGCCATGCCGGTGATCGGGAAGAGAAGTATCTGGAGGGCCAGATTAGCCCGGCGCATGCCGGCGGTGACCATCATCATACGAGGATGCCCCGCCTTGATGTGCCCCATCTCCCGGGCGATCATGGCCGCGATCTCTTCGTCGTTGAGCGTATCAAGCAGCCCCCCGGTGGTCACGATCTTACCGGTCTTGCCGGGTAACGAATACATGTACGAAGAATCGTCGTCCAGAACGTACATCTCCGGTTCATCGATCGACACGAGCTTCGATTGTTTCGCAAGGATGCTTTTGAGTTTCGGGTAATTCTTGCTGAGCACGCGGGCGTTCAGGCCCTCTTCCTTCAGACGCTGGTTACGAGGCCGGAGGGTAATGACGTTGGCGACGATCCACGTTATCACCAGGAAGGCCGGCAGCACCGCCAGCGCCCACCACTGATGATAAAGGGCCCCACCGGGATTGCCCTCGTTCCAAACGCCAAGAAAACCGACCCAGTAGTCGGCGAAAATGAACAGGGCAATGACACCACCGACGCCCTGCCAGTACAAACGCTTTTCGCCGGGAACCTGATAGTCCTCGACCTCGAGTTCCAGTTCCGGCTTCTTCTTTTTCAACGCCCGCTTCGATACTCTTCGCGCCACTACAACTCAGCCTCCCTGCCGGTCGGTGCGATAACCCGCAGACGGTCCACGTGCTGATCGTTACTTTCGACCACCACGAAGGTAGCACCGTCAACGTTCAACACTTCACCTTCCTCGGGCACGCCACCTGCCATTCCGGTCAGGAATCCGCTCAACGTGTCGTGGTTTTCAGTCGAAATCTGCAGTCCGAGTAGCTCGTTCACGTCCTCGATGCGCGCTTTGCCCTGCACGATCGCCTCGCCATCACCGGTAACCAGCACGTCCGGCTCGGGGAGATCGTGCTCATCTTCGATATCCCCCACCAGTTCCTCCAGAATGTCCTCGATGGTCACGAGTCCCTCGGTCCCGCCGAATTCATCGATGACGATGGCGATGTGTACTTTCTGCTCCCGCAACTCCCAGAGCATCTCGTCGAGCGGCTTGCTCTCCGGCGCGAGGATCGGAGTGCGCGCGACCTCGCCGAGCGTCCGGTCCCGCTCTCCGCGGCTGAGACTCAGCAGCGTATCGTTCACGTAGAGTATTCCCGTTATATGGTCGATGCTGTCCTCGTAGACTGGAATGCGCGAGTAACCCGACTCGACCGCGACCTCCATCGCTTCCTCGATTGTCGCGGCCTCGGGCATTGCCACGATGTCCACCCGGGGGATCATGATATCCTTGACGGTGCGCTCCCCCAGTTCCATGACGCTCTCGAGCATCTCGCCCTCGTCGGGCTCGACGGTGCCCTCCTCCTCACCGAGGTCAGCCGCCGCGCGGATCTCCTCGGCCGTGACGAAGTGCCGATGCTCGCCTTCCGCCCCGCCGATTCGCATGATCGAATCGCTGATCCACGCCATCAGCCGCACCATAGGCCCGAGAACATGTACCAATGTGTTCATGATTCCCGAGATCGCCCTCGCCGACGGTCCGGGACGAAGCGAGCCGTATGTCTTCGGCAGAAGCTCGCCGAACAACAGGATGGTGACCACCATGCCGATATGTGCAACGCTTTCTGTGGTGGACGCCAGCGACGGGTCGCTGATATGGTAGTGGCCGACGATCAACGTCATCAGCGTGGACATGATCAACACGAGGGCATTGTTACATACGACGAAGACGTGCAGGTAGTCGCCGCGTTCGGTGACAGCGAGCACAAGCTGCGCGCGGCGGTCGCCGCGGCGCGCGGCCTTCTGCATCTCGTGGGGACTTGAGGCCAGCAGCGATGCCTCTGACAGTGACAGCGTAAAGCTGGCCACGAGGCAGAGGACGATACCGGCGATCATCAATCCAACGAGGAAGCTCATGGCCGATCAGCCTCCTCTGCCTCGTCGGTGTCCTCTTCGGCCTCGTCAGCATCCTCATCGGCGACTTCGCGCTCGACGATGCTCACACGCGATATACGCCGGCCTTCCATCTCATCCACGGTCAGTTCCAGTGCGCCCCAGTCAAACGACTCCCCCTCTTCGGGAATCCGACCGGCAGCGGCCAGGACCACGCCACCGAGGCTGTCGAACTCTTCGGTCGGGAGCGGTTCGCCGACCAAGTTGTCAAGCTCATGGAGCCCAACCGCGGCATCACACACCAGGCACTCTTCGGTCTCGATGATCTCCGGCTGCTCGATGTCATATTCGTCCTGGATGTCGCCGACGATCTCCTCCAGAAGGTCCTCGACCGTCACCAGACCGGCGGTTCCGCCATACTCGTCGTAGACGATTGCCATCGTGCGCCGGCCCACTCGAAGCTGGCGGAGCAACTCGTCCGCCGGGAGGCTTTCGGGGACGAAATGAGGCGGTCGCGCCACGACACGCACGGACTTGTCCATCTCGCCAAGGCGAACGTAGGGGAGGACATCTTTAATGTAGAGGATCCCCGTGATGTGATCCTTATCCTCAGCGTACACGGGCACCCTGGAGTGCTTGCTCTGCATGGCGAAACGCAACGCCTCGCCGATTGTCGCCGTGTGCTCGACGCATTTCATGTCGGGCCGGGGTGTCATGACCTGTGCGGCGGTCTGATCGCCGAAGTCGAGGGCGCCGTGGAGCATCCTGCCGGTTCCTTCGGCGAGCGCCCCCTGTGACTCGCCCTCTTCGATCATGGCCTTGAGTTGCTCTTCGGTCACGGTCGGGAGCATGCCCTGCCCGCCGAGGCCGACAACGTACATGACCCCGCGGACGACCAGTCCCAGCAGGCCGACGAACGGATAGAGCACGATCGCAAAGAATGCGAGCACCGGCGAAGAAGATGCGGCGACTTTGCGGGTGTTGCGAAGTGCGAATTGCATGGGGGTCGCTTCGGCGAAGATCAGGACAAGCACCGTCATGACCGCCAAAGCGACGAATGAGGCAACAGCCGGCCCCATAACCGAGGCCCACAGATCGATACTGAGTTTGACCGCGATATGCTCGGCCCAGTAGTAGCTGCCGGTGATGCCGACAAGGAGCGTGGCGAGGACAATCGACCGGCGCTCCTGCAGTGCGAGCAATATCCGGCCAAGCTTCGACCCAGACTCGGCCTGCTGCCGTACCCACGTTCGGGGTACGCCGAGGAATGCGACTTCGGAGCCGGCGAAGAACGCTGCCAGGACAAGAAGACCTACCAGCAGCGCCGCCTCACCGGCGTGCGCTGACGAAGATTCCAAGACCGACCTTTCCTCCAGGCTCCGTCTTGAACCACGTGTACAGCTGGAATGACTATAGCACATTCGAGGGTCCGGAGGCAAATGCCCCGCGAGTGCAAACCTGGACAATAGGCAGGCGATCGCATCTGCAGGCAGGTGCCGGCCGCCCGGCAGCGAAATAGACTTTCGGCGTGACTGTGATGTGTACGCAGGCGTGAGTCGCTGATTTCGTCGGAGGTGTGTCGGATGAAGGTTCGCTTCTGGATGCAGATTATCGCCATTGTGGCGCTCACCGTGGTCCTGACGGTGCCGGTTGTTGCCCAGGCGCCGCTGCTCAGTTCGTCGCAGTCCGGTGCCTTTGGAGTGCGCTATCTGACGAACCGAGCGGTGGTTACGTACACCGTCGAACGCCCGGAGGATGCGGATGCCGAGCAGTTCACACTCCGCGTTCGGCTGCCTGAGAAGGTTCAATGGGGCTTTTTCGGTCGCGAGGCTATCGCCGACAACGACCTTCGCTACAGCGATGGCCAGGCAGTAGTAGATGTGCCCTTCGGCAGTCACCGGCTGCACCTGGGATGGGCCGGCGAGGCCTGCCTTCCACCTGAGAGCGCCGACATCCCCGTCTTCCTCGGCGACGAGCAGGTCGCGACATTGCGCGCCCGCTTCGACCTCGAAGGCATGCAGGCGGGAGGCGAAGTACCCGGCGTGGGTCCGGGGCTGGCGACACCGCGCCTGGAACTCGCGCGTATTCTGCATCCCGACGACGTGTCGCTGTCGCTCGGCAGCGAGGTGGTGGCCGACTGGGATCGCGGTGATGACGTCCTGGAGGCTCGCGAGCCCGTGTACATCGACCCGAGCCCGCGCCTGTCACTTCGCGTCCAACGGCGCAACCTGAGGGGCAGCCCGATCGAGCGGGTCGTGATTTCCGACGTGGAGAAGCCGTCACCGACTCACCGCGTGGACGACGCCGAGGTGCCCGAGGGGATCCTTGTAGAGGCCGAGGACTTCACCAATGCCACGGGGACGCCGCCACGTGTGGAGCCCGGTTCGCATCACGACACCCACGGCGGCGCCTGCGTCTTCAGCTTCCTCGGAAACGGCAGCTCCCTGCAGTGGGAGGTCGAGATCCCCGAGGACGGCCAGTGGGACCTGTACGCGCGGATCTCATGCGGTGATGTGGGCGCCTGGCGGATCGTGGAGGTCGATGGAGAGAAGCCTGAGGGCCTGAGCCTGGTGGAACTGCCCGGGACCGGCGGATGGGGGCATGCCGATGGCGAATGGTGGGTCATGCAGTTCACCGGCGCGGATGAGTTGGCCCCGTCACTGCAGTTGGAGGCGGGCACACACACGATCGGGATGACCGGCGTTTTGACCACACATTTGAATATCGACTATCTCCTGCTGGTTCGGAAAGATTGATACGCGAGGCCTGGCTCTTGACACTCAACAGCAGCCGGACCTATAATCAGCGGCGTAGAGTGCAGACATCCGCTGGAAGTGGATGTAGAGCACGAGTTTTGAACGGCATCGACCCTGCTTGACAGGGCAAAAGTGGCCGCGTGGCGGCCGTCGATCAGGAGGGTGATCCGCGGTGACCCGCCGAATTGCAGGTTTTACGCTCATTGAGCTGCTCGTTGTGATCGCGATTATTGCGATCCTGGCAGCGATTCTGTTTCCAGTCTTCGCCCGCGCACGGGAGAAGGCACGGATTACGTCCTGCCAGAACAACATGAAGCAGCTCGGCACAGCATTCGCAATGTACCGGTCAGACTATGACGGCCGCATGCCCATGGACTGGTACCAGTCGGATGACAACAATCTTGTGTATCGCTGGATCCATGCCACCTACACCTACATCTACGATCCGAACGTCTACCAGTGCCCCAGCGAAGGGACCACCACCGATGTGGCGTGGAGTCCACCGTATAGTGTGGCACCGGGAGTTCCGTTCAGTTCGTACTACTACGCGCACCACTTCCTGTCGCTCGAGAGCGATTCGGACATCCGGGCGCCCAGCGCCACTATCATGATGATGGACGGATGGTTCTTCCGCGACGCGGACGCCGGGGACGAGATGGTGGGGATGTTCAACTCCTGGCCGAACACCGATCCGGACAATCTCCAGCCGGCGCGCGAGATGGCGGCCTGGGTGAACGGTGACGTGGACGCCGAGTACGTCAACGGACCGATCATCCGGAACATGCACAGGCACAATGACGGTGTGAATGCAACGTACTTTGACTCACACGTCAAGTGGATTAACCGCGCCCAACCGGCCGACTTTACGCCGGGCGCGTAGATTCGGGGATCACACGTCGAGTGAGGGCCGGGGTTCTCCCCGGCCCTCTTTTCCTCTGGACCGGCGCGTCTACCCCGCCCGGCGTACATTGACAGGGCGGGGTTCGTGTCATATACTGACCGATATACTTTCGCTCGGCTTCGGCCCCGTCAGATTTCCCTGTATGCGCCGGTGCGTCCTGAGTTGAAGGAGAAATAATCAGCATGCAGCCACGTCCCAAGATTTGGATACCGACCATTCTCGGCATCTTCATTGCCGCCTTTCTGCTGGGATTCGCCCCCATTCGGTGGGAGCGCGAGGAAGGCTTCGATGTAGACAGCACATTTGGCTACTCCGTTGACGCCCCCCTCTACGAGACCGCCGGTGAGATCGACAACGTGCGGAAAACCATCACAAGTGCGCTGGATGAAGCCGGGGTCACTGAGCCGACGGTGACGATCCGTGACGAGACGCTCTTCAGCGTTGAGACGCCTGCTCTGACCCAGGAAGAGGCCGCTGAGGACGAAACAAAGGTGACGAAGGCGCTCAGCGAAGAGTTCGAGACTCTTCAGGCCACGAGGTTGCCCGGGGAAGAAGAGGCGGAGAAGC
>CAZAHB010000162.1:0-12176 GCA_964484945.1 uncultured Armatimonadia bacterium | reverse complement strand
GGTGTCCGGGAGCGTCAGTGCCGCGAAGCGGTCGAAGACCGCGCCGGCGTTGAATGTCAGGCCCTCCGGGATCGGGCGCCCCACCAGTTCATACGCCAGGGCCGCGCGGGCCATCTCGGAGACCGCCACGAGGTAGTCCGGGTGCACGAAGCCGTGGTTCTCGACGGTGTGGTCGCTCAGCGCGTTCGGCCCGGTCAGCCACTCGCTCAGGGGGTGCCCGTCCATCACGCCGTCGCTGTGCACGTCCCCGGCGGTTGCGTAGGCGCTGATCGTGTACTCCAGCGCCTTCTGCTCCCACCGGTCGCGATGGGGATGGTTCGGCAGCAGGCACGCGACAGTCGCGATCCCGCCTCCGTGCCATGCGTTCGTTTCGGCCTGCGTGTCATCGCGAAGCTGCGCCGGAGCCGGTCGATCGAGGAAGCGGTCCGCGCCGTCCGCCATCTCGCGCGCCACGAGCGAACGGGTCTGTGGGTCAAGGCGGTCGCCGAGAAGCAGTGTGTTCAGACCGATCTGGAAGAGAAGCCGTCCGAGGGGGAACTGCCGCCATCCCTCTCCGCCGCCGAGTTCATGCTCCGCGGCGAGGGCGCCCACGAGATCAGCGGCCGTGGGCAGCATCTCATCCTCATCGGCCTCCGGCCAGATCTGTGGGGGGCGGCATCTCGCGAGCAGGGCAAGAGCGAGGGCAGTGCCGCCGAGGAGGAACTGCCCGTAGCGATTGCCGCTGATGTCGATGCGCGCCAGGCCGGCTTCGCCCCTCCGGTCACCCATCGCGTCCAGGTTGCGCTCCACCTGGACGGCCAGAAGCCGGAGGACCCTCCGACCGAACTGGCCGGAGGGGTCCTCACGTGGGAACCGGCAGGGAGCGATCGCATATTCCTGCTGCATCGCAAACGCCCCCCTGTCAGTTGCGCGCCCCAGGTGTGGTCAGTAGCCGCAGGATTTCGCGCCGGACCTGATCCTGACCGGAGCGATCGACTGGCGTGTCCCAGCGGAAATCCTCGGGCTGCGCATCGATGACGCGATCCGGCCCGCGCTCGAGCAGTTCTCGCGCCTCCGCCAGGCGCGCGTCTTCCGCGCCCCGGGTCGCAAGATCGTTCACGAGTCTTTCGAGCATCACCAGGTACTCGAAGTCCTGCTGGCTCTCGCGGATCGCCTCCATGGGCTTGGCGGCGGTCACGCTGGTGTCATCCACGAATATGGGCGAGTAGGAGCCGGAGGAATCGGCGATGTAGTCGTTCCAGGTGGATGCGCCGCCCAGGTCAGCGTATGCCCAGAAGTTCGATCCCTGCGCGCCAATATCCCACGCGTGCCACGCCTGCGCCAGGTAGTAGGAGTAGGGGCCGAATGTCCGCGCCGGTCCGCTGCACGAGTAGAACCACAGTTCCCGGCCCTGTTCGCGCTCGTCCGTGAGGATCTCACGCCACGGACTATCCTCGGCGTGGATGTAGTGTACGCGGTTCGGGCAGAGAACGTCCGCGAGTTCGAACATCTCCAGCATCGGCTCGTGATCATCGATGTAGAACGGGTCCTCCCAGATGACCATCTCGGGCGCAGTGGCTTCGATGGCCTTCGCCCACGCGGTAATCGTCTCGTACTCCTCCACCGAATTGGGCTCATCCACAAGCAGCACGCCCAACTGATCCGCCTCGAGGCCCAGTTCGGTCATGTGATCGGTCCAGAACTCGGCCCACTGGCCGACCTGGCGGTCGAACAGTTCGCTTCCCATCTGCGCGTCGGCGAACTGCTGACCGACCGCGGCGAAGACGAGGGAGATCTTCGCATCCGGCCAGTTCGCCACCCACTCGTCGAAGCGCGTGGTGTCAGGCTCGGCCGTCATGTTCCCCTGCTCATCGAAGGTGCCCGGGGGCATGGACGCGGATGTGGCCCAGGGGGCGTTGACGCCCCGCAAGCGCAGGTGCGCGATGAGATCATCGACGTTCTCCTCCGTCAGGCCGCGCGAGGTGCCGTCAGTATAGCTCCAGCCACCGACGCTCAGCGTCTTCTCCTCCGGCATCGTCAGCGGATGCACGGTCACTCGCAGGGGGACGCTCAGCCGGCCCGCGGCCACGGAGCGAAGTTCGATTGAGCCGTCCCAGCTTCCCGGCTCCAGCCCCTCGGAGTCTATCTCGAACCAGACCTGGCGGGTCATGCCCGACGGCACCTCGATCGTCCACGACGCGCCGTCGCGCTCGGCGACGGGAAGCGGTGAGGCGACGGTGGGGATGAACCGCGACCCAACGTGCTCGACCTGCCGAACCGTGATCCAGTCCGGGCTTTCGCCGCCGGGCAGTCCGGTGATGCGTAGCTGCACGCGCATCGGACGGGGGTTGGCGGAGGTGATATTCAGGACGTCCGCGCGCGTCTCGTTGCGCATCATCTCCACCGACAGGGCCGGTGCCGCGTCGGACTGAGGCTCCTCCGCCGGCTGCAGGTGATCCCACCGGTGCTTGTGCCACAGTCGCACGCGGTCTTTGCCCTGCGCCAGCCATACCTCGGCGCCAAGCTGGAAGATCCGCTCCTCGACATCGGTCATCGGCAGGATGGCCCGGAAATCTTCCAACTCAACCGGGGCCATACGGTCGATGGCGGTCTTCAGTTCATCGGCCCGGTCCTCGAAGTCCTCGCGCAGATCTTCGGGGAGGTCGGCGATGTCTTCGCGGACCTCCGCAAGATCGCGTTGGTGCTGCTCGTAGATCGGCTGGTTGCGGACGTACAGTTCGACGTCTTCGATCGGCTCCGCCCTGTACGGCTTCTCACTAAGGTCCTCTGGACCTCGAAAGACCTGCACTTCATCGACGAAGATGAACCTGCCCTCGGTGAAGACGGCCATCTTCACGAAGCGCCCGTGTGTCGCCAGGTCGTCGGTCCAGATCTTTTGCGTTGCGTACTCGCCGATCGTCGGAAGTGGCTCCCGGTCCGCGTGCTGCTCCACCAGGTCACCGGCTCGGTGCCACGTCTCGCCATCCTCGCTCACGAAGACCACTATCTCCGACGGCCAGGTCACCCCGGCCACTCCGGCGGCGGTGCTGTAGGCGGCGCCGGCTATCGGGTAGTTCTCTCCGAGGTCGATCGTGATGAATTTCGGGCCCTTGGACTTCCACCCGACGGTGCTGTCCTGGGTCCAGAAGTAGCCGTCCGTGAACTCTCCGTCGGTTAGCTGCGTGGCATCGCCGGGGTCGGTGCAGAGGCCGTAGCTTCCCCGCGGGATCTCATACGGCTGCCCGAGGGCCAGGTTCTCCGCGTTCGGTCCGACCGGGTTGCGCTTCTCGCCGACAGGGCTGACCTGCACGCGGGCGAATTCCGCGGTGCCGGCCGGCCCCGCCTGCCCATCGGCATGGCGGGCGTCGGCGTAAAGCTGGACGCCCAGGTTGGCTGTCGGAGTATTGAACTCGACCGTCACCTCGCGCCATGTCTCCCCCGCATCCACCGTCACCGAAGCGACCTCATCCCCGGTCTCGCGGTCTATCAGCCGAGCCATGGGCTGCAGCGCGCCCCCGCTGCGCGCGACCAGCGTCAGTGTGTGGTCGGCGCCCGGGCGGGCGTACGCCAGCCACTGATGCGCCGGCTCCACGACGCCGGGAGAGGCCGTGCAGCGCAGAATGGCGCTGCCCTCGGGGCCGGCGTCCGGAACACGTTGCCACGCCTCACCGGGCAGCAGCCAGGCATCTGCCTTACCGGGCTGGTTCTCAACCGCGGCCGAGAAATCCGAATTGCGGACCAGGTCCTGAGACCAGGCGCAGGATGCTATCACGAGAACCGCAAGCAGCACGACGATTACGCGTCGCATGAAAGTTCCTCCTTGATTGTCCGACACAGCCGGGCGGGGCTCAGCGCTTCTTGAACACATGCTCGGGAATGATGCTGAGTACCGGCGGGACGTCGCCCTCCATCGAAAGCTGCACATCCTCCAGCGTCAGGCCGGTATCGGCGCGCGCGATCTCCAGCGTCCAGACTTGCCCGGCGCCGTCGCCGATCTCCGGCTCCACCGCAGCGTGACTGTCGGTGGGCGTCGTCTGATCGGTCGCCACCATCTCGCCGGAGGGGTCGTAGACGTTCAACCGCACCGTCTCCTGCCGCCACCCGCGGGCGCCGATCTTGAAGTTCTGCGCGTCCTCGGGGACGTGGAAGTAGAGCTTCCACGGTCCGCCGATCGTGCGGGCTCCCCGGCCGCCGTAGATAGCGACCGGCACGTTCGTCTCGTCCAGCGTGTAGGCAGAGCCGCCCGCCATCAGCACGAGCGCGTGGAGGCCATCCTCCTCGGGCGTGAAGCTGATCGTCCCGGGTTCGCCGAAGGCGACCTCGCCCTCGGCGAGCATCTCCCAGTTCATGTTCCGCGCCTCCCACGTGATGGGAAGCTCGCTGTCGCCGATGCGGTAGCTCTGCGCCACGATCTCGACCGGCTGGCCGGCATTCGCGGCGAGGAGCACGAGGTTCGTGCGGCGCATCCGAACCGCCGGCAGCTCAACCGCCTCGCCGATGCCGGTTTCGTCGGGAGCGAAGCCGATCTCGTCGTCGGTGCCGATGCCACCGAAGGCCCACGGGTCGGGGGTCTCGCGCGGTTCGTGCTGGCGCTCGAACTCGCCCGCCGCGATCGCCGAGTTGGCCCAGGTGAACCACTGGAAGTAGTCGGGGTGCGTGGTGTCGTACTTCGGGCCCTCGTAGAAGATCCAGTAGCCGTCGGTGATTGAGGAGATCATGACCGCGTTCTTGCCCGAGTACTCGGGGTCCGCGCCGGAGACCACCGGGTCGATACCGCCGGTGTAGATGTAGGGCAGGCCAAACTCTTCAACGGACTCCATGCGGCTCTGCAGGCCCCGGCGCCCCTGCTCGAGAGCGCCCGATTGCGGCAGGAAGCTGGTCTTGCGGCCGTAGGTGAACGCGTCCGCCCAGATGACCGGCGCCTCCTCGGAGGTCCACTCGGGGAAGGCGGCCTCGCGCATGAACTTCGTGCCGGGCGCGGGGTAGATGCAGAACTGGAACTCGGGGTTGATCTCGTCAACCGCCTCGCGCAGCGTCCGGCAGCGCTCGCGCCAGTGGGCGACCTGGAAGGCCTCGAACTGCTCGTGGAGGCCCTGCTCCTCCAGCCAGGTTCTGCGCTCGCCGAGTTCAAGCTCAGGAAGCTCAATCTCCTGCGCCTCGGCAAACTCGCCCATGATGATGTCATCGTAGGACAGATCGTAGCAGTTGGGGCCCTTCGCGTAGTTCTCGTAATCGAGGAAGACGCCGAAGAGCGCGGGCATTTCGGCGCTGATCTGCGCGTAATCGAGGATCTTTTCGGTGGTCCACTCCCAGAACTCGTCGGAGTTGGGGCTCCACAGTTCATCCTCCACCCCGCTCTTCCAGACCATCCGCTTCCCGTCGGCCTCCGGGTTGTCCAGTGCGGCCCCCAGCGTCCCGCGCATCCACGGGATGTGCAGGATGTCGGCCTCCTGGCACCAGCGCGTGACGTCGCGGACCTCATCAAGGTCGCGCGCTCTGCGCGGACAGAACACGTTGAATCCGGCGTCGGCGGCCTCCTGGACCATCCACTGCTCGGTATGCCAGCCCGCGGTGGGCTGCATCACTTTGTCAACGACAATCCGCAGCCTGGTGCCCTCACCGAAGCTGTCGGGATCGGGGGCACCCGTGCATCCGATGGCGCACAGACACAGCGCTGCTATCGACACGACGGTTGTCAGTCTCATCATCGCAGTATCTCCTCTTCGCGGTGCCTGGACTACTTTCAGGCGATAATCGAGTCCGGCGCTGCTCGCCGGAGATCACGTCCCGGGCCACGATCACCCACTGGCCGGCGGGCTCGTCAGGGCTCACGTCGAGCCCATCGCGTCGGCACAGACATGGGCGTTGTCCGATCGCCGCGGCGGTCCAGCCCCCAAGCCCGACAGATGGGCCTGGCTCTCCTCGAAGTTGCGGGCAGTCGAACCGCCGTCAGGTCGGGACGCTACCAGACGTCCTTTCGACGTTGCGCTCACCGTCTCCTTGTGGTCCTGCCGCGTAGCGACTTTGGCTCCTCAGCAGGAAACGCTGGCGCGATGGGGAAATGCCACCTGTCGCGTCTGCGGTCGCAGTGTCTGACGCTGATCCCGCGCTTCGCACAAGAGGTGACACCATGTCGGACACCGCCCCTGTCACATCCAACGAGATCTTCGGCACCGATGGCGTGCGCGGCGTCTTTGGCGAGGAGATGACCTCGAGTGTTGCGGGCAGCGTCGCGCGTGCTTACGCCCATCTTCTCCGCGAGGATGCTTCGTCCCCCGTCGTGCTGATGGCGCGGGACACGCGACCATCCGGGCCGGAACTGGCAGGGGTGGTCGCGCAGGAGTTGGCGCGATGTGACGTGTCTGTCACAGACTGCGGCATTCTTCCCACCGGTGGGCTGTGCCTGCTGGTCAAGCGGCGTGAGGCTGATGCCGGCGTCATCATCTCCGCCTCGCACAACCCGCCCGAGTTCAACGGCGTGAAACTGGTCGGCCGCGGCGGACGCAAGCTGTCGGTCGAGCGCCACCGACGCCTTGAGGACACTGTCCGAGCGGTCCCCGATACGGCGCCGGAGACCGGCGCGCCTGAGCCACCTTCCACCGACCCGGACGCCGACGAGGAGTACCTCAGAATAATTACCGAGGCCCTCCCCGCGGGATGTCTGACGGGTCTGCGGGTTGTACTCGACTGCGCCCACGGCGCGGCGTCGGAGGTTGCCCCGCGGGCTTTCGAGCGCAAGGGAGCGAATGTCACCCGGCTGAACTGCGACAGGGACGGGGGGAAGATCAACGTCGACTGCGGATCGACCTCGCCGGAGGCCCTTGCGCGGGCGGTTGTGATGGAGGACGCGGACCTCGGCGTGGCCTTCGACGGTGACGCCGACCGGGCAATTTTCGTCGATGGAGAGGGCGACGTCATCGACGGTGACGGAAGCAAGTATGTCCTGGCCATCGATCGCCACCGCCGGGGGCTGCTCGACCCGCCGCTGGTAGTGGGCACGGTCATGAACAACTTCGGGCTTGAGCGCGCGCTGACCGACGAGGGTATCGAGCTTGAGCGCACGCCGGTGGGCGATCGGCATGTGGCGGCGCGGATGCGCGAGACAGGGGCGTGGCTCGGTGGCGAGCAGGCGGGGCACATCATGTTCCGCGAGACCATGATCGGCGATGGAACCTATACGGCGCTGCAGCTTTGTGAAGTGGTGGCGCGCACCGGGCGGACGCTGGCCGAGCTGTCGGCGCCTGTGGAGAAGATTCCACAGCACCTCGTGAACGTCCCTGCCGAGGACCGCGATGCCTGGCAGCGCTCCGCTGCGGTGGTGGATGAGATCGAGCGCTGGCAGCAGCGGCTCAACGGCCGCGGCCGGGTGCTGGTGCGGGCGTCGGGCACCGAGCCGCTCGTACGGGTAATGGTCGAGGCCGCCGACGACGAACTCGCCCGGAAGGCCGCCGACGCCATCTCCGTCACCATCCGCACGGAGTGCGGTTAGCGCCACCGTCTGGCGGGCGGCAGGCGCCGTCGCCTACCGCAGCTCAGCCAGCGCCTCCAGCACCTCAGTCCGCACCTGATCGTGAATAGTCCGGTCCTTCTCCACATCCCAGCGAAACTCGTCGTATTCCTCCACAGTCGCCACGCGCGAGGGACCGGTCTCCAGCAGCTTCTTCGCCTCGGCGAGGTCCTCGGCCGACGCGCCCTCCGCCTCAAGCTCCTCCACGCGCTCGCGCAGCATCACGAAATACTCGTAATCCTCGATGCCCTCGCGGATCGCCTCCATGTACTTGGCGGCGGTGACGGAGGTGTCGTCGAGGTAGACCGGGCAGTACGGGCCGTTGCCCTCGGCCGGATACTCGTTCCAGCACGAGACGCGACCGTTGTCGCCGAAGGCCCAGAAGTTCGTGCCCTCGCCGCCGATCTCGAGCGCGTGCCAGGCCTGCATCAGGTAGTAGGCGTAGGGGTCGAAGGTACGCGCGGGGCCGTTGGCGGAGTAGACCCACAGGTCCGTCCCGGCCGCCTGGTGTTCGGCGAGCATCTCGCGGTACCAGTCCGGGCGGCTGAGATACTGCGAGCGCAGCGGGCAGATTACATCCGCGACCTCGAACATGTCCTCGACCCACTGGTCGGGGCTCTGTGGCTGCGGATCCTCCCAGATCACCATCTCGGGCGCAGCGGCCTTGATGGCTTTCGCCCAGGCGGTGATCGTCTCGTACTGCGCCTGTGAGTGCGGCTCATCCACCAGCAAGACGCCGAGTTGATCGCCGCTCAGGCCGAGGCTCTCCATGTGATCGGTCCAGAACTTCGCCCAGGCGCCGACCCTGTTGGCGAACAGTTCGGTGCCCGTCTGCGCGCCGCGGAAGCTGTCGCTCACATGCATGAAGACCAGATACATCTTCGCGTTCGGCCACAGGGCGATGAAGTCGTCCAGAGCAGTCGTGTCCGGCTCTTCGACCACGTTGCCCTCATCGTCGAACTCCCCGCCGCCGAGGACACCGCCTGTCGCCCAGGGGGCATTCACGTAGTGCTCCTTGAGGTGCTCTACGAGGGCCGCATGGTTCTCCGGCGTCAGGCCGTACATTTTCTCAGTATTACTGTACGTCCACCCGCCGCAGTGAATGGTGGTGTCGTCGGGGAAGGTCATCGGATACAGGTTCAGCCGCACCGGCACGTCGTCGCTGAAGCCGCCGGTTGAGCGCACCTCGATCGCGCCCTCGTATGTCCCCGCATCCATCTGCGGGCGATTCATCGCCACCCATACCTGCCGGGTCATGCCCGAGGGCACGTCGATGAGCCATGCGTCGCCAGACTTGTCGGCAACCGGCAGCGCCGCGGCGACCGAGGTGAACCAGCGCGTGCCCACATGCTGCACCTCGTGAACGGTCAGCCAGTCGGGGTTCGGTGCGCCGGGGAGGCCGGTGACCGTCAGTCGCAGGCGCATGTCGCGCTCGGATGCGTTGGTGATGTTGAAGACGTCCGCGCGGTACTCGTTGCGCATCATCGCGACATCAACGGACGCCTCATCCGCGCCCTCCGGCTCCTGGCTGGGCGCGAGCGGATCCCAGCGATGGATGTCCCACAGCCGAACGGTGTCCCTGCCCTGCGCGCGCCAGACGTCGGCCTGAAGCCGGAAGATATCGCCCTCAAGCTCGGTCATCGGGAGGATGGCTATGAAGCCCTCCATGTCGATCGGCTCCATCTGCTTAATGCGCTCGGCGAGCATCTGCGCCCGCACCTCGAAGGGCTGCCGCTGGGCCTGTGGGAGGGCGCGGATATCCTCGCCGATCGGGTCCAGATCGCGCTGGAACTGCTCCTGGATCAGGCCCGTGATACGCCTTTGCTCGATCAGCTCGGCGACGTCCTGCACGCCCTCTCCGGGGAGCTGCTGTGCCAGGAGCGCGTCCTCGCCGCGGAAGATCTCGATCTCGTCGCAGAACGTGTATGTCTCGGTCGGCTGCACGACGAGCTTGATCTGCGACCCGTGGATGTCGATGTCATCGGCCCAGATCCGCCGGACTGCGTAGACCCCTTCGGCCGGCAGCGACTCGCGCTCGGTGTGCATGTGCATCAGATCGCCGATCTCATGCCAGATCTGACCGTCGATGCTGGCGTAGATGCGAATGCTCTTCGGCCACTGGACGTCCGCAGCGCCCGCGGCTGTTCGGAAGCTGATGGCGCGGATGGGCTGGTCCTCGCCGAGGTCGATGGTAATGATCTTCGCGCTTCTGCCACCCCAGCCGACGGTGCTCTTTTGGGTCCAGAAGTAGCCCTGACTGAACTCCCCGTCGGTCAGTTGCGTTGCGTCGCCCTCGTCGCGCGAGTAGGAGTATCGAGGGTCGGGGTTCATCGTATAGGGGCGTCCGAGTGCGATATTCTCGCCAGGGTCCGGCATCTCCATGGCCGGAGGCGCGCCCGTCTGCTTTAGCGACACCTGTGCCACGCGCGCCTCGCCCGCGGGGCAGGGCAGGCCCTCCGCGGCCGCGGGGTGGGGGTAGATCTGGATGCGCAGGTCCGCCGACGGTGGAGAGAACTCTGCCTCGAGGTCCTGCCAGCCCGCTTCGGCCTCGGCGGTGATGGTGGCGAGGGTCTCGTTGGTCAGTACCTCGATCACGCGCAGCATCGGGCGCAGCGTCCCGTCGCTGTGGACCGTGGCGGAGATCCTGTGGGTGGCACCGGGCGTCACGAACTGGACCGTCTGCTCGACCGGCTCGCCACTTCCTTCGCTCCACACAAGCGCGGGATCATCTTCAGGTCCGGCGTCCGCGACGCGCTCCCAGCCGGAGCCGTCGGCGGTGCGCCAGTTCGCGGCAACGCCATCAGCGTCCGCAGACGCTGCGAAGCCCGGGTTCTCGAGGAGATTCTCGGCGGCGAATGCGGAGATGCACACGAGAGCGAGCGTAATGACACCAATCGCAGCAGTGAGGCGACGCATGGGTAATGCCTCCCGATTCGGCCTTTCACGGACACGGTCAATCTTGTCCGACCCGGGCCTGATATCCTCCCTGTGGGGGATGTGACTTCGCCTGATTGGACACAGACCGTCCCTGCGACCATCCGCGATTAAGTTGAGAGGCGCCCCGCGGGGAGGCGCCTCACTGATGTTGTGGGGGATTGCGGCTTTGACGCTGCTCAATACCCCAGCCCTGTCTCCGACATCGAGTCGGTGCGCACCACACCATCGTTGACGGTGAACAGGTCCGCGTGCTGCTCGCGCAGTTCCGGCGCGGCCCACGGGAGGTACTGGCGCGAGTTGTACTCGAAGCCCATGAGTGTCTCCACACGCGCGGCCAGCCCCGCCGAGTGGATCAGCGACAGTCCGGGGTTCGTCAGGTCCTGGACGGTCACCACCATGTCATGCTCGTTCGCGTAAGCCACATACAGAAGTGACGAGGAGTGGCCCTTGCAGGTCTTGAGCCCGACGCCCGACCAGCCAAGCTCCTCGGCAAGCTTGAGCATCGCCACGTCCTTGACGCCCTCATCGACCACCGTCGGCTTATACGTCGAGACCTCGCTCATGTCGAAGCGGTGGACATCGAGGTCGCGCTCGGTGGGCTGCTCGAAATACAGAAGCGCTTCCCAGGCCATCGGCGAAGCCTCCTGCAGCTTCTCCGCGTATTCGATGACCGTCTGTGGCGACTCGTTCTGCTCATTCGAGTCGGTGGAGAGGTAGAAGCGGTCGGCGCCCATCTTTGCGCGATTCTCGTCGATGACCTCCGCGATCTCGACCGTGCGCGCGACATCGGCATTGATGTCGGTGCCCGAGAGCTTCACCTTGAAGCAGAAGATACCGTCCCGCTCGATCCACTGGTCGAGGCTGACCGGCAGGCCGTCGTCGGGATCATCCTCGGTGATTTCGTCCTCGCGGAGCTTGTCCATCCCGCCGACGAGGTGGAAGATTGGCATCGATGGCTGGTAGCTGGGATTGATGTAATCGGAGATATACGCGCCCTCGAACTCCTCGCCAAGCCACGCGGAGAGGTCGTGCTCGCAGAACTCGGGCCCGTAGCCATCGTAGGTGCAGATGTCGTTGACTTTCCCGAACGCATCGTGCAGCGCGGCATCGGCGGGGGAGGCGGAGACCAGCGCGCCGAGCAGTGGCATCCGCGTGGGCGCGTCCATCTCCTCGCTGACCTCATCGGCGAGGCGCGCAAGCTCGGGCTTGGCCTCGAGATACAGGTCCAGCGGGTGGCCGAAGCGGGCGTTGTCCATCAGGATCGCGCAGAAGCGCTTCGCGACCTCGCGCATGGCCTCGTCGCGGTCCTCGTGTGACATCTCCTTCGACGGGTAGCCCCAGATGTCGGACAGCAGTATGTTCCCGAGGCCCTCGGCGGTGTCGCCCTGGCGATTCTCGACGGTGGCGCGGACGGTAAGGGACGTGATGGCGCGGATAACGCCGGTCCCGAACTTCAGCGGTGTGCGGAACTCCTCGTCATCGAAGATCGGCTCAATGTCAACGAGCTTGATATCAGTTTCCACGTGCGGCTCATCCTCTCCGTGAGTCAGTGGCGTGCGCGTCCGGGATAAGTTTCGCGACGAGGAGAGAGGGACCTGCGCGAACGGCAGCAACGAAAGCAACGAAAGCAAAGACAGCAACGGCAGCGAACGGCGTAAAGACCGCAGGCTGGAACACATATTCCAGAAACTGCGAGGCCATCAACGGAAGTCGTACGGAGGGGCTGCTTTTCGCGCCTGCGGCGGGAAAAGTG
>CAZAHB010000161.1:2098-12204 GCA_964484945.1 uncultured Armatimonadia bacterium | reverse complement strand
TTTGCGGTCCAGGCGGGGGGGCCCGGCCGCTCGCTCTCCCCGCCCCCGGGGGGTACGGCGCAAGGGTGCTGAGCGCCGGCGAAGCAGCTTCCCTGCCCGCCCGCCGTTTGCCCTGGGGACAGCGAGCGGCAGGGGACGACGACAAAGGCACAGGGGCCTTCTGCCTCGCGAAGGCGAGGTGCGGGGTCCGGCGTCTCCGACGACATACGACATTCGACGCGCAGGAGATGATTGTGATGCCCGACCGGTGCGGGCGGCCGAACTTCATCATCGTGACGACCGATCAGCAGCGCTACGATACCTACGGCGTCACCGGCAATGACATCTGCCAGACGCCGAACTTCGACGCACTGGCCGAGCAGGGGACGCTGTTCACGCGCTCATACACGCAGAATACGGTCTGCATCCCCTCGCGGGCGTGCCTGCACACCGGGCGCTATACGCATCAGCACGGCGTACAGTACATGGAGAGCGAGATCGACACCACGCCGATCCTCCCGCACTGGGAGACCACATTCATGGAGCGGCTGCAGGGCGCGGGGTACTTCACCGGCGCCTGCGGGAAGATTCATATGCTCGAGCCGAAGGGCTATGACTGGACGCGACTGTCCGGCGGCAAGGGCGGGCGCTGGCGGAAGATGTGGGGCGAGAAGGTCGGTCCGGCACCGCTCGGGCAAGACTACGCGCGGTGGCTGGAAGAGAAGCGCCCCGGCGCCTACCGGGAGATCTACGACCAGCGCCAGACCTCCGCGTACGATGACTCAACGATGATCAACGTGCTCCCGACCGAAGAATACATCGACTACTTCATCGGCGAGATGGCGCGCGAGTTCCTTCGCGACCGGGCGGAGAACCCCGAGGAGCCGTGGCTACTGTGGGTGGGCTTCTGTGGCCCGCACGGCCCGTTCGACCCGCCGCGAGAGTATGCGGAGATGTACGATCCGGACGAGATGCCCTTCCCCGAGACCTACGAGCGGGGGCTGTCGGGGCGGCCGGAGTTCATGAACCGCGACCCGATCGAGGCCACCGACGAGCAGCGCAAGCTCGTGCAGCGGCGCATCGCCTACTACTACGCGATGATGACGTTGATCGACGACATGCTGGGGAATATCCTCGGTGACCTCGACACCAACGGGCAGGCCGATGACACCGTCATCATCACTACCTCCGACCATGGCGAGATGCTCGGCGACTGGCGCCGCTGGGGCAAGGGCGTGTTCCTCGAGCAGGTGGTGCATATGCCCACGATCTACCACCTCCCGGAGCGCCTCCGGACCGACAGCTACCCGGGGCAGTACGACGGTGTGGTCGAGAACTTCCAGCTTTCAGCGACCGCGCTGGACTACGCGGGTGTCGATACTCCGCCGGAGATGGCCGCGCCAAGCATGAGGCCGGTGCTGGAGGGGACCGGTGACTCGCGCGGGCATGCCCTCACCGAATACATCGACAACAACCGGGGCCGCGGGGGCATGCTGCTCACCACCGAACGCTACAAGTACGCCTACTGGGGCACCGACTACATCGGCGAACTGTACGACCTGCAGGAGGACCCCGAAGAGCTGAACAACCTCTGGGACGATCCGGGGTACGCGGATGTCCGGCGCGAGCTGTCGGAGCTGTTGATGGACCGGCTGATCCACTCCATGGAGCCGGCGTACACGTCATTTTTGCGCAAGCTGCCCGAACACGTGAAGAACCCTGACTGGGGCGAGAATCGATGAGCCGCTTCCTGATTGCAGTGCTGCTGGTTTGCCTTGCCGCAGTGCCGGCGCTTTCCGAGGGACCGCTGCGGATGCTGATGCCTCCGCGGATGTATGCGGTGCCGGGCGTCGAGATGAGTCTTTACTTCGACAACGTGCTTCTGCATCCGAACAGCGATCTGCTCATCTATGACGTGGAGTGCTCGTTCGGCGCCCAGCAAGAGGAGCGCTGGGTCGGTGATCCGCGGGAGAACAGTACCGGAGACCACACGCTGACGCTGCGGGTGCTGAACTCGCAGATGCAGCCGCAGGAGGAGGTCGCGACCACCATCGAGGTGGCCGATCCGTCGGCCGGTGACGGCGAATCGATCACGGTCCTGTGTGTGGGTGACAGCCTCACCGCGGCATCGCAGATCACCGCGCGGCTGGTCGAACTGTTCGCCGAGGTCGGGGCCGTGGACGCGACGCTCATCGGCGAGAACGGCCCGGGGGGTGACACCGGCAATCGCCACGAGGGATACGGAGGCTGGACCTGCGAGCGCTTCGCGACGCTGTGGGCCGAGGAGGACTACCGGGAGCGCGGCGGGCGCATGCGGCGAGCGCGCAGCCCCTTCGTCTTCAAAGCCGAGGGCACGGATGAGCCCGAACTGGACTTCCAGCGCTACCTCGACGCGAACAACGGCGGCGCGGCCCCCGACTTCATCACGATCCTGCTGGGCTGCAATGACACGTTCTCGGCGGACGAGGAGACCATCGAGGAGCGCATTGACGCGATGTTCGGGCACCTCGATACGCTGCTCGCGGCGTTCCGCGAGGCGGCGCCGGAGACGGATATCGGCCTGCTGACGCTCGTGCCACCTGCGGCGAGCCAGGACGCGTTCGGCCGCAACTACCGCTGCTCGCAGACACGCTGGCAGTACCGGAGGAACCAGCACCGGGTCGTGGAGCGGGAGTACGAGACCTACGGGGATCGCGAGGACGAAAGGCTTTTCCTGGTGCCGGCGCACGCGAACCTCGACACCGTCTGGGGCTTCCCGCGCACAACAGTCCCCCCGAACGCGCACGCCGACACGGAGGTCTCGCGCATGAGCAACGGCGTCCACCCGGCCACCCCGGGCTATCACCAGATCGGCGACACGGTCTACTGCTGGCTGAAGAATCGGCTGGCCCAGTAAGACCCGGGGCGCACGGAAGCCGACGTGCCTGCAAAGCAAATGCCCGCTGTCGGCACGTGCAGCCGAGAGCGGGCGCTGTGCTTAAGTCGCGGCATGAGACGCGCTACTCTCCGCCCATCTGCTCGTCCCAGTCCACGTCATACCAGTCGTCATCGGGATAAGCCGCGCGTTCAAGCTCGCCGTCCCCGCGGTAGACAGGCTCGATCTCCTGCTTCACAATGCGCGCTCGCTCGATGTAGCGCAGCATCAGGCGGGTGCGGGGGCTGTAGGCCGCGAAGGCGCGCCCGATAGAGCCCAGGAAGCTCGCGAAGTACTCGCTGATCCAGACCGGCGCCTCATCGTGGCGCGTCTCCAGCGCGTGTTCCGCTCCTCCGCGAAGCCCCGGCAGGGCCTCCAGCGCAGCCTCGGGGCTCATGTCGGGCCATGACGGATACGTCTGCGCCTGGTCGATCTTGCGGCGCGTCCATTCGAGCATCTCGCCCTTCTTCGTGTAGCCTGACCCGATCGGCACCGTCTCCAGGTAGGCCACATCTTCGGGGTCGTCCAGGTAGTAGATCTCGCGCCTCCACGCCGCTACCGGCCGACCCGTCCCCGGCTCAACGTGGTTGTACATTTGCCCGTCCTCGAGGTTCTCGGCCATCCACGCCTCGGTCCGGCGGATGGCGTCGAGGTAGCGCTCGTCGCCGGAGAAGCGATACATCTCGCGCAGCGCCTCGATGGCCTGGGCGGTTCCGGCCTTGCTCCACGCGGCAGGCTCGAAATGCCGGGCCCACTGCGGGTTGTTCTCCGGATCGTACTGCATCGCCCACAGCGGGACCTCATCGCCCTGCGCCTCGATCAGCCAGTCACCGGCGCGCTTCATCGCCTCCACGTACTTCGCCTCACCAGTCATGTGATACATGAAGGCCATCACATCGATGCCCGAGTTCATCGTGCGGTCATTGATCTCGCCCGCCTGCGGCTCTCCGCGCGCGTTCTTTCCCACGCTCTCCTCGGCATCGTAATGATGCGACCAGCTTCCGTTCGGGTTCTGCGCCTCGATCAGCCACTCGCCAGCGCGCTTGACCGCCTCGAGGTAGCGCTCCTCGCCGGTGACGCGATAGACGTAGCCGAGGTAGAACATCGGATGGGCCTGCACCAGGTCCTGCAGCTTGATATGCCGCTCACTGGCCGCCGGACGGATGCCGTGGACGGTCATGCGGTAGCCGTGGACCCAGAACCCGCGCTCGTCCTGCGCGGCGCGGAGGAACTCCGCTGTTCGCATCGCCGCATCCAGCAGGCGCGCATCGCCGAGCACTTCGTAGCCATACAGCAGGTTGATCGCGGTGCGGGGAGTTCCGTTGCCCTTGTCGTTGTCGATGTAGAACTTGTCCGTGATGTGCTCGCGGCCCTGTGCAGAGGAGCCGATGAGCGTCGGCCAGGTGTAAATGCACTGCCAGCCCCCGTAGCGCTGCAGATCCGCGAGGAAATACAGCGTCTCACGCGCGCCGGCCTCGACCTCCGGCAGGTACGCCGCATCCTCCTCGGGCAGCGTCACACCCGCCTGCAGTGCCGGGAGCGCGGCGTCGTAGACCACAAGCTCATCGATCGCAAGCCCGGACAGGTTCAGCCCCCCGGTGCGGCCGCCGAAGCCGCCCGCCACGTAGATCGCCCACGCCGCGCGCTCGTTATCCGAAAACTCCATCGGGCCGGTCACGCCCTCGCCGTCCAGGGCGATCCATCCGGTCCCCGCGTCGCGATCCCACGAGCCGACGATCGAATGCCACTCGTCGGTGGAGACCTCACCCACCTCCAGGTCAAGCTGCGCGATGGGGTTGTCAGTGCGCCGCCCCGGGCTGAATACCAGCGACAATGTCCCGGGCGTGCGCAGAATGCCGATGCGGTCATCGCCGCGCGCCTCGAAGAACCAGCGCGGGGTCTCGTCGGCCCACGCGTCGCCCTTCACCAGCAGACGCACCGTTCCGTGCAGATGCTGGAAGTTACTGTCACCGACAAAGTTCAGATGCCCGCCGGTCTGCTCCACCTGCGTGCACAATCCATGCGCCCCCTCGGCAGTCGCGTCCATGCCGAAGCCGCCTGCGCCGGCCTCCTCCCGGGCGTAATCCGCATCATTGTGCTCTGCGCTGTCGAAGCTGCACACCAGCGTGCTGTGACGGCCCTGCTCGGCCGGGGCCCGCCACCAGTCGCCACCAAGCTCAAACGGCTCCGCGCAACACGGGATCGCCATCATAATCACCATGGAAACGCTCAGATACACTCGCATCACCAGCAACTCCCGTCGTCAAGCAGATCATGACCACGCAATCAGCTTCGCGGCGGACGACAGCAGCACCTCCGCGCGCCCGCGCCGTCTGGACGAAGGTCGGCTCGCGAAGCGAGGCGGGCGGAGGTCGGACGGCGAGCGGCTGAGGTTCCCCCCCGGGGGCGCGGGGCGAAGACGTGGCCGCGTAGAGGCCACGGGCGCGCGAGGGATGGGTCAGGCGCGAAGCTCGGCAGCAACGCGCTCGATGACGTCGAAAGCCCGCTCGGCACGGTCGCGCATCGTCTGCGCGCGAGTGTGCCGATCGTCGGAGGTTTCGGCGCGCTGCCGCCACGCCTCCGCCGCCAGCGCCGGCACGTCCTGCGGCTCGGTGACCGGCGCCCAGCACTGCCCGGCGGCCTCGCAAAGCGCTTCGACCTTCGGATCGTAGGACAGCCCGACACCCGGCACCTCCGTCGCGGCCGCGAAGATCAGCGCGTGCAGGCGCATCGCCACCAGAAGGTCCATGCGCCCGATCATGCCGAGCAATGCGCGTGGGTGCAATTCCGCCTCGACGAGCGCGACGTCGGGGACCAGCGCAGCGAGTTCGTGGCTGACCTCGCTGTCGTCCGGCAGTTGGAACGGGATGATCACCGGGCGCGCGCCCCAGTCTTCCGAAGCGGTCCGCGCGATCTTCGCCAGCGGCCCGAGCACCTCGTGCGCCCCTCTCCACTCCCTCACCACCAACCCCACCAGCGGGTCGGCGGGATCGACGCCCGCCCCGCGCAGGATGGCGTCGCTCTCCGTATCTGCCACCGGCTCCAGCAGGAAGGCAGGATCGGCGGTGAGTGTCAGGCGCTCGGGGCGGACGCCGAGATGTTCCGCAAGCGCGAAGGAAGACTCGTCGCGGAGCGTGACGGCCTCAGCGCGCATCAGCGCAGCCGCCACGGCCGTCTCAGCGATAGCGCCATGCAGCGGCCCCAGACCCTGGGCGTGAATCACGAAGGGGACCCGCCTGTACACCCCGCGATGGCCGGGTTGCGCGAGGTGCAGGGTGAGCAGGTAGTACGCCAGCGAGACCCAGCTTGTCTCATTCTGCAGGAGGCTCCCGCCGCCGGATATGAGCAGGTCCGCGGATCGTATCGTGGACAGCAGTGGGATGAGAGGCCATCGCGGCCTGGCCTCCACGCCGTGCAGGTCGGCGGTAGCCTCCGGATCACCGGAGAGCACCACAAGTTCCGCATCCGGGAGGCGGCGCTCAAGCTCGGCGACGGTGGCCGCAAGCACCGCCTCATCGCCGGCGTTGCCGAAGCCGTAGTAGCCGGAGATGACGATTCTCATCCGTTGCCCCCATCGCCATCTGCGTCCATATCGGCGCCATCGTCTTCATCAATCCCGGTGGCGGGTTCGGGCTGTTCACCGGACTCGGGCGCTCCACCGAAACAATCCCACACCCAGCACAGCACAACTCCGGCCAGGGCTCCAACCCACAGGCCGTTGAACACGCGCAGCAGCGTCAGCAGGAGCGGAGTGTGAATGTGGCAGAATGAGTTCAGAAGTGAGACCTGCCCGATGACCCCGACGGCGAAGAGCAGCCATACGCCCCCGCGGATCCGCCGGATAGCCAGCAGAAGGGCCAGGAGCATGACCGGATGGCCGAGGAAGATCTCCTTGGTGCGCGGCCTGACGCCGAGCAGGCGGTCAAGCGCCGCCCGCACCTCCAACTCCATCGGCAGCACCGCCCCCGCGGCCTCGTTCCCCGACCGCATCACCAGAAGCGCCAGGAGCGCCAGGCCCGCGAAGGCCGCCACCACATGCCAGTACACGACGACCCTGCCGAGCGCCTCGCGCAGCCCCGCCCACAGCGCCGGCCACTCCGGCGGCTGAGGCCCCTCTTCGCTCGCCGAATTGGGCTGCGCCTCCCCAGACCGGTCGTGATAAGCGTCCATCGAGCGCGCCAGCCACACCAGCGCGACGGCCAGAATCGGCAGCATGTGTGCCAGCTTGACACCCCGGAACTGCACCACCTTCACCAGATAAGCGGTGTCCCCCAGGAATCCAACGACAAGCAGACCGCCCATAGCTGTGACCGCGGAGACCGCGATAAAGGCCCCCAGCAGCTTCGGAAGAGCCTGTGCGAGGCCGGGCGTATTCTCTGCGCCGGCGGTGAGTGCCCTCGCAGTCCATCCGACCGCGATCATCGGGAAGAGCACCGCCGCGCCCAGGGCCCCGACCACCCGCGCGAGACCGGGCGCCGCCAGCATCCCGCCCGACATCCCGATGATGCCCACCACAAGCAGCGACCAGAACCAGCGCCCCGGGAGCGCAAACACCGCCTGCACCAGCCACACGAGCGCGCCCGTGACCGCGAGAGCGACAATCGCCAGGCGCCAGGGCGGGGTGGCGAAGTCCTCTGCAGGCTGCGGCTTTCCGATTCTGAAACCATCGGCGCGCAGGCCCTCTGCCACCTGCCTGACATACCCTGTGTTCGCCTCGATGAGCCCCTCCGGGGAATTCGGCCGCACGCGCAGATACAGCAGGCGCACACCGCGCTCGCGGGCGGCGCGGACGAAGCGGTTCACCGCGCGGTGCATCGGGTAGACCGCCATCTCCTCGGGGGTGATGGAGTGAACCCGCACAACGCGGTGATCGAGATGCGCGGCAAGCTTTGCTGCACCGCGTTGAGGCGACATCTCGATCATGCCGAACCTCAGGTCCCGCGCCTGCATGGTCTCAGCGGTGGTCTCAATCAGTCCGGGGAAGCCGACGATACTGTCACCGGCAAAGACGAGCGCGCTCGCGTCGATCTCCAGGGCCTGCTGAATGACCTTGCGGGCGGCCATCGGCGTGCGCACTCCCTCCGAATTCGGGCGTGCGACGATGGTCATCCCGGTCTGTTTCGCCGCCTCGACGGCGGCACGAGGATAGCCCGCCCCGACCTTGCTGCTCGTCACGGCATGCGCGGGTGCGCGCAACCAAAGCTCGCCTTCATCGGTCTTAACCCGTTCGTATTCTCCAGGAAAGCGGGCCATGAGGCCACGCGAAACCTGCTGGATGATGTTCGTGTTACCCGAGAGGATCTCCACACGACCGCCGCTGGTGTAGATCTTGATCTCGCCCCGCTTCACCAACTCGGCGAGCGTGCGCTCCGGCACGGCCAGATGAGTCGCGCCGCCCGACCGCAGCGAAGCCAGGACATCGGCAGGAGCAACGCCCGCCGCGGCCGCCATCTCCTCCACCTCGCCCCAGTCCACGGCCATGCCCACTGTGCGGTTCGCCCGCTCCACTATCACCCGCTCGGTCGCCACCCAAACTGCACCGAGCAGGCCGATGACGATCAACACTCCCGTCACGATCGACTGACCACGCGTCATATCGAAATCCTCTCTCCGGCGGTTCCGCCAATGATTGCAGTGAGCATACTTCGCCCGGCACCGCCGCCCTTCCTTCCGGGGATGACAGAGGACCATCAGGTGGAAGCCACGAAACCTCCCTGCGCATCCACCGCTACACACGTTCCCGGGAGGGTGTTCCATGAGACGCGCAACTGTGCTGATTGTGCTCGCTTTCGCGATACCATGCGCCGGACAGCAGGCACCTGCCGAGGCGCCGGTCGGCCCGCAGTCGGCGCGAACCGTGAGCCTTGTGGACTTCGCGGACCTTGCGCTCGATGGCGACTGGGCGCCCGCGCTGCAGGCCGCGATCGCCTCATTCGCCTCAGATGAAGCGCCCGTGCACGGCGGCACACTCACCATCCCGCCGGGGCGATATCCCATCGCGAGCCCCGTTACGCTGGGGACCGACGCGGGCCAGTGGGGGCTGCAGATCGTCGGCTACGGTGCGACGCTGCTCGGCACCGAAGCCCTGGATGCCGTCGAGATGCCCGAGCGAGAGCCGGAAGAGACAGAACTTGGCGTGCCGATGCTCAGCATTCACGGTGTGGATGGGATCGAGGGCGGCAACTTCTGCATCGAGGGGCTGACTTTCGACCGCGCGCAGTCCGGCAACGGCGTGGGCATCTCGATGCCATGGGGGCACGGCGTCGCGAAGAATACCACATTCCGCAGCGTGAAAGTGATGCACCAGAACGTGGGCGTGCACATCAATCACCAGTGGCAGATCTTCTTCACCGAGTGCATGTTCCGGAGCAATCAGCGCGGGATGGTGATCCAGAATCACGGGAACAACATCGGGATCACGAACTGCACCTTCCGCCGCAACCAGGATCACGGTCTGGTGATCGGCCCCGACCGCGGCCAGACCGCCTCCAACGGGCAGCACATCTCCGGCTCGATCTTCGAGGCAAACAAGGGCTACGGGATGCTGCTGCTCAGCAGCGCGCAGACGTTCGTGACCGGCTGCTACTTCGAGGCGAACGGCAACCACCTCGGCGTGATGACGCCCTGGCAGACGACGATCGACACGAACCTCTTCTGGGGCTACTACGGGCACGGCTGGCGCCGAAGCGACTTCCCGGCGAACGCCTGCGTGGTTGTCCGTGGCGCGAAGCGGCTGCAGATGCGCAACAACCACTACGCGGGCGTGAAAGCGTGGTTCAGGCGCAATGACAACGGCGAGCGCTGGGAGTACGTCCCTGTGCCCGAGGGCCCGCAGGGCGTGCCAGAGCACGCGCCACCGGAACCGGAGAAGGAGGCCGGGTTCGTATACGAGCAGCGCCCGGTGCCCATATTTATCACCGGCACGCTGGAGGGCGACTTCGTGCTCGACGCGCTGCCGGAGGTCCACCCGGACGCGAAGCTCGAGACGACGACCATCGCGAAAGACACCGGGCTGAGCTACTATCGCTATGACGAGGTGACGAACCGCTTCGAGGAGCACTCGCTGCTCGACGAGGAGTGACGCCCGCTCGGATAGCAGAAAGCCCCGCCGACATTTCGGCGGGGGCTTCCGTTTAACCTGGACCCGCCGCGTCTGCCCCGTGTTCCGGGGGCGCGCCGGGCCCGGGCGGGGCGCGGCCTGTGGGGGGGGCGG
>CAZAHB010000161.1:0-2088 GCA_964484945.1 uncultured Armatimonadia bacterium | reverse complement strand
ATGTCCCCTGAACGCGCAGCGTCTACGCCATCTTCGGGGCCACCGGCCGGCCGGTGCGGGCCGACTCGTTGGCGGAGAGCGTCACGTCGGCGGTGCGCAGGCCGTCCTCGTAGGAGCAGGGGATGATCGACTGGTCGTCCGCGAGGATCGCTCGGACGAATGCGTCGTCGATGTTCGCGGGGGCGCCGGGCTGCTCCTGCGCCTCGCCGGCGAGATCCGGGGCCTCGACGCCGCTGACCGTGACTTCGCGCGTTGACCACCCGACGATCTGATCGCGGAGCAGGAAGTTCAAATCGCTCTTCCCGCCACCTTCGGTCATCATTGGACTGGTCGTGATCGTGGCGATGGTGCCGTTGTCGAAGGTGAAGATCGCCGCCTGGCTGTCGGGAACGGTCATGTTCTCGACATCGTCCATCGTGAGCAGATCGTACTCCGCGTAGACCTCGACGATCTCGTGGCCCGTCAGATAGCGCATCAGGTCTACCTGGTGGGTGGTCTGCTCGTGAAGCTGGCCGCCGGACTGATCCATCACGCGCCACCACGCGACGCCGGGCAGCCCGCCCCAGCGGTGTGAACTGATCATCGCGACCTGGCGGTCCTGCAGGTAGCTTTTGATCCGCTGTGAGGTCTCCATCAGCCGAAGCTGGTATCCGACCGAAGAGAGCACGCCCGCGTCGCGGATGGCCGAGAGTATCTCGAGCCCGTGATCAACGTCCATGACCACCGGCTTCTCGACGAAGAGGTGCAGGCCGGCCTCAGCGGCGAGGATCTCCGCATCGGTGTGCGCGAAAGGCGGGATGGATACATACAGCGCGTCCATCTCCGCGGCGTCAAGCATCTCGCGGTAGTCGGTGTAAACAGCGCCTCCGAATTCATCCGCGGCGTCCTGCGCCGCCTCCTCAGACAGATCGCAGATAGCAACGATGGTCGCCTCGTCCACATCGCCCAGGCGCGTCATGTGGCCCCGCGCGTTCCCGCCGGCGCCGATAAAGCCGATCTTGACTTCTGACATCGTGATGCACTCCCCACGTGTTTTCTGACTGACTGCACGGGTGTGCTTTCGCCTCAGGCGATAGCGGGACCTGCCTCAGCCCTCAGGCCTCAGCCCGGGCGGGAGATGTTGCTTCTTCGGCAGCAGGGGTCTCGTCGTCGGGCTCCTCTGCCGGGGTCAGTTCGATATTCACCCGCAACCCCAGCGCATGCGCCATCTCGACTATCGTCTTCAGCGTCGGGTTCCCGGGATCAGCGATGAAGGCACAAACATGTTGCCGACTGACGCCCAGACGGCGTGCCAACTCTGACTGCGACACGCCCTGTTCGTCCATGGCGATGCAAATGCGATCAACTACCCGATCGGCTGCCCGAAGCAGCGCGTAGTCGGGATCATCTTCGAACTCTTCCTCCAGACTTACAAACGTTGTGTCGTCCGCCATGTCCGCTCCTCCTGTCTTCCCACTATGAGCTGAATGTCTGATTGTAGAGAGACCGCAACTCGTTGGCTCTCGCGACTTCCCGCGCTGGAGCCTCATCCTGTCTCTTGAAGAAGCCGTGCGTAAGCACGATTATTCCCCTGGGCCCGTTAGAAGAACGGGATGCGGTGCTGATCCACTTTAAGTTCAAAGATTCCATTACCAAGGTCATTGTACTTCTCGGTATTCCTGTGCGGTCCCAATTCTGCCATACGCATGATACGTGAAATGATCTTCGCTTGATCCCGCCCCGGTTGGGCCATCAGGTACTCCCGGACAAGCGAGCACTCAGCGTCTGGCGGCCGTTTGACCATGTGGACCTCGAACTTGTACCGCGTCTTGTCCTGAGTTTCGCCGAGGATTTCGCGGTGAACCATGATATCAGTCTACCCACCGGACGGCTATGTTAACTCAAAACTTGACAGGTGTCAAGACAGCAAACGCCTTGATTATTGTCAATCAGGGTGCGCACTTCACAGTGAATGACGTGTGGACCTCTGCTCAATGCGCGTCCATCCGGCGAAGGTCTCGCCCCTGCTCGCGGCGAATTGCCGCCTCAACATTGGTAACTACTCACGTTATCGTGTCACGTGCGTTGTAGGAGGAGGTTCTCGTCAAT
>CAZAHB010000160.1:7515-12343 GCA_964484945.1 uncultured Armatimonadia bacterium | reverse complement strand
ATGTCGTGAGCCCGTCGGTGAATCCGCAGCCGGTGGGCCGGGGTGAAACCTTCCGCTCTCCCGCCCCCGGGCGGGATCACGGAACTCCTCGCGCTGCGCCCCACTCGCTTTGCTCGGGGGCGCCGACGCTCGGAGCGGCCCCTCCACAACGACTTACGGCACGTCTCGGCCCGACTCGCAGATCGATCCATCACCAGACGCATGACGCACACTCGACTTCACCAGGGGACACACACGATGGCTGACAAGGTACTGCTCGTTGACGGACACTCGCTGTTTCACCGCGCATTCCACGCCCTGCCGCCGCTGAGCACCAGCGACGGTCAGCCGACCGGCGCGTTGCTGGGCTTCCTGCAGATGATGATGCAACTGCTCGAGCAGGAGGACCCGGACTACGCGGCCGTTGCGATGGACCTTCCCGGCCCGACCTTCCGCGACGAGATCTACGAGGAGTACAAGTCCCACCGCCCCCCGACCGACGAGGCCCTGAAGGCACAGGTCCCGCTGCTGTCGGAGTTGATCGATGCCCTCGGCATGAGCGAGGTCTCGTTGCCGGGGTACGAGGCCGATGACGTGATCGGCACGCTGAGCAAGCGCGCGGCCGCCGAGGACCGCGATGTCGTGATCGTCACCGGTGACCGGGATCTGCTGCAACTGGTTGATGACAATATTGAGGTCGTCGCGACGATACGCGGGATCAAGGATATCCGGCGCTACGACCGCGAGCGGGTGCGCGAGGAGTACGACCTCGATCCGGAGCAACTCATCGATCTGAAGGCACTCTGCGGGGACAGCTCCGACAACATTCCGGGCGTGGCGGGGATTGGGGACAAGAGCGCGGCGACCCTGATGGAGCAGTTCGATTCGGTGGAGGAGGCGCTGGAGGGGATCGACGAGATCGACTCCACGCGCATCCGCAACCGCCTGGTCGAGGAGCCCGAGGCGGCGCGGCTGAGCAAACGCCTGGCGACGATCGACACGGACGCGCCCATCGAGACCGACGTTGACGAGATCTGGTGGGATGGGCTGCCGCTCGAGAAGCTGCGGGAGTTGGCGGCGCGGCTGGAGTTCACCTCGGTGCTGGATCGGCTGCCCCGCGGCGAGGAGCACGAGCGCGACATCCACGTGGAGACAGTGCAACAGCAACAGCGGCTGGATGAGATCGTGGCGCGCATCCGGCGCGATGGCAGCATGAGCATGGCGCTGGCCGAGGGCGAGCTGCCGGTGCTGGCGGTGGCGGTGGGAGAGGATCTCGCGGCACTGATACCGCTGACACCCGAGATGGAAGGCGAGGGCACGCTCTTTGCGGAGCCATCCGCGGATGCGCTGGAACTCGGAGGGCTGGCCGATGCGCTGGCGGATGAGCAGATCGTCAAGCGGGCGGCCGACCTGAAGGCGCTGATCCGAGCGCTGGCCCCGCTGGACTTCGAGGTCGCGGGGGCCGAGTTCGACCCCGAGATCGCGTCATATCTGCTTGTGCCGAACCGGCGCGACCACTCGGTGGGGCTGCTGGTGCAGGAGCACCTGGGTTATGCGCTG
The DNA here is from genome assembly GCA_964484945.1 of uncultured Armatimonadia bacterium. Classification (GTDB taxonomy): domain Bacteria; phylum Armatimonadota; class Zipacnadia; order Zipacnadales; family UBA5352; genus UBA5352. Next base: position 10,804 of record CAZAHB010000160.1, on the reverse strand, counting down.
CCCGAGGCCGATGGGGAGTCGCAGGCAGAGACCGAACCGGAGCATCTGCGCGCGGCCGCCGAGGCGCTTTCGGTGCGGGACCTGCGCGAGCCGCTGCGCGAGCACCTCGCGCGGGCAGGCCTGCTGGACCTGTTCGACGACATCGAGATGCCACTGGTGCCGATCCTGGCGGAGATGGAGCTTGCGGGGATCGCGGTTGACGTGGAACGCCTGGAGGAGATGGGGGAACGATTCGACGAGATTGTTCAGGACGTGGAGGAACGCATCTGCAATCTGGCGAACTGTGAGTTCAACGTTGGGTCGCCGCAGCAGCTTTCGGAGGTTCTCTTCGAGCAGATGGAACTGCCGAAGGGGCCGAAGACCAAGACAGGCTGGTCCACCAGCGCGGCGGTGCTCGAGGATCTGGCGGACGACCACGAGATCGCGAAGCTGGTGCTGGAGTATCGCGAATACGCCAAGCTGCGCTCGACCTACGTGGACGGGCTGCTCAAAGAGGTGGAGGACGACGGGCGCATCCATACCAGCTTCGAGCAGACCGTTGCGGCGACCGGGCGCCTGTCGAGCCGAAATCCGAATCTGCAGAACATTCCCGTGCGCACCGAGGTGGGCCGGGAGATACGGGGGTGCTTCGTCAGCGGTCCGGGCTATCTGTTGGTCGCAGCGGATTACTCGCAGATTGAGCTTCGGATACTGGCACACATTTCCGAAGACAGCCGCCTGACTGAAGCCTTCAACTCGGGCGCGGATATTCACACCGAGACGGCCGCCGCGCTGTTCGAGGTGCCCGCCGACGAGGTGGATTATGAGATGCGGGGCCGGGCCAAAACCGTAAATTACGCGGTGCTTTACGGCCAGGGACCAACTGCGCTGGGGAAACAACTTGGGATTTCGAGGGAGGAGGCGGAGGACTTCATCGAGAACTATTTCCGCGCACTCCCCGGTGTCAGGCGATATATCGACGAGACAGTGGAGATGGCGCGAGAGGCCGGGTACGTGGAGACGCTTCTCGGCCGGAAGCGGCCGCTTCCTGAGATCAACGGCTCGGACGGCCGGGCGAGAGCCTACGCCGAGCGGGCCGCGGTCAATACGCCGATCCAGGGCACCGCGGCGGACATAATCAAACTGGCGATGATCGACCTTGCGCCACGGCTCCGGAGCCAGAGCCCGGACAGCCGCGAGCTTTTGCAGGTGCATGACGAACTGGTCCTCGAGGTTCCAGAGGACGAGAAGGAGGACGTATCGGACCTGGTCAGGGAGGTGATGGAGGCGGCCTGGGAGTTGAGTGTGCCGCTTACTGTCGATGTCTCCGCGGGGACGAATTGGCGTGACCTGAAGAACGCGTAAACCGATACCTAATTTAGCCGTGTGACCTGACTCGTGAGGTCGAAGCCCGCAGGGCCGATTATCAGACGGTCGTGAGGGCGAAGGAGGACTTGGAATGTCTGCATGGGATTTCGAAGACGGTGACGAGAAGCCCGACGTTGAGGAAGACACCGACGAACAGCAGAACGCAGAGCAGTCGGGAGCCGAGCCGACCCCCGAGGCCCCTGAAGCATCAGACGAGCAGGCAGAGCAATCGCAGGAGCAACCACCTGCAGAGGCCGAGGGCAAAGAGCAGGCACCACAGGAGCGTCCGGAGGCGGCCGCTGAGGCGGAGGACGCAGCAGAGGAGCCAGCAGAGGAGCCAGCAGAGGAAACGGAGCCTCAGCAGGCTCCTCCACCCGAACCTGAGCCTGAACCCGAAGAAGAGATCACGTCGATGGATGACATCGATCTTGACGAGGCCGCGCCCCCCGAGCTGAAGCCCGGCGATATTGTCACCGGGACCGTCGTCTCTATCGACGAGGGTGGTGTTCTCGTCGATATCGGCGGCAAGGCCGAAGGTGTCGTGCCGATGTACGAATTTCTGGATCGCTCGGAGATGCCCGAGAAGGGCGACGACATCGAAGTGGCCGTCGCCAACCTCAGCGATGATGAGGGCATGACCATCCTGTCGAAAAAGAGCGCGGATTACGAGCGCGTCTGGAACCGGGTCATGAAGGCCCTCGAGACCGGTGAGATACTCGATGCAATGGTCACCGACCGGGTCAAGGGCGGCCTGCGCGTTGACCTTGGTGTCAGCGGCTTCGTGCCCGCCTCACACGTGGCCACCCGTGACGTGCGGAATCTGGATCGCTTCGTCGGCCGGTCGCTTCGGCTCAAGGTTTTGGAGGCCGACCGTCGGCGCAAGAAGGTCGTCCTGTCTCACCGCCTTGTGGTCGAAGAAGAGCGGAAGAAGCGCCGCGAGGAGACCATGGAGCGCCTGCAGGAGGGGCTGGTCTGCGAAGGCAAGGTCCGCAATATCACCGACTACGGCGCATTCATCGACCTCGGCGGAGTGGATGGGCTGTTGCACGTGTCGGAGATGGCGTGGGGGCGTGTCGAACACCCTTCAGATGTGTGCCAGGTGGGCCAGACACTGCGCGTGATTGTGCTCGACATTGACCGCAAGAAGGAGCGCATCTCGCTTGGTCGCCGGCAGATTCTTCCGGACCCGTGGAAGCGCGTGGGCAAGGAGATTCAGCCAGGTTCGACCGTCAAGGGTCGGGTCAACCGCATCGTGCGCACGGGAGCATTCGTTGAACTGCTTAAGTACGAGGTCGAGGGCTTCCTGCCGATCGGCGAGCTTGTCGAGAAGCGCATTGACTCGCCCGGTGAGATCATCGAAGAGGGGCAAAAGTTGGACCTGAAGGTCCTGAAAATGAGGCCCCAGGCGCGCCGGATGACGCTGTCGCTTCTTGCTGCAACCCAGGAGAAGCAGCGTCAGGAGATGCAAAAGCACATGGTTGACGAAGGGAAGAATGCGCCGACCACGCTCGGTGATCAGTTCGGCGATGTGCTGGGAGCAGTGGCCGCCGAACTCGGCGAAGAGGCACCGGAGGCTGGAACCGCTCAGGAAGCTGAAGAGACTGGGGAAGAGGCTGACGAAGAGGCACCCGAAGCTCGGGAAGCGGCAGCCGAAGAAGCCGCAGAGGAACCCGAGGCCGAGGAAGCTACTGAGGCGACAGAGGATGCCGAGGACGCCGAGGAAGTCGAGCAGGAGGAGGCGGCGTCTGAAGAGCCAGAGGGGGAAGACGAGGCGGATGACGTGGAAGACGAGGCGGATGAAGAAGGCGCCGCGGACGAAACCTCCGAAGAACCTGACCGGGAGGACGAGAGGGACGAGGCTGAGTCTGCCGGCGATGAGTCGGAGGATGCCGGCGATGAGTCGGAGGATGCCGGCGATGAGTCGGAGGATGCCGGCGATGAG
>CAZAHB010000160.1:0-7415 GCA_964484945.1 uncultured Armatimonadia bacterium | reverse complement strand
CGATGAGTCGGAGGATGCCGACGATGAGTCGGAGGATGCCGACGATGAGTCGGAGGATGCCGACGATGAGTCGGAGGATGCCGACGATGACGATGCCGAGGATGCGGACTCGGAACAGTGACAGGCAGATCAGGCGGGAGACCGCGGAGGCGCGCACGATGATCGTCGTCGGGGTCATCGGGCCAATCGCGGCCGGGAAGTCTGTCGTGATGGATGAACTGAGCCGCCTGGGTGCGGTGACGGTCCGCGCCGACGAGGTCTCCCGCGAGGTGCTCGTTCCCGGCGGATTGCTGGAGAGCGTCATCGACGAATTCGGAGAGGCATATCGGCGGGAGGTGGACGGGCTGGATCGCGCGAAACTAGGTTCACTGATCTTCTCGGACGATGATGCCCGAAAGCGTCTGGAGCGGATCGTGCATCCGGCGATGGTCCAACGGATGTCCGAGAAGATCGAGCGAGCGAGACAGCGGGGGGCGCCAATGGTCGCTGTTGAGGCGGCGAACCTCGTCGAGATGGGGGCACTGGCGCTGGTGGATGTGACGGTCATGGTCGATGCGCCCGAAAAGCAGCGGCTCCAGCGGCTGATCAGTCGAGATGATCTGTCGCCGGAGGAAGCGAGGCGGCGGCTGGACGTGCATGACCGTCTGGGAATCGACCGACATGAGACCGACTACGAAATCGATGCATCAGGCAGCGAGAATCAGACGCGTCGAGAGGCGCAACGGCTCTGGAATGAGCTTGTCAAACCATGAGAGGCCCCATGGATCACTCATGAGTTGTCGCAGTGCCTGGCTCGTCACGCAGCGTTAACCGTTGCTGGCTTGCGTTGCTTTGTGCGGGTGTGCTATAATCCGCTGCCGAAGCAGCTTCATTGCGGAACCGACGCCGGGATGGCCCGGGCACTCGCATCTTCTGCCGACAGGGACGGATCGGCGTGGCAATCGGGAGGGAGGAGGATTAGTTCTATCCTCCTTAAATGTGGTTTCTCCCGATCAGGCCTGAAGACCGAACGAGGATTTGCAAGATATCGAGAGCATTTACTGCAGCCACCGCATGAGCGTATGCCGCAGGCCCGGGGAGTGATTGTGTTGCAGAAGGGACGGTTCCTTCTGACGCTCACATTGTTGTCGTGCGCCGCTCTTATCTTTTCCACATCGGTTTCCTCCCTGGCGGCGTCGAGCAAACCGCTTCGCGCGCGAAGTGCGGCTCCGCAGTATTACACCTCTTTGGGACAAAAGCTGCCGTCTGGTCGCCGTTACATCGGCTCCGACAGGCCCGACTGGCTTTTCGAGCGGATGGAAGAGGTGCGGACCGCTCAGGGCTCGGGCCCCGTGCCGGACATGAACCTTACTCCGTCGGCAACTGCCAGCGAGGAATTCTACCCGGACGCAGCCCCGCAGGGCGAATTGAACCGTATCGTCATTTCATCGAACGGTATCGATGAAGACGGGGACGGGCAGTTCGACCCCGGTGTAACCGCCGACAACTTCAACCTCTGGTTGCTGCGCGTCGATGGCTCTCTTGTGACGCAACTTACCGACATGGATGGGGACGAGCTGTATCCGGCGTACGATCCCGGTGGTCGTCTGGTCGCGTTCTCAAGTGACGTGAGTGGTACGTCCCAGATCTACACGGTTGAGGTGCTCACGGGCACGATTCGCCAGGTGACGTCCAGCCCCGGGAACAAATACGACCCGACGTGGTCACCGGACGGACTGCGCATTGCCTTCAGCGGCGACAATGCCGGCAGCCGCGACCTGTTCTGGATCCCGTCCGACGGGTCGAGGCTCCCCGAGCCGATCATGGAGACGCCAGACAATGAGACCCAGCCAGCCTGGGCGCCCACGGCCGCAGTCGGTGCCGGACAGATTCTGTTCACCCGCAAAGGCGCCGAGGGAAGTCGTATCTATCGAGTAGACTACACCGGCGCGAATCTCGAGCAGGTGACCGACGGCGGTGGGAACCCGCTGTCAAACGATACGGATCCGACGTGGCGTCACAACGCTCAGATGATCGCGTTCGCTTCCGACCGACCGGTCAATGCCGCGGATCTGTCCACAGACTATAACATCTGGACGGTCGCGCCGGCAGGTGAGACCGTCGTCGATGCCACGCTGCGCAGTAATCTTGATGAGACCGACAGTTATGATGACCGATTCCCCTGCTTCAACCCCGGACTGAATCCCCGCCAGCCGGTCCGACTTTTCTTCACTTCGATGCGACCGGATGACGCGGGTGCTGAGCCGGACATCTGGCGCTTCGAGGTCGAAGACCCGGTTCCCCCGAAATTGGAGGACCTCCCGTGGGTGGATGCAGAGGACCGGTTCGTGCCGCCCGGCACGGAAGTGACCGTTCACGTTGAGGTCTTCGATCAGGACTCGGGCGTGCAGCAGGTCGTCGCCGAGTTCAAGGATCCCGATTCGGCTGAGGACGACAGCCAGGGGATCGACCACAAGATATTCAGCGATGTTCTCATCAGCGATGAAGATGATGAGGAGGACTTCACGAGTGTCTGGGCCAGCGAGCCGGTCGGTGGTTCAGGCAAGCTCGAGGTGGACTGCGACACGGTGGGGCAGGCGGAGCTGTTTGATGACGGCGATCCCGCGCACGGCGACGAGACGGCCGGTGACGGTATCTTCAGTGGCATGTGGACCACGCCTTCGTCGCCGAGCGATTTCATCATCGACATCCATGTCGCGGACCAGGCCGGCAACAGCTTCGAATACGATGACATTTACGGCTTCACCACCCTCATGTTCCAGCCATCCACGAATGTGCTGTTCGTGGACGATTACTGTGAGGGGCAGTCGTTCATCTGGAACGCCAGCTTTGAGAATAACGATCTGCCGGCCCGGTATCCGGTCGAGAGCTACTACACTACGAACCCCGGCGACTCCGAAGAAGCGGACAATGAGGCTTTCAACACTTTCCGCGGCGGCGTCAGCGGTGAGGCCCGGGGCTCCCGACTGGGAGAGGGCTATGATGTCTGGCGCGTGATCTGCCGCGGGCCGATCGAGATGAACGACCTCATCTACTATCTGCCCACGACCGAGACGCAGTTGACGGTCCCGGACATGACTGACACCCGCCAGGTGCTGGTGGCGAACCGCTGCGTTGTCTGGGCAGCGCCGCACACCGGTAACGTCTGGACGGCCCCCGGCAGCGTCGTGGATGCAGGCACGCAGGCGACGCTGGCGACATTCCTCGACCGTGGCGGCCGGATGATGATCTCAGGGATGGACATTGGCTTCGCCCTGACACTCGACGGGACGGTGCCGAACACGTTCTACAACACATATCTGCACTCGACTTTCGTCCGGGACTCTTCAGGCGGCGAGTGTCACCTGGTGCTGGAGGACCTCCGCCTTCCCACTGCAGGCTATCCGCGAAACATTAATGGAACCGACGGAGATCCGGTCGCGCGGCATCCGGGTTGGACATATCACTGGTATCCGCCCATGACCCTGGAGACCGGTGCGTGGGAACACAGCAATCGGTGCTACCCGCAGGACTGTGCGGTCTTTACGGTCTGGCCTGATGTCATTCAGGCCACCGGAGATGCAGTGGTGACACACGACTACGGTCCTGGCGGCACAGCCGGTCTCCGCTATCAGCAGGGCGAGAACGGATACCGCGTGGTCTACTTCGCATGGGGCTTCGAGCAGACTCACCGGCATTACGACGAGACGACCAACCCGACCGGGTGGGGTGTGTGCAAGAACTATCGGTCAAAGCTGCTGCATAACACGCTGTGCTACTTGCGGACGGCGGGCTTCCAGGGCCGCGTGTTGTCAATCAGCGATGGGAACCAGCCAATCAATGACCCGACCCCGATTGTGCGCGTGATGCGTGGCAGTACGATGGTCGCAGCAGTGCCCTGTGAGGAAGATGGACGCTATGTAGTCGGCGGCCTGGCGCCGGGTGTGTACACGCTCGAGGCGCACCGGCCCGGATTTGAGATTGATCACGCCGATAACGAGGACGCGCACGGTGGCTTCGCCTATCCGGTGGTAGACTTCGCGATATCGCGTGCAGAGCCGGGTGCGGTGCGCGGCACCGTGACGGCAATGGCCACAGGGGAGCCGCTCGCGACGGTGCAGGTTTGCGCGTACGAAGCAATACAGCCTGAGCCTGAAGGCGGCGAGGAAGAAGGCGGAGACGGAACCGGGCAGACCGCGGCGACCGAACCTGCTCAGAACGCCGAAGAGAACCAGTTCGAGCGCGGTGACCTGATAGACTGCACAACCACAGCCGCGGACGGCACCTACCAGATCGGCAATATCCCTGCAGGCGACGCGATCATTGTCGCCGACGGTGCAGATATCGGGTATGGTACGGCGGAAGCCCATACCACGATCCGGTCCGGCGATACGGTACAGGTTGATTTGGCTCTGAACGCAGCACCTGGGAACATCGCCGTGACAGTCGTGGATGCAGACGGGAACCCGCTGGCCGATGCACTGGTCGAGGCCATGAGCGAGGATACCCTCGCGGCCTCGGACACTACGGACGCGAACGGTGAAGTGGTCCTGGAGGTTCAGCCAGGGACCTACAACGTGGAGGCGACAAAGGCAGGTTACCAGCGCCCCGACCCCGAGGGAGTGGATGTCGCGGCGACCGAGACTTCCGAGGTCGCGCTCACGATGCAAAGCGAACCGCCCGGGAGCATCTCGGGCCTCGTCGCGCGAGACCTCAGTGGCGAGCCCGTCGGCGGAATGACCGTCGAGGTACTCTCCGGTGAGTCCGTGCTGGCCACAACCGTGAGCACCGAGAACACGCAGACTGCGTCCGACGGTACGCCATACAATTACCGCTTCGACAGCGTGCCGACAGGCCAGGTGACGATCCGGCCGGATCCAACGGGCTTTACAGTGTCGCCGCCGACGCAGATCGCGACCGTAGAGAGCGGCGAGGAGACGACCGCAGTCAACTTCTCGGTAAGCAGCATTCGTACGTTCCCCAAGGGGCTGCAACTGATATCTCTGCCATGGGACTACCCCGCCACAGATCCCGCGGAGCTGATGGGCGTTCCTGCCAACAGCCTGCAGATGGCGGCGTGGGAGCCGCGCGTTGGGCAGTATGCACTGTATCCGTCCACACCAGCCGATCGCTTCCGACTCGGCTCAGGCTACTGGCTGAACCTCGATCAGCCGCGCGAACTCAGCCGAGAGGGCCTGCCGGCGGAGGATCAATTTGAGTTCGATCTTCAGGCCGGCCAGTCGGGCTGGAATCTCGTGGGAGACTTCTTTACCGATCCGGTGGACTTCTACTCGCTGGCCGTGCGCGACCGCGCCGGGGTCGTATACACAATGCAGCAGGCAATGGCCGGTGGCCTGGTGCGAAGCCCGCTGTTCGCCTACACACTGGGTGGATACGCGACGTCGGCAATCGCAGAGCCGTACATCGGCTATTGGCTGAATGTAGGCGAGGATGTCACGATTATTGGCAACCGTCAGACCGACACGCTGGCCGTAGGCGAGGAGGCGACAACCGCCGCGGTATCGAAACCCGAGGGCGGATGGTTGATGCCGCTCGTCGTCAGCGCAGGTCGAATGCAGGATGCTGCAACATGGATCGGCTGTGCGCCGGCGGCCACAGATGACTTCGATCCGGGAATGGACCTTTTGAAGCCGCCGGCTGTGAGTATGGGGCAGATGGTCTACGCAGCGGTCCAAAGCAACGCGGGCGCACAGGCTGTCGATGTGCGGTCGACCGGCGATTCGAGCCGATGGACGGTCAGCGCCAACGGCCCGACCGGTCAGAAGGTCTGCGTGCGCTGGCCGGATCTGTCATCCGTGCCCAACGAGGTGCGTCCCGTGCTGGTGGATACCGCAGCCGATCGAGAGATCTATATGCGGACCGTTCAGAGCTATGAGTTCACAGCGCGTGATGATGCGCGTGAGTTGCAGATCAGACTGTCCGATGGAGATGGAGCCCTGACGGTGACCGCGCCTGCCGCCCGTCCGGTCGGCGCGGGCGTCGAGATCTCGTATACGCTGTCTGCAGATGCACAGGTGCAGGTCAATGTGCTCAATATCGCCGGTCGCGTGGTTCAGACACTCGCCGACGGCGACGTGCAGACAGCCGGAATGCAGCGATTGAGTTGGGACGGGACCTCTGCCCGAGGTACTCGGGTGCCGAACGGAACATACCTGGTAGTCGTCGGCGCGCGCAGCACCGACGGCCAGCAAACACGTGCGATTTCGACGGTGTCGCTGGGTCGCTAATGGGATTCCCGCGGGCTTGAGCACCGCGGATAGTGGTAGATACTCGCTTGCGTGCGCAATCAGCCAGACGCGCCGCGTCTCTGAGCCGCATGCCGGGAGGAGCAACGAGATAATGCATCGCCTATACCGCAGTCGAACCTGGAAATGCGTCGCACTTTACGTTGCGGCAACTATGGTTGTACCGTACGCAGTGGTGAGCTTCCCGGTGGTTGCGGAGGCGCAGGCACAGCCAGTTGTGGAGAGCGCCTCGATCATCGTGCTCCCGATCAAGGATACGGATGATGCCGTCAACTCCATCACCAGCCAGAAGGCGACGGACGCTCTGGCACTGGAGATGGAGAGGTCGCGGGAGTTCATGGTCACGTCCACGATGGACCTGCAACGCGAGCTGAACGAACTTGAGCTGACACCACCACTGTCGGATGTCGAGAAGGTTCGGCTCGGGGATCGCCTGGGGGTTGATCAGGTGGCCACCGGCAAGATCACAGAGCTAGAAGTGGACGCGGATACCGGTCGCGCCACGGTCGCCCTCGCGGTGGGTGTTCTCGATGTGAAGCTCGGGGAGTATCTCAACGGGGCGAACATCAGGATAACCACCAAGGCCATCCCGGGGTGGCAGGGCGAGGAATCGCGTGTCATCAACGACGCGTTGCGCGAGGCCGCAAACAATGCCGTGGAGGAAATCCTCGTTAACCGCGTCCCTCAGGGCTACATCACGTCGGTAAACGACTTTGGCGTCGCAACCGTTAATCTCGGACATGACAACCGGCTCCAGGCCGGCATGGAAATGTTGCTTGTCCGGCCGGTGTGGCAGAAGGACCTGGAGGAAATGATTCTTGTCAAGGTCGGCCGCTACTCGGTGACGGAGGTCAGTTCGCGGAGCGCAAAGTTGGCGCCGCTGGCCGAGGACAAGGGCCGTGCCCGAGTCGGGGATCGAGCCTTCAAGCTCTACCGTGGGCCCGAACGCGTCGAGGCATACGAACGACAGGCCTCACACAAGAAGACGTTGACGACGGTTGCGGCCACCCTGGCCCTGTTGGGTGTCGTGACCGTCGCGACGGGTGACGCCACCGACGATGCCCCCACCGGCGTTAGCTCACGCCTCTATCAGGAACGAATGGGAGGCGAAGCTCTCATCCGGGTGAGTGTGGGCGACTCGTCGATCCCACTGGAGGAACAGATCTTCGC
>CAZAHB010000159.1:0-12445 GCA_964484945.1 uncultured Armatimonadia bacterium | reverse complement strand
ATAGTCTCCTTCTCCCGCTGTCCCAGACCCGCGTGGCGCAACTCCTAAAATGTGGTGATGCTCAGGCCGGTCAGGTGCTTGAGGTGCGCAATCTCCGCGAGGTCCTCGAAGCTCTGCGCGAGGGGCTTTTCGACGAGTACATGCTTGCCCGCGCGCATGGCCTCGCGGGCGTTATCGGCATGGTAGCGGTCGCCAGTGCCGATGAAGACCGCTTCGATATCGGCCTCCTGCGCCATCTTCGCGCCGGAATCGTACATCTCGACGTCCTCGAAATGCTCGCGGGCGAGATCAAGCTTCTCGGGGTCGAGGTCGGCCATGGCGACGAGTTGGGTGGCCTCGCCCTCGTGGGTCATCTGCGCCAGCCAGAATCCGCGAATGCCGAGTCCGACGACGCCAACTTTCAGTGGTTCAGACACGATCTGCATCTCCTCATCTGAGCGGACGGTTTGTCACGCGTAAACGACGCTTCTCCTTCCCACATGGTCTTCCCGGTCGGGTGGGACGGGCCCTCCATCTGACGTGGCGAGAGCCGTTGCGATTGCCGTTCGAAGTCCGGGCGCCCTGCCCGGTGTTCTCTCACGACGAAGGCCCTTCGCCTTCGACGGCGAAGGCCGTTCCGTCAGACGAGATTGGACGCGCAGAGAGGGTTCGCACCATGAGCACCACGAAGCTGGCAATCTGCGGCGGAGAGCCCGCCGTGACGCTGGAGCACGAGCCATGGCCCACTGCGGGCGATATTGAGGCGGAGTGGATGGACGAGGTCGTGCGCTCGGGCAAATGGAGTTGGGTCGGCCCGCACGAGACCGCGTTCTGCGAGGAGTTCGCCCGGTTCATCGGCTCAGAGCACGCGATGGCGCTGTCCAACGGGACGGTGACGATCCAGACCGCGCTGCAGGCCGTCGGCGTGATCCCCGGCGACGAGGTGATCGTACCGGGGCTCACCTGGGTGGCGACCATGCAGGCGGCGCTGGATGTCGGCGCCAACGTGGTGCTGGTGGATATCGACCCGGAGACGTGGGGCGTCGATCCCGAAGCCGTCGAGGCTGCCATTACGCAGAAGACCCGCGCGATCGTGCCCGTGCACCTTTACGGCTGTGTGGTGGACATGGACGCGATCATGGACATCGCGCGGCGGCACGACCTGCGGGTCGTCGAGGACTGCGCGCACCAGCACGGGAGTCAGTGGCGCGGGGAAGGCGTTGGCTCGATCGGAGACGCAGGCAGCTTCTCCTTCCAGCAGAGCAAGCCCCTCACCTCAGGCGAGGGCGGCGCTATCACGTGCAACGACGATGAGATATACCGCACCGCGTTCGCACTCAAGCACGTGGGCTGGGCGCCGAGCGAGGACGGTGAGGGGCTGGAGGCGGCCGGCGTCTACGCGCACAACTACCGCAGCACCGAGATGCAGTGCGTGCTGCTGCGCGGCGGGCTGACTCGCATCGAGGAGCAGACCCGCATCCGGGAGGAGAACGCGACGCGGCTGGCGGAGGGGCTGGAGCGCATCGGAGGACCGTTGCGCGCTGCAGAACGCGATCCGCGCACAACGCGGCAGGCCTACTACGCGGTGACGATGCACTTCGACCCGGCCCTGGCGAAGGGCCTCGACCGCTCTGAGTACATCGAGGCGCTGGGCGCGGAAGGCGTCTCGCTGGGCACGCCGTACGAGCCGGTCTACCGGCATCGGCTGATGGACCTGCAACACCCGACCAGCCCCGTCCCCCACCGCGATCCGGCAGTCATGCAGGATTACGCCACCCTGCGCCTGCCGAACGTTGAGCGCATCTGCGACGAGACGGGCGTGGTGATGATGCATCGATTGCTGCTGAGCGAGCCGGAGTACATCGATCAGCTTGTCGAGGGCATCGCCAGGGTGAACGACAACCTCGACGCGGCGCGGGAGCACTTCGCGAACCGAGAGGACGAGACAGAATGAGGATCGGCTTCGGGCGCGTGGACATCACACCGCGCATCGGCGTGGAGCTTGCGGGTTTCGGCGCGTTCATCAACCGCCACAGCGTCGGCATCCGCGACCGCCTCTGGGCGCGGGCGATGGCCGTCGAGGCGGGCGGGGAGCCCGCGGTCATCGTCAGCCTCGACCTGTGCGTGATCTACCGCGCGACCACCGAGCGTGTCTGCGATCTCGTGCACGAGGCGACCGGTATCCCTCGCGAGCGCGTGATGATCAACTGCACGCACACGCACAGCGGCCCGGAGACTGGCGGCCTGATCGGCTGGGGACAGCCCGATCCTCCGTATCTGGAGATTCTGCCGGACCTCATCGCTCAGGCGGCAATCGCGGGGCTCGGGGATCTGCGGACAGCTACGCTCGCCCACGCCGAGGTCCCCTGCGAGGGCATCGGCTACAACCGCGAGTACGACGAGCGCCCGCCGCTTGAGGAGGCACTACGCGAGGACTGGCGGCCGAACCGCCCGGAACTCACCGACACGACCGCGCACGTTCTGGTGGCGCGCGGAGAGGATGGCGAGTTGCTGGGCTTCGCAAGCTCATTCGGCTGCCACCCCGTGGTCTGCTGCGCGGACTCGCAGTGGATTCACGGCGACTTCTGCGGTGTGGCGACGAATCTCATCGAGCGCGAGCACCCCGGCGCTACGGGCCTCTTCCTGCAGGGCGCGCAGGGCGATGTGAACACCTGCGTGGTTCACGGGCCCGAGCAGGAGGCGCTACTGGCGCTGGACGTGATCGGGGCTCGCTACGCCCGCAGCCTACGCGAGGGCCTGCGCGCAGCAGAGCCCATCGAGGTCGATCGCGCGCGGCTCATCCGCCGCGAGGCGCAGTTCAGTCGGCGGGCATATATGCTGGAGGACTTCCGCGAACTGCTGGCCGAACAGGAGGCTATCATCCATGCGCCGGAGGCCACCGACACGGACCGCCAGGTCCGTCTGGCAACTGTGAAGGCGATCGCCTACCGCCGGTTCATCGACGCGATGGAGCAGGGGCGACCGGTGGTGAAGCCGACGGTGCTGCAGGCGATGCGGCTCGGGCCGATCGGCCTCTACGCGGCGCCTTTCGAGATCTTCCAGGCGATCAAGAACGAGATCGTCGAGGGCGCGCGGGCGCCAATCCCTGTCGTGCTGGGCGTGACGAACGACGCAGTGAGCTACGCGCCCGACCAGACGGCTGCCGAGCGCGGCGGCTACGCGGCCGACCAGGTGCCGCTGATGCAGGGCACACTGCCGCTGGCGAATATCCACGAGGAACTTGTCGAGACGCTGCTGGAGCTGGACGAGGACCTGTTCGGCGAGGGGGCGCATCCTAACCGGTTCAACTGACGGACTGAGGTCTCCGTGCTGACCGGAGCTTTTTGGGCGACGCCCCTGTGTGCTCCCCTCGTCATCATATTGCACGCATCCCGGCTCGCGCGCAACACGTTGGGTAACGAACCCGGCCCGGGGCATGCCGCCCGGGGCCGGAGGTGGCTGTCACTGTCGCCGACGCGTTACTCGACCCGGAACACACATGGATGCGACTCGCTTGAGTGGAGCGTGTCGGTGCCGATGAACCACCCCCGGGCACGCCATACACCCGCTTTGCGCACGTTTTTGAGCACCGCGCGGTACATCCCGCGCGCGTTCGTCTTCACGTTGATGATGCGGCTTGTGCCATCCTCATGGGTGAACTCCACCGCGATGGGAAGTCCCGCCTTGCCCGGGTTGAGCACGCCGATCACGCCGACCGCTGTGCCGCGCTCGATGGTAACCGGCTCGCCTTCGCGCTCATCGTCGGGCTGCTCGACAGTCGGCCCGTCGCCGACATCGATAGTCGGACCGTCATCTCCGCCGATCACCTGGGCGATGCGCACGGGGTCACCGGACGAGAGCGCCTCGATCCCCGCCGCGCTTGCGAGCATCATCGGCGAGCGAGGCAGCGCTCCCTGCTGGTCCTCGTTATCGTCCTCGGGCAACTGAAGCTGCGGCGCCTCGAACTGCGGCATCCGTCCCTCCGGAAGCTGGATATCAGGCTGCGGAAGCTGAATGTCCAACTGCGGCATGCCTCCGCCGGTAAGCGGGCGGACCTGGCAGCTCAGGTCGGTCTTCTTCGTGAGCTGAGTCCACATATCGACCCCGCCGATGGGGATGAAGCCGTCGCCGTAGGGAACCAGGGCGGTTACCTTCGGCTCCCCGCGGTAGCCGGGGCGGTATCTCTCCAGCGCCGCACCTGCCTGAGGCACCATCGATGGGCTGGTGGTGTCATTGGGCTTGACCTCAACGCGTACCTGGTCGAAGCCCTGAGGTGAGAGGGTAAATGTATCGGGTTCGACGCCTACGTGCCAGCCAAGGGGTACGTCCTCGACGTGCATGTAGACTCTGATGGACTCACCGTCGAAGGGGTTGTTTACCCGCATGTCAGCACCGACCGTTCGCCACGGACTGTCGGAACTGGTCTCGAAGTTGGTCACGTTCTCCTGAGCCCGGTTGTTCGTCTCGCTCAACTCGCCCGGCACAGGCTCGATCTCGGCCTTGATGCAGGTATGCTTCCCCTTGCCGGGCTTCCAGATAACCCATTGCTCCGCGGTTCCGCCCGGTCCGATGTTGGGGATGATCGCCTGACCGATCTTGTTCCAGTCCGCGTTCTTATCGCCAATCCCGGGTGGCTGCGTGACGTAAAGCTGCACCCGAACGTTGCTGGCCGGGCCGGGGCCGATGTTGCGGACCCGGAAGTAAACACGGTTCTTGTGATCGACCCACGCCGGGTCCCCGTTGCCCGTTGGATTGCCGCTTGAATCGGTGTACTTGTAGGTGTCCCACCCGTTCTTTTTGCTGTCGATCCACATATCCACGGTCTCCCACGGAGGCGCGCCCCACGGGATGATCTGCGGATCGGGTTTCGCCGATGGGGGCAGGCGGTACTCAATCTTCACGTTGTAGTCATTGCCCGACTCGCTCACGTTCGTGATCTTGAGGTTATAGGCGTTGAACTCGATGCTGTCCCCCACCTCAAGCGGTGCTTTGCTGTTGTCGGCGGCGTGATCGGGATCATGCTCGACGATGCACTTGCTGCGGATATGCGGGGCTTCGTTGATGAACGTGATCAGCACACCCTCTTCAGGAAGCTCCTCATCGCCGTTGATCTGACGGCGATTCTCGACCATGAACCCCTTGAACGGACCACCGCCGCTCGGATCCTCAATCGGCAGCTTGATAAGGTGGGTGCCGCTCGTACTCTGTTCCAGCGGCTTGAGCGTAATCGTCTGGACGATATCGCGGCCCGAGGGTGGTCCCAGTGTCTGAATGTCTCCGCTTTCGACCCAATCCTTCTTCATCTTGCACCAGCCGATGAAGTGGTTCAGTGTCGGCGACAGGCCCATGATGCCCCACGGCGTTATGGCGTCCGAGGACATGCCCGGATGCCAGCGCACGGGCGAGTAATGCGTCGGGGCGCCAAGCTGATGACCCATCTCGTGCGCCATCACCGAACCGCCCTCATCGAACGCCTTTCCGCGGGCGGTAGTGGCCTGCCACTCGTTGACACAGGCAAGGCTCATCTTCCGCGCGTCTACATTGCTCCCGTCGATCTTGACTGTCGCGTCCGTCGCCTCATCGGTCTCCCACCACCACGGACTTGCGCCCTGACCGCCGAAATCCGGGTTGTTCATGATCACCAACACTCGACGGTAATTCGAGAAGTCCACGTAGGAGTCGATCAGATCAACCGCGTCCTGACCCGTCTTCTTATAATCGTACTCCTTCGCTTTGTATCCCAGGTCCAGCCATCCGTTGTTTGGCACACCCGACGGCGTCTCGAATGTAAACGTCGTCTCGCCGTAGGTCGCCTCGTTGTAGAAGTTGTCCACTTCGTTGTTCAGCAGGTTTACCCAGTCCGAGGAACTGCTCATTCGCGTCCCCGACTTATCGCTGTACTTCACGCAAATGACCAGCACCTTCTGGTTCGTCCCGATGTGATCCACCTCGACCGCCATGACGGGCGCCGCCATCACTGCGAGCAGCACCACTAATGCAGCACACTTTTGCCATCCGCTCACGCCAGTTCGCATAGTGTCCTCCTGTCACTGTCCGCTACTTCTGTGGTCTGGATCCTTTCTTCACAACTGTCATCGACTTTGTGGAGCAGCCGAAATTGCCTGCCGCAGTAGTCAGAAATGGTGAGATACCCTGAGCCTCACCCCGCTGTCCGGAGAGACTCTGATATCTTTTGCCGAAGACCACTTGACAGCATTACTATCAAGTGATATTATACTTGCGCTGAAGGAAGAAACGCCCGCGCTTAAGCGGGCCCCACACAGGACTTTGCTCCGGCGAGCCGATTGGCCTGCCGGGAATGTGCATACAAAGCAGGCCGCGCGGCCGACGTGCGCTGACGGACCGGCACGATGCGCGGTTGTACTCTCAAGAAGAGGTGACTCACATTGGCTAAAGTGGTGGGTATCGACCTTGGAACCACCAACTCGTGCGTCGCGGTCGTCGAGGCCGGGGACCCGAAAGTCATCCCGAACTCGGAGGGCGGACGCACAACACCATCGATTGTTGCTATCTCAAAGGACGGCGAGCGTCTCGTCGGCCAACCGGCCAAGCGCCAGTCAGTCCTGAACCCGGATCGCACCGTCACATCCATCAAGCGACAGATGGGCACCCGGGACAAGACGACGATCGACGGCAAGGACTACTCTCCGGAGCAAATCTCCGGGATGATCCTGCGCAAGCTCAAGGATGACGCCTCAGACTACCTCGGCGAGGAAGTCGAGCAGGCAGTCATCACCGTTCCGGCATACTTCGATGACAACCAGCGAACCGCGACGAAGCAGGCCGGAGAGATAGCGGGCCTTGAGGTGCTGCGTATCATCAACGAGCCGACCGCCGCTGCACTGGCATACGGCCATCAGATGCAGGAGCTTGAGGGCACCATCATGGTCTATGACCTCGGTGGCGGGACCTTCGATGTGTCGATCATGGACGTGGAGGTCAACAAGGCCGACACCGAAGAGCGCGACTACTTCGAGGTGCTCTCAACAGCCGGTGACACAAAGCTGGGCGGCGATGACTTCGACCAGCGGATCATCGACTGGATGGCGGAGGAGTTCAAGAAGGACGTTGGCATCGACCTGCGCGATGACCGCCAGGCGCTTCAGCGGCTCAAGGATGCCGCGGAGAAGGCGAAGATCGAGCTGTCGAGTTCGATCCAGACCCAGATCTCCCTCCCGTTTGTTACGAACGTCGAGGGCGAGGGGCCCAAGCACCTGGAGATGACGCTTACCCGCGCCAAGTTCGAGGAGCTTGTGGATGACCTGATCAAGCAGACACGCGAGAGCGTTGAGCGAGCGATGAACGACGCGGGCCTGACCGCCGGCGAGATCGACGACGTGATCCTGGTCGGTGGCTCCACGCGCATCCCGAAGGTGCAGGAGCTTGTCGAGGAGATCGCGGGCAAGGCCCCCCGCAAGGGCATCAACCCCGACGAGGTCGTGGCAGTCGGTGCGGCGATCCAGGCGGCCGTGCTCGGCGACGAGATGCAGGACATGGTGCTCGTTGACGTTACGCCGCTGTCGCTTGGCATCGAGACGCTCGGCGATGTATCGGACTTCCTGATCGAGCGCAATACCTCGATCCCGACCCGCGTGCAGCGCACATACACAACGGCATCGGACAACCAGTCCACCGTCGAGGTGCACGTGCTGCAGGGTGAGCGGAAGAAGGCCAGCCAGAACAAGTCGCTCGGCCGCTTCCATCTAACGGGCATCCCGCCCGCGCCCCGTGGCACTCCGCAGATTGAGGTCACCTTCGATATCGACGCGAACGGGATCCTCAACGTGAGTGCCAAGGACAAGGCGACCGGCCGCGAGCAGGATATCACGATCACCGGCTCGGGGCAGCTCTCCGACGACGAAGTCGAAGAGATGGTCCACGAGGCCGAGGAGCACGCCGAGGAGGACAAGAAGTTCGAGGAGCTGGCGCAGACGCGCAACATGGCCGATCAGCTTGCGCACCAGCTCAACCAGACCCTCGACGAACTCGGCGACCAGGTCTCCGACTCCGACAAAGAGGTCGTGCAGGAGAAGATCGAGGCCATGCAGGAGGCCGCCAAGGGCGACGACGTTGACGCGATCCAGGATGCGATCGACGACGCCCAGGAGGAGTTCGGCCGCATCTCGCAGCAGGCCTATGAAGCTGCCGCCGGTGCCGAAGGCGGTCCGCAGGCCGGAGCAGCAGGCGCAGCCGGCGCGGCAGGTGCCGCAGGGGCAGGCCCCGGAGGCGGCCCGACCGGCGCAGGCCCACAGGCAGGCGCCGCAGGCGGCGGTGAGGACGAGGACGTCATCGACGCCGAGTTCGAGGCGGAAGATGAAGAATAAGGCAGCGATCAGCTGCCAGCGGCCGGCTACCAGCTAACGACGAACGGCTGACGGCGACGACGACAACCGGGCGGGTGCGTTCGAGAGGATGCGCCCGCCCGGACTGATAGAAAACCACGCAATACGGGAGAGATAATGCGCAAAGCACTGACCGACCCGATTGAGGATTTCTTTGAGCTGAGGGACCGGCTCTACCGCCTGCTCGATGAGAGCTTCGAGAGCGAGCAGCCTGAGAGCGCACCGTCCTTCAGCCCGCCCGTGGACATCCTGGCTGGCGACGAGGAGGTCGTCATCCTCGTCGAGTTGCCCGGGATGAGCCGCGATGACGTCTCCGTGGAGATCGAGAACGGGACCGTAACCATCAGCGGAGATCGCTCCAATGGAGCCGAGGGCGAATACTTTGTCCGCGAGCGCCCACGCGGCGAGTTCAGCCGCTCGTTCTCGCTGGCCTGGGAGCTTGACCCCGACAGTGTCTCCGCGAAGCTGGAGAACGGCGTCCTGCAGGTGAATGTCGGGCGCCGCGAAAGGGAGCGGACGATTGCGGTGACGGATGCAACCGGTGACGAGTAACGGAGTCCAGGCGAGGGCGCCTGGACTCCGGGGATGTGAGCCGTTGAGGAGGGGCGGCCCGAGCGCCAAACCCCGAGCGAAGCGAGCGGGGCGCGCGAGGGTGAGGAGGCGCCTGCGTCCTCTGCAGGCCCGACGAAGCTTCCCTGCCCGCCCGCTGTTTTCCGTTCGCTGGAGTGGCAGGCCAACGACGTCCAGACGAGGGCGCCTGGACGCCGGGACGTAAGAGCGAACGCGATCTGAAGGAGTTACTGACGTGAAGCGACCGACTGATTCGCTGCGACAGATGCGGGCACTGACACAACGACTGCGCGAGGCGATGGCGATGCAGAGTCGCCGCCGAACCGCCTCAGCGACAACCTGGCAGCCACCGATGGATCTGCGCGCGACCGAGGACAGCTACGTGATCGAGCTTGATGTCCCCGGCGCCGCGCGCGAGAGCATCGAGGCCACCGCCGAGGACGGTATCGTCCGCGTGCGGGGCGAGGTAACAGTGTCGGAGGACCTGCGCGAGATGCGCCGCCTCCGCGGAGAGCGCACCATTGGACAGTTCGCGCGCTCGATCCGCCTGCCATCGGACGCAGACACCACGAACACAAGCGCCACGCTGTCGGACGGTGTGCTCACCATCACCGTCGGCCGCCGCACCCGGAGCGGGCGCATCACGATAGACATCGAAGAGTGAGCTATTGTGCGAGTTGACCAGAAACCGGACTTCTACGAGATCCTGGGTGTGGACAAGGACGCGTCTCAGGACGAGATCAAGAAGGCCTACCGGCGCCTCGCACGGGAGTATCATCCGGACGTAAACCCCGGTGACGAAGAGGCCGAGGCGAAGTTCAAGGAGATCTCACAGGCCTACCAGACACTCAAGGATCCCGAGAAGCGGCAGAAATACGACCAGTTCGGGCAGGACTGGCAGCAGGCCCAGCAGTCCGGTCAGTGGCAGCAGGGAGACTTCCGCGACTTCGTCCGCGAGCAGTACGGACCTGGCTCATTCCGCGATATCTTCGGCGACCTCTTCGGAGATATGGGCGGAGGCCGGGGTGGCTTCAGCTTCACGCGGACGGGGCGGTCGCGTGTCCGGCCTGAACCGGGCCCCACCCGCGGCCAGGACGTCGAATATGAGCTGCCCGTGAGCTTCGAGGAGGCCGTCCACGGTGCCGAGAAGCAGATCTCACTGACGCTCTCGGACCGCTGCCCGGAGTGTGAGGGCATGGGCGGGGAGACGCAAACCTGCCCGGCCTGTGGAGGCAGCGGGAAGACACAAAGCGGTGGAGGCTTCTTCAATGTCGGCACCTGCCAGCAGTGCCACGGTACCGGCCAGGTGGTGACCAGCCGCTGCGCGACCTGCGGAGGCTCGGGCGAGACGACGCGCACAAGGCGCATCACGGTGAAGGTCCCCGCCGGCGTGGAGACCGGCTCGAAGGTCCGCGTGCGAGGCGAAGGCGGACGCGGCGTAGCGGGTGGCAATCCCGGGGATCTGATACTGAAAATCCGCGTCCAGCCTCATCCGCAGTTCGACCGAGACGGTGACGACATACGTATCGAGCTTCCCGTCAGCTTCACAACGGCGGCACTTGGCGGAAAGATCAGTGTCCCGACTATCGATGGGACCGTCACGATGACGATCCCTCCGGGGACCCAGAGCGGCCAGGAGCTTCGCCTGAAGGGCCGTGGGGTGGAACATCTCCGCTCACAGGGGCGCGGCGACCAGTACGTGAAGGTCAGCGTCCGGGTCCCGGACGATCTCACGAGCGACCAGCGCGAGATGCTCGAACAGTTCGACGAGACATGGACGCCGAATCTGAACCCTTGAACGAGACAGGCCCATGAGCGAATGCGCGGGGGCAGGTGATTGCGAATGAGGCGAGACCGCGACGAACCGCGCTATCAGATAGGTGTAGCAGCGAAAATGCTTGAATGCCATCCGCAGACCCTGCGGCTGTATGAGCGCGAGGGACTGATTGAACCGGAGCGCAGCGATGCGGGCGTGCGGCTCTACTGTGATGCCGATATCGAGCTTCTGCGGCGCATCCAGCGCTTCACACAGGAGCTTGGCGTGAACCTGGCGGGGGTGTCGATCATCCTGCGCCTGCTCGACCAGATCGAAGAGTTGCAGGAGGAGGTCGATCGCCTCCAGAGTGACCTCGACCACGGACCGAAGGCTCTCGGACCGGCACGCACCCGGACGAAAAGCCGACGTGTGATCGTCCGCATCGAGGACGCCCGCGAAGTGGAGGGGCAGGACTGATGGCAAAGGTCCAGTTGGCCGACCTGCCCGAGAAGGTGCAGGAGGTCATCCAGAAGATCGTCGAGGGCTATGATCCGGAGAAGATCATTATCTTCGGCTCCTACGCGCGCGGCGACTGGACCGAGGACAGCGACCTGGACGTGCTGGTCGTGAAGGAGACGGATGAGCGACCCTTCGATCGGATCGGGGCGGTGTCAGGTACCTGCTGGCCTCGGAAGCTCCCAATGGACATTGTTGTGAAGACGCCGAACGAACTCGAATACGAACTCCATGAGAAGCAGTTGTTCGCAAGGGAAATCATGCGGGAAGGGGTAGTGGTTCATGACCGAGCCCCCGCGTGATCTCAGAAGCGATGTAGCACAGTGGGTGGAGAAGGCCGAGCAGGACTGGATCGCGGTCGGCTCCCTCGACGCGGCGGTAATTCCGACCATCATCTGCTTCCACTGCCAGCAGTGCGCGGAGAAGTACCTGAAGGCGTTGCTGACACATAATGATCGCGTACCTCATCGAACGCATGACCTGGGCGTACTGCTCAACAGCGCACTCGCCGAAGAGCCGCAACTGAGCGAAGTGTCGGACGAGATGCTGCTTTTGGATCGCTATGCCGTAGCCATCCGCTATCCAGGACCCGACGCAGATGAGCAGGAGGCAATTGCTGCGGCTTCCGCGGCGGCCGTCGTCCGTGACACCTGTCGCCAGTTGCTGGGCCTCGCCGAAGCAGAAGAGAACGAACAGAAAGCAGAGAGGCCGGATGAGAACGAGGAATGTCACGAAGCCGGTCAGGATGAAGACAATACCATCAACGGCGCCGCTCGCGCCGATTGACGATAGACAGGTGACATGATGGATTTCGAAAAGTTTACGAACCAGGCAAAAGAAACCGTCGGCCAGAGTCAGCAGATTCTGCGCCGATATTCGCACAATCAACTTGATGTCGAACATATTCTGCTGGCGATGCTCGAGCAGGACGGCGGCGTGCCCCGCCGGATGCTCGAGGAGGCCGGCGTGGACATTGCCGACCTGGTGGGCAGGGTCGAGCGCGAACTCGGCCAGCGCCCCGAGGTCTCCGGCGGCGGCGCGGATACGGGGCAGATCTATGTCACCCCGCAGGCGAACCGGCTCTTCGACGCCGCCTGGCAGCGCGCACAGCAGTTCGGTGATACGTTCATCGCCGCCGAGCACCTGCTGCTCGCGATGCTGGATATCAACTCCGCGGCAACGCAGCTTCTGCAGGACGCGGATGTGTCCGAGCAGCAACTCCTGGAGGTCCTGCGCGATATCCGCGGCAGCAAGGGCGTCC
>CAZAHB010000158.1:0-12543 GCA_964484945.1 uncultured Armatimonadia bacterium | reverse complement strand
CCGGCCGCCCCCCCCCCCCGACGGGCCCCGCCGCGGCCCCCCGGGGAGGCCGGCACCCGCCGGCCCCCGCACGCCCGGGGCTCCCGGCGCAGCTGCGCCGAGAAAGCCGCCGCCCGGCAGCGCGCACGATGTGCGCGCACCGGGCGTGCGGGCGGGGCCCGATGCGGGGCGGGGCGGAGCAAAGCTCCGCACCTGCGCGTCCTCGGGGGGCCATCCTGTCAGGCAGGTCCCCGGCCGCCACCGCGCGAAACACCTCGCGATCCGCAAAAGGAGGCGGCGCGCATGAATCGCAAAGACCAGATCGTCGAGCGCTGGGGCGAGTGGCTGCCGCCGCACCCGCATCGACAGTGGGTGCTCGACCAGGTGGTGAAGGGCCGCGCGAGCATCATCCACCCCGACGATGACGCGCCTCCGCTCTTGCTCTACGAAGACGGAGGATCGATGGTCCTGCCTCAGGTGCGCTGGGCGGGTGAGGGGCGGCCGTGGTCGGCGGGTGAGCCACAGATCGACGAGGCGGGCGAGCGCCGCAACACGAAGTATTACGACGTGTGCTCGTCGGTCGATGAGTTCAGGGAGCACGTGGCCGAGGGCCCGGAGAAGCTCGCCCAGGAGCGCGCGAACATCGACCGCCTCTTCGGCGACATCAGCCACATGATCGGGCGCATGTACCGCCGCCAGCGCGAGTACACGGACTTCGCCGACCGCCTGCGGGAGATTATCGCGGAGCTTCAGGCGGTGGGGATCGTGGACCGCGCGCCGGCCGACGAGGGCCTTGCGGAGATCGAGCGCCTGCTCGACTCGGATGCTCCAGCCGATCCGGAGCGCCTCAACGAACTCGCCGAGCAGGTCCGCGATGTCGCCTCGCGCCAGGAACGGCGCCTCCGCGAGCACAAGCAGGCAGCCCTGGCCGTCCTGGAGGCCTACCGCGACGTGAAAGGCCCGCGGGACTGGTCGGAGGATGAGGACGGCGAGTAACGACAGGAGCAAGTTGCACGTGGCAAGTGAACGGCGGACGGCCGTGTTGCCGTGAGGAGGCCCATCATGATGCGCACACCCGCAATCATGATCGTTTTGCTCACCTGCATCACCCTCGCCTGCGCGCAACAACAGATCGGCGTCAACCTCGTCCCCAACCCCGGCTTCGAGGAGCCGATGGAGGCCGAGGTGGGCGGTGGGGATACCCTCGAGTGGAGCAAGCACGTGGGTAAAGGGCAGGTCGAGTTCGACATCGTCACGGATAACCCGCATTCCGGAGATCGCTGTGCATACATCAACGCCAAAGCGCCCAACCCCAGCGGCTACTGGATCAGCCCGCGCATCGAGGTGGAGGGCGGGAAGCGCTACGTCTTCCGGTGCTGGATCCGCACCGAGGACGTGCTGCCGAGCAATCGGGGACTGACCTTCTCGATGAACTTCCGCCGCGAGGATGGCAGCGCCTGCGGCTGGCCGAAAACCAGCGCCGAGCCATTCACGCACCCGTGGACACAGATCGAGTTCAGGGGCACAGCGGCACATGATGCGGCCCACGTGAACCTCGTCATGGGCCTGGCCGATTCACCCGGAAAAATGTGGATCGACGACGTCTACTTCGCCAACACCGGCGAGACCCGAGAGGATGTGATCGACACCGACGAGATCATCGCGCGACCGTTCCCGCAGACGTGGCTGCCTGACGATCAGTCGATCGGCCTGATTCAGGGGCAGGTGCAGCCACTGCTGTTTCTCGTGCAGAATCGCCAGCAGAAGCAGGTGGCCAACCCGGCGATCGGCCTGCTGCTGCCGGACGGTGTGGAGGTCATCGGCGGCGACCGCTCGGTCGAACCCGGAAAGCCCGGTGAGATCGTGGAGGTCGATGGCGAGGAGTACACGCGGTGGCTGCAGCCGGTCGAGGGCAACCGCCACATGGAGAAGAACTTTAACTACTACCGCGGGGTGCTTGTAGCGCTGAGAACGGTCCTCGCCCCGGGCGAATACCAGGCATACTCGTTCTTCCACTGCGATCAGGAGAGCGAAGAGCCGCACCCACTCACACTCACAGTCCTCGATCCGCTGCCCGAGGCGCCCGAGCTTGAGCGCTTCCACATCGGCGCGCTGCTCACCGATGCCTACCGCGGCGGAGGTGAGGTGCTGCAGGGCCTGGCGGAGATGTACGCGGACACCGGGATGAACGTGGCGACCTATGGTGTCTCGCCCGACCCGACTGCGCTTGGTCGCCACTTCAAGCAGCGCGGCGTCCTGCGCCACTTCCTGATGCCCGGGCAGGGGGTCGTCTACAACGTCTCCTATGGCAACCGTGATCCCGACATCGCCATCACCGATGCACAGGGGGAGCCGGACTTCGGCGGCCTCTGCCCCACCTACATCGCGACCCGCGGCGAGCACTTCGAGCAAGACTGCCTCGAGGATATCGTCGCGGAGTGGATCCGGGCCGATGCCATGGACGGCTTCGCGATCAACTGGGAGCCGCCGGGGAAGTACCGCCTCGACGGCTACTGCTGGGACGATCGCTGCCTGGAAGCCTTCTCCGAACACTCCGGCATCCCGCTGGATGAACTGAAGGACCTCGGTCCCGCGCGCATCCTCGAGGAGTACAAGCTCCAGTGGGCGCGTTTCCGCGCAGAGACCGAGGGTCTGATCGCGAAGACCTACTTCGACACAATCCGCGAGCTTGAGGAAGAGACCGGACGCCACCTCATGTGGTACCCGTGGACCGGCCCGCGGCGCTTCGAGCCGCCGAATCCGACGCAGGGAGACACCGACGAAGCCATCCTGACCGGGGATGTCGAGCATCCGTGGTACTACCGCAACTACATCGACGCATACGGGCCCTTCACGTATGCCTACTATGACGTGCTGGCCGAGCAGTGGCGCGGGCGCCACGCCGCCACGCTCGACAGCACGAATACCGTCGCCGAGTTCGCGCAGGCCAATCCGCGCGACGGCGAGACCGTGCCGGTGTGGCTGGGCATCGAGGGCATCCAGAAGGGCTCGCACTCGACGCTGTGCTGGGCCACCACGCCCGAGCAGATGGAGGTCGAGATCATGGGCGGCCTCGCGCAGGGCGCGGAGGGCATCTACGTCTATACCGCGCGGGGCATGGACGGGCACTTCTACACCGCAATGGCACGCGCGGTTCGTCGCGCGGCGCTGCTGGAGAAGTACATCGACGACCCTGTGGAGGCCGATCGCTCGACACTGGCGGACCCGACCGGCAACATGCCCGAGGAATACGTGGACTTCGTTGCCCGCCACTGGCTGTTCGGAAGCAGGGACAGCCTGCTGCTGGTGCTGGCGGGGCTCGACTTCACACGCGAGTATGACCTCAAGTGGAGTCTGCGCGGAATCCAGGCAGGCGAGTACCGCATCAGCGATCCGGTCACGGGGGAGGCACTCGGTGACGGGACGTTCAGCGCGCAGGAGCTGGTCGCGGGCGTGCCGGTAACGCTCGGGCCCGGCGACCTGGGGACGTATGTGATTGAGCGGGAGTGAACGGCGCCCCTCCCCTGAGCTCGCAAAGCTCGCTCTTCCCCTCCCCCTTGCGATGTAGACAACGCATCGCAGGCGGGAGAGGGGAAAGTCAACGGCTCGCTCGAAGTCTGTAACGAGTATCCCGAGAGAAGGTCCCCCCGCGCCTTACGCGGAATCACGCATTACCTGACGCAAAACCGTGAAGAAGGAGATGGACGAGATGGCTGTCCAACTTGGCTTTGTCGGAACCGGCGGGATCGCCAACCGCCACCTGACCTGCGCGCAGAAGCGCGATGACATGGAAGTGGTGGCGACCTGCGACGTCATCATGGAGCGAGCCGAGGAGGCCGCGGACGAATACGGCGGCACGCCCTATGACGATCACGAGGAGATGTTCGACAGCGAGGACCTCGACGCGATCGTCATCTGCACACCGCCCTTCGCACACGGGGATATCGAGGAGGCCGCGTGCGAGCGCGGGATCCACTTCTTCGTCGAAAAGCCCGTGGCGATCAGCATGGAGATGGCCGGACGCGTGCTCGATGCCGTCCGCGAGTCGGGAGTTATCACCCAGGTCGGCTACATGTACCGCAAGTCCGAGCCGATCATTAAGGCGCAGAAGATGCTGTCCGACCGGGCCATCGCGATGGTCCAGGCGCATTACTACATGCCGGGCCTGCCCAACAAGGGCTGGTGGACGAAGATGGAGATGGGCGGCGGTCAGCTTGTCGAGCAGGCCACGCACATGCTCGATCTGGGCCGCTTCCTCGCGGGCGATGTGAAGTCCGTGATCGGCAAGACCTCCACCGTCCATGACTGGGAGCCGCCCGCCGACTACGAGGAGCCGGAGGGCCTCGTGGCTCACAAGGAGGGCTTCGAGATCCCGGATACCACCGCGCTTATCCTGGAGTACGAGTCCGGCGCGATGGGCACGCTTTCATGCTCCCTGGTGCCGCAGGTGGCGTGGGACAACGGCTTCAAGGTCGTGGCCGAGGGCGCGCTGCTGACCATCGATGGCGCCAGCGCAAACTGGACCACCGACGAGGGTGAGACGAACGAGCCCGCGCCGGACAACTGGCATGACGCGGTGCTGGTGGAGTTCACCGACGCGGTCGCAAGCGGCGGGGAGACCACCATCCCCTACGAAGAGGGCGTGAAATCGCTGGCGATCTCGCTGGCGGGCTACGAGTCCGTCGAGCGCGGAAATGCGCCGGTCGAGCTTTCGGAGATCATGCCCGAGGGCGTCTGATTGCTCCATTGATCGCATGCAAATCAGAGGGCGCGGCCTTTGCGGGAGTGGCCGCGCCCTCTTCATATCCCCGTCAGGGTGGTCCTACTTGCCTGGCGTGAGGAGTGCCGCGAAGAAGCCACACTCGCGGCAGACCTCTTTCTTCGTCTCCCAGTCCTCAACCCGCTCGCCATCCGAGCAGCAGATGTTCCCGCTGAGCATCCAGCACAGGTACCCCAGCCGCGACTGGAACACCGGGCATCTCTCCCGCGCGTCCTCGGAGCACCCGACATGCTTCCAGCAGAGGGCGTCGGTCAGTCCGGAGCCGCGCCGGCGGATCATCAGGTGCATGAGCAGCACCTTCTCCAACATGGCGCCGGGCTGCCGCCACCCCTGCTCACAGCTCTGGACAGTTCGCAGCGACACCCCCAGCAGATCCGCCAACCCGGACTGCGTGAGTCCCAGTTCCTCACGGATCGCGCCGACGTCCGGGTCTGCCTCGTGATCCGCCATCAGGCTCCATCCTCCGAATCGCCCTGCGTTATCAGTCACACCGCCCGGCTGATCACCGCGAGCCCTTCGACAAGCTGGCGCACCTCTTCCTGCGTGTTGTAGATGTAGAGGCTCGCCCGGCAGGTCTGCCCCGCGCCGATCGCCTCGAAGAGCGGCTGAGCGCAGTGATAGCCTGAGCGTACCATGATCGAGTAGCGATCATTGAGCAGCTTGGCAAGCGTCTGGGCGCGGATGCCCGGCCTCGTGAAGGTGATGACGCCGCTGCGCGTCTCGGAATCTTTCGGTCCGAGCAGCCGAATCCCGGTAATCTCCTGCAGGCCCTCCAGTGCCGGCGCAGTAAGCTGCTTCTCATGTTCGCGGACGTTGTCCATCCCGAGGCGGCCCAGGTACTCCACCGCCGCCCCCAACCCTATCGCGCCCTCGATGTTCGGTGTTCCGGCCTCAAACTTCCACGGAACGTTTGCCAGCGAGTATGAGTCGGCATGGACCTCGTCAACCATGTCTCCCCCCATGAGAAAGGGCGACATTTTGTCCAGGAGCGGCTGACGACCGTAGAGGACGCCCGTGCCCGAGGGGCCGAGCATCTTGTGGCCGCTGAAAACCATGAAGTCGCAACCGATCTCATCCACGCGGACGCGCATGTGGGGCACGGACTGCGAGCCGTCAACCACGAACAGGGCGCTGTGCTCGCGCGCAAGCCGCCCGATCTCGCTGAGAGGGTTGATCACGCCAAGCCCGTTGCTGACGTGCGTGACGCTGACGATGCCAACGTCGTTCGTGGCAAGCGTCCTCTCCAGTTGATCGAGATCGAGCACGCCATCGGGCGAGACATCGACTGTGAGGACCTCGCGCTGCCGACCCCAACTGAGCAGGTTGGAATGATGCTCCGCGAGAGTGGTCACCACCGCACCTCCCACCGGAAGACCGTGGGCGAGCAGATTCAGGGCTTCGGAGGCGTTGCGCACGAAGATGATCTCGCGATCCATCGCGCCGATGAACCGCGCCACCCGGTAGCGGGCATCCTCGTACATCTCGGACGCTTCCTGCGAAAGCTGGTGGACGCCGCGGTGGATGTTCGCACAGTGATTCTCGTAGAAACCCGTCACCGCGTCGATGACGCTCCGGGGCTTGAGAGAGGTTGCGGCGTTATCCATGTAGATCAGGGGGCGGGAGTTGATCTGCCGCCGGAGGATCGGGAAGTCCTCCCGGAGGCTGTCAACGTCGTATGCCATGGCGATCTTCCTCTCATTGCGTGGCGTCGAGCGCAGACTTCACGCTATCCCGTGCGAAGTCCTCGTATGATGCGGACTTCACGAACCTGAACTTCCCGGTGCTCTCGGGGTAGATCGTGTCCACGGGAAAGACCTCGATCCGCTCCGCCCCATCCAGCAGCGCCGCGAAGGCGCGCCGAATCTGCCCCACGTCTGGCGCGTCCGACTCGTCGCCCACGAAGAGCAGGTCGAACTCGCCCGGCCGGTGCTCAATAAGCTGGAAATGCTCCAGTCCCAGGTCCGAGTGCGCAAGTTCGGTGATCTCCTCTTCGGTGACCTCGCGCCCGGTGGGGGTCACGACCAGCCCCTGCAGCCTTCCGTTGCACTCGATCATCGGCGTCGTGCGCCCGCACTCGCAGGGGCCGTCAACCCGGCGTCCGATATCGCCCAGTTCGTAGCGGATCAGCGGCATGGCGTAGTTGTGCAGACAGGTCACCGCGATGCTACCCACCTCTCCCGCCTCCACCGGGCTGCCATCGCGCAGTATCTCCACCACATAGCAGCCCGCCGCGACATGCAGCCCTCGGTGCGCTTCACACTCGCACGCGATAGGCCCCAGTTCATTGGAGCCGTAGGTCTCGAAGACCTCAGCGTTCAGGCCCGCGGCAATCTCTCGCTTCATTGCGGGAGTGCACAGGCCCCCCATGGTGCGAATGACGGGGACATCGAGCACGACGCCGCTGTGCTCCGCGTACTTCGCAATCTCTCGCAGGTAGACGGGCAGCGCGGTGAGCACCCATGGGTCTTCGCGCGCGATGCGCTCGACGTGCGCCGCCACGGTGGCCGTAACCGATGCGGTGCCCTGAGGTCCGATGAGCGGCGGAAGCGTCGTGTCTTTGAGAATCCGGCTGCGAACCGCCTCGCGCGCCCGCCGGGCGACCGTGGCCACGACAGCCCGCCCCGGCTTCTGGCTGCGCGCGGCCTCCCAGCGGATCTCCGCGAGAAGCCCGTCCGGTCTGCTCGCTTTTTCGCCGCAGACCCGAGAGCAGGCATCCGGAGGGATCTCCAGGCGTCGCCGTCCCGGCCAGCAGCGACCACCAACGCGGTCGGACCACAGTTGCAGCGCGTGGCGCCAGTGCTGCGCGCCGAGGCTAAGCACGATTTCGATGCGATCGCTGGTGGTGCCTGAGGTCATGAGGTGCTTCGCGGCGAACCCGCGCCGGCCCCCTGCCAGGATTCGATCGGGAAAGTTCGCTTCGATGTCGGATTTCGTCAGGACGGGAAGGTGGCGCAGGGCCGAGATGGGTTCACACGTGGCCGGGTCGATCCCGCAGTCGGCGAAAACCTCCCGGTAGTAGGGCACGCTCTCCGCGGCGTGGACGAGCAGGCGGCGCAGTTTCGCGGCCTGCACGTCGCGGATCTCTTCCGGTGAGGTGTGGTCCAGGTGGGACAACCAGCAGGCCTCGCGCCACCCGTAGAGATGAGCCAGCATCTGAAGGCCGAGCCCCGGCCCTTCCTCTGATACTTGCAGCACACCGGCCATGCCCGACACCCTCTCCGGTCAGCGACCCTCGCAGTTGCGACCTCTGGAATCGACTATCACTTAGTGATACCTGGAGTATTGTAAGTAAGGACAGACGCGACCGGTTCACAGGTGGCTCACAGACGAAGGTGCGCACGAGATCGGGGCGTTGAAGCAATAAGTACGCGGTCACACTGTCGCCGCCCATCCCGGGGGTGATGGCGCCTGTCGAGGTATCGCTTGAAACGAGGATCGGAAACTCCGCATGCGCGGACCGGGCAGTGCCTCTCCCATGTGACGACGACGGGCGCGGCCATCATCGGCCGCGCCCTCTCAGTATCTCCGAGCGGACCCAGCGTGGCGATCACGTACCGCCATCGCCTGAATCGCCCGTCTCCTCTCGGTGCTCCTCGATTTCCTGCTCGGACTCCTGCTCCACGTCCTCGGTGGTCTCTTCTATCTCGTTTCCGACGGTCTCCACGTCCTCTTCGATCTCATTCCCGATCTGCTCGGCCTCGTCAGAGACCTCATTCACGGCCTCTTCAGCCGGGTCTGCGTATTCCTCGGGTAGCGGGTCGTCGGCCTGCGGCTCCTCCTGTGCCGGACAGCCGCCCAGGTGCACGGCCATCGCGATGCCCAGAAGAGCAATAAGCACTGTCAGTAGCCAGTTCGCCTCCTGCCGCAATCTGCCTCTGAGGGTTTCACCCGGTTTCACGGTCCGAGCTTCCCTGAGCGGCAGCGCCACACGCCCCCTCAACCTGGACCCGATCATGCACGGCCTGGACGCTCTCCGGCGTGGGCCCGAGCAGTCCATGCGCCGGAAACTGCACACCGCGAGCGCACATCCAGCGCCGCGCGAGGGTGCTCAGCGCCAGCAGCGCGACCAGGTTCACTATCGGCACAACCGTCAGGAGCGCCCACAGTGGCGCCAGGCCGATCGTGGCGGCCGACAGGCGGTACACGCTGACAATCAGGGCCAGCCAGCCGACCCCGACGATGCCTGCGAAAAGCCCCCATGCAAGCGGTATCGGCCGCACGTGCGGTTCCCCGCCCGGCAACTCGATCCGCACCCCGAACTCGTAAATCGTCGGGCCAACCAGCCAGAAGGCGAGCGTCCCCAGGACCGCAAGGAGGAACCATAACCGCGCGGCGTTGTACGCGGCCACCGCCGTTTCGACTCGCTGATACTGCGTAAGCGAGATAGCTTCCGGTGTACTATGCTCAGCCATCTTCATCTCCATCCATTCCCGCGGCTACTGCCTCACCACGAGTTGCAACGCCTGCTCCGCGCGGCCGTCGAACTGCGTCGTTACCGCGATCGTCACATCGAACTCGCCCGCTTCGGGCGGTGTGCCGGTGAGCACGCCGGTCCCCTCGTCAATCGTCAGCCACTCCGGCCCCTCCGCAAGCTCCCACGTAAGCTCCTCGGTGTCCCAGAACTTATAGGTGTAGCCGCTGTCTTCGGGCTTCTCCCTGCGCGCATGCACATCGCCCAGCGAACGCGTGCTCTGCGCCTCATAGCGATACTCCTCACCCACTCGCGCCCCAGTCACCGGCGCGCTCACGATCAGCGGGTGCGGGGCCTCCGCGTAGTCGGAGTTCCCGCTCTCCGTCCCGTCCGCGTCGATCGCGACCACGCGGTAGTACACTCGGTTGATGTTCTCTCCCTCCGCCTCCGGTCCGATAACCACCATCGACGTGCCCTCGGTCTCCCCCACCAGGTTCCCCGGCACCTCGCCGCGCTTCCACGAGGCGTGCGACTCGCGGTTGGCGGTGAAGCCCTTCTCATCCGAGCCGAAGACCGCGTAGCGGATCGGCGCGGTGCCATTGCCCGGGTTCGGCTCCCAGTGCAACGTCCCGGTCTTCCCGTCCATCTCCAGCCGCACATCCACCGGCACACGCGGGCCCCGCCAGGTGAACGTCTGCGGCTCGCTCCAGGGGCCCCACGCCTGGTTGTAATCCTGGGTTCGCAGGCGCCAATAGTAGGTCACGCCCGGCGAGTAGATACCGGTGAATGGCACGCGCCACTGGTTGTCGGGGATGATCACGTCGAGGCTGGTGCGGTAGGGCCAGGCGAAATCCGGGCGGCGCGAGACCTGCAGGTGGTATTTGCGCGCATCCTCGACAGGCTCCCACGAGTAGACCACGCTCGACTCGGCCAACTCCGCGCCATCGGCCGGCATGACCGCGTTCGGCGGATCGAGTGGCGTCACCTCGTCCGTCTCCTGCCACTGATGAGTGATCCGCACCTCGTGCGCCCCCTCCGTCTCGTCGGTGTAGACGCAGCGGTTCGTGCCCAAACTCAGGCGCGGGAGCGACTGCGGCGCGGCCATCACGTCCGTCTCAATCTGCAGCGACCGGAGACTGGCCGAGGGCTCCCCGCCCGCCGATGCGAGCCCTACGCGCACGAAGTACTCGTACTCCGGCGGCGAGTTGTAGAGATCGAGATGCTCGTCGAGGGATACCTCCGCTTCGTGCGCAGCGCCGCCCATTTCGCTCCACACTTCGGCAAACTGCTCACCGTCGGTTGAAAGCGCGATGGAGTAACGGTCCATCTGCTGATGGCCCTCGAACTGCGCCCGCACGGTCGCGCCGCAGATGAGATATGGCACCGAGATTCGATACACGATCGCGGCGTCCGGGGATGTCCCGGCAACGGAAGCGCCACCGATGATGGCTCGGGTGATGTCGCTGGTCGCCTCCGCGTCGGCCTCAACGCGCTCCATGCTCAGGCGCGGCTCGAAGATGAACTTCGAGTTCCCGTAGAACTTCGGCTGGTGCTTGCGGCCCGGCTCCCCGGAGGCAACTTTGCCGATGTTGTCCCAGCGGAACTGCACGCGCTCGCCGGGGCGGAGCGTATACCCGATCTCATGCCCGCGCAGCGTCGGGTTCGAGGAGGTGTCATCCGGCCCGAACAGCGCCGCGGGGGCGTCTGAGGGCTTGAACGCGCTGACCTCCGGACCGTAGTTGAGTTCGCGGCGCGCGAGGTCATGGTCCTGCGCGATGACGTCGCCATCCAGCGGCAGTTCGTTCTCGCGATCGAGGTAGAAACAGTCCATATCGATGTCCATGAACTGGAAGCCAAACTGCGCGTCCGGATCGACGAGCGCCTCGCACTGCACGTGGCCGTGAAGGTGGCGGTTACGGGAGCCCTTGAAGCCGCCGTGGTGATACAGCGAGCAACCGGCGTTCCCGGCGTCATCGCAGAGGTTGAAGCCGAAGATGTTCATCAACCGGACCGGGTCATGCGGGACATTGTCAGCGAACAGCGGCGATTCGTGGTAGAGGTTCCGGCGCATATTCTCCCAGATCAGGTAGACGCGATCCTGCCTGGTCTCCGCGCCGCGCGTGAATTCCTCCAGCAGCGCCTCGAAGGTGTACCAGTTCCCGCGATCGTTGATGACAAGCCGGGGGTTGACGACCGGCGTATCACCCGTGTTCTCGATAGTAAGCTGGATATTCGGCTGGAAGGCGACGCGGTAGTTACCACTTGCTACCGTGAGCGTATTCTCCATATCCAGCGTCCCGGCCATTTCGATAGCATACTCATGCTCGCCTGAGGTAATGTCCTCCACGTGCTCGCGCTCGGTGGTTTCAAGCTCCACGGGCCCTGCGAGGGTGCTGTGGGGGTTCGTCGAGGCCACCTCGTACTTCCGCCCGTTGGCGCGCGGGTCGGTGTTGTCCGAGGCGGACATGTACAGCGCCTCCCGCGTCCAGTGCGAGTAGCGCCCTTCGCCCTTCTCGCGGATGTCGCGGTGCAGCGAGTGTGGCGGCCCAAGCCGCTTGCCGTCTTCGAAGACTACCAGTTGCGAGGTGCCACCGTTGAACTTGTCGCCCTCCTCGCCAAAGTCCATGCTCGCGATATAGCAAAAGCCCTGCTCGTGACGAAAGTCTTCCTTCGGGATCAGGTAGCGTTTCGGCTCCTCGGCCGCAACTGACATGGCACACACTCCACTCAGAACCAGAATGAGGCATGTTCGCAGCATGGCAGGCACCTCGCGTTCACGGTTGGCGTTAGCCCGTACCGATGTATTGACCGGGGGGAACTGAAAAACCTGCCGGCGTGGAAGATGGTGCGATGACGGTTCGGGGGGGTACGAAAAACTCCACGGTCCCGCCGCGGCTGAAAAGGGTGATGGTGGTGGCGGATCGACCGCCGGTCGTGATAATCTGCCCGACCGGCCCCCTTTCAGGGCGCACGGGCGGAAAGCGCGTGCTGCGGCACTGCTTACTCCGCGTAGATCACGTCCGCCTCGGCGAGCCACATCAGGTCCTGGCGCCCGGCCTGCCCGCCCATCGGGTATGCCCCCCCCTCGGGGGTCATGCGGGCTGAGCCGAACATGCTGACCGCCGGATACACGTCCGGGAGCACATCGAAACCTTCCACGAACTCGGCCAGGATATGAAACATACGCCAGGTGTCTCTCACGGTCATGTCATCAATGATATGCTGTCTCTCGTGCATAGAGGTCTCCTCGATAAAGGGGCGCCGAACGTCTTTTCCTTAAAAAACCATTGATTTTTCAATTTGTATGCGCTTAACCTTGCCGGATCAAAGGAGAACCATCATAAGGTCGCCCTTTAAGACTGTCAAGTTGTGG
>CAZAHB010000157.1:0-12614 GCA_964484945.1 uncultured Armatimonadia bacterium | reverse complement strand
GGGTATCCGCGCTCAGGTCGCCATCGGCCGAGACCTCAAGCTCATCGCCACCCGACCACAGGCGCCAGCGCATCGCCGCGGCCAGCAGCGGCACTTCCTGGCTGATGACCTGCTCCCAGACCCCGGACGGGCCGACCTGATGATCGCGAAGGATCGTCGAGACCGTATTCCCCTCGACTTCGATGGGCGTGAAGGGTGGGACGATGATGTCGGAGGTGCCGAGGTCGTTATGCTCCCAGTCGAAGACGATCCGCTCGTACTCCCCGACGACAGGCTCGGCCGGCACGCCCTCGCCGAGAAGCTGCGCGCGGACCTCGTAGTCGCCGGCGGAAAGCTCCGGCAGATCAAGCTGCCCCTGCGCCACGTAGCGCTCGAATTGAAGCTCAGCGCTCGCCAGCGGCTCGTCAGCGCCCTTTCGCGCGAAGCTGACCGCGACGCCGGTGGCATTGTCCTTCGAGGACAGCGCGTTGATGTCCACGCGCACGAGCGCCTGATTGCGGTAGGGGTAGACCGCGTACTGCAGCGCCACGGCCTTGCGGTCCTCGCGGGTGACGGTCCAGCGCTCCTCGAGCGGGGGCTGCTCGAGCCTCCAGAAGAACTCGCGCAGGTAGTAGACATCGCCCGCGTCCTCGCCCACCACGCGGATGATCGTGTGGTGCTCGCCCGCGGGGCCGCCGTGGCGCGGCTCGAAGACCAGGCGCTCCTCGGCGCCGGGCGCGATGGTGACGTCCTCGGTGAACTCGTCGGGGGGATTGGAGTGCCACGTATCGGAGACAAAGGCGCTCACCGGCAGCGGCTGATCGCCGGGGTTCGCGATGGCCAGTTCGATCCGCGGGGCATCATCGCCCCGCAGCGACATCACCCGCACGACCGGCGCGCCGTCGCGGAAGTGAATCCGCGGCATGGTGGGGATGTCGGTGTAGGCTACGCCCACATGCTCCCAGCACTGCTGATCACCGGGGCGGCGGTAGTTGCGGCCCACGCGCAGCCCCCACGGATGCAGCAGATCGGCCTCGGTGGCGCCGATCTCGCTGAAGGGGATTGCAAGCTCCACGTGCCAGCGCCCATCATGCTGACCGGTCGCGAACTGGTGGTTCTTGAGGCGCCAGTTGAAGTCCACGGGGTTCTGCGGATTGCTCTCATCGATGGAGCGGTCGTACATGGCGCCGCGGTCGTTGGTGATGATATGGAACAGGCGCCGGTCGCCGGCGGTCGCCCCCAGGTGCGGGTGGATTATCAGTTCAACCGTCGAGTCGCGCGTGGTGGCGGTGATGTCACGGTCTCCATCGGGAACCGCGCGGGTGAGCAGGCCGCCGGGAGGGACCTCCGAGTCGATCGCAAGGTAGAGATTCGCGCCGTCGGCCCCGGTCCAGAAAGTCACGTACCGGTCGCCGAGGCGCTGCAGACGCCGCGAGTACATGCCCTCATGACGGGCGGCCCCGGCCCACTCGTCCTCTCCGATGTTTCCGTCAATGGTCGGCGCG
Source organism: uncultured Armatimonadia bacterium (assembly GCA_964484945.1). Classification (GTDB taxonomy): domain Bacteria; phylum Armatimonadota; class Zipacnadia; order Zipacnadales; family UBA5352; genus UBA5352. The sequence goes on along the minus strand of CAZAHB010000157.1, from coordinate 11,130 downwards.
GTGTCCATCAGCGGCAGCGCCACCTCCGGCCGGGCACTGTCGGCCAGCAGCGGCGCGGTGAGGAGCAGGCAGAGGAGGATGAAGAGCGGAAGGCCCGACCTCCCCCGCCACCGAGAATCGACCGGGCAGCACGGTTGCGCCCTGACGCTCACAGTTGTGTTCGCCCCCTCTCCCGCCAGAGATGCGTTGTTCGGATCTCCAGGGAGAGGGGGCCGGGGGGTGAGGTTGTCGTCCGTCGCGTGCACACTCACTCGCTTCATGGCGTCTCCTCCGTCTCTGCCTGCTCGGGGCGGAAGGTTTCGTAGATCGCGCGGATCTCGGTCATCGTCAGGGGTCGCCGGTAGAACGTGACCTCGTCGATGAGCGTGGGTTCGCCGTGTACGCCGCCGATACCGATGCGGCCGAAGTAGCCGTCCGGAGGCGGGCTGCCGAGGGTGTCTGACTGCATCGCGCCCGCATCCACCGACAGCGACATCACCGGCCAGCTCCAGTTTGCGACGATCAGCCGCCACTGCCCGTTCGGCCACTTCGAGGTGTCGCGCATCACCCGGGCGGTGATATCACCCAGCACCAGCAGTTGCAGGCGCTCGTGGCGGGTCGTGCGCCCCTCGTCATTGTGCGCCGGGCCCTGCCGCTGGATGTAGAAGCGCGAGGGCGCGTCCTTGATAAAGACCGTGTTGCCACCGTTCACGCGCGTCCACTCGATGGGCCTGACCCACAGCGATACGGCCCCGCGCGTGCTGAGCGTCGCATTGCCCGCGCGGGAGTACCACGCCATGCCCGAGTCGCCGCCGGCCTGCAGCGCCAGCCCCCATGGCCCCTCATGGAACGCGGGCTCACCGGTGATCTGTGGCTCCCATGACTCGCCCGCGGCCATCACCGGGAGCATCGATCCGTGGTCGAATGAGACCTGCAGGGTCACCCAGTCCATCAGATCGGCCAGCACCGGGTCGGAAGTCCACGGGTCTTCGGGCAGCGCGGAGGGGTTCTGTGCATGCGCGGACACGCACAGCAGAAGCGTTACGGCCATCGCGAAGGCTCGGGAGGACACGAGCACACCTCCAGCACAGGCGCGGTTCCTCGACGGCACAGGTGAGGGTGGGTTCGCGCAGGACAGGTCCGGGGCCTTCCTGATACCGATCTGAAGCAGTGGCTGTGAGGGGCCGCCTGGTTGTGGCACAGCTTCGAAAGATGCTTTCAGCCTCGTGAAACCGCGAAAGCAAGAACTTTCGGATAGCCGCGATCTTAAAGAAGGGCGAAGGAGAAACGACGAAGAAGTGGTCATATGTTGCACAGAAAAACCACCGAGCACACGGTGGTAGAATACGGGTCGTCTCGGAGGTGACCGGAAGTGACACGGAGACACTCCAGTAGACGCTTCGACGAAGGTTTCACTCTGATTGAGCTGCTGGTGGTCATTGCGATTATCGCGATCCTGGCAGCGATTCTCTTCCCTGTCTTCGCCCGGGCCCGCGAGAAAGCGCGACAGGCAAGCTGCTCGAGCAATCTCAAGCAGATCGCCCTCGGCGCGCTGATGTACGCCCAGGACTACGACGAGCGGACCCTGCCGGGCGGCAACTGGGACGGGAAGCATTACTGGCAGCTGAACATCTACCCCTACACCAAGAACGAGCAGATCTTCGCCTGCCCCAGTCGGGGCGACAACCCATTCGACTACCACGGACAGCGGCTCTATCGCGGCTACGCCAACCCCACGCACCGGGGACAGATGCTGGCGGACATCGAGGTTCCGGCCCAGACCGTTATGACCGGTGACGGCGTCCACCCGGCGGTTCCATATCCTCAGGGCTGCACACCGGGCTGTTGTGGCGCGTGGCGCAGTGTCTACCGGGGCGGCTATTGCCACGATACGGACGGCGATCCCGAGCCCGACGACATGTCGCATAACCAGGGGAACAACTGCGCATTCTTCGACGGACATGTTAAATGGCTGGGCTTCAATACCCTCAAAGCCGCGGTCTACTACCACGATGGCGAGAGTTCCCAGGAATCGGAAATTCGCTTCTGAAGGACCATGCGGACGCACTGAAGGACCCGGAGGCCGGCCGCGGGTCGGCCTCCGCTTCGTGTACGGTGTCAAAGGTGACGCCTCCGCGCACCACGAATGTGGTGGTGCGTAGATCGTTGCGATGGACGCAACCGCCGTGGAGGTATATCGATGATAGCGCTCGAACGCATCCCCGCGATAGTGCCGATCGCGCTGCTGTTGCTCACGTGCGCGGCAGCATCGGCCGAGCATCCCCTTCCGCTGGCGGCGAGCTGGCAGACCGGCCATCATACCGCGCTCGATCAGTACTATCCCGGCTGGCAGATGGACATGATCGACGATGGGCATTCGATGCTCCCGCACTTCGCCTTCGCGGGCCCGGGCGCGGACGTCCCCGGTGAGGACTTCGCGCGCGCGGGCCTCGAGGTATACTTCAACCAGCCGCTGCAGCGCGCCGCCGAGGCCGGACTGCCGATCTCATTCGGCTCGACCCAGTGGGAGAGCTACTTCTACCGCGACGAGAGCTACCTGAACCTTCCGCCTGAGGACAATCCCAACGTGGTGACGGTCGATGGCGAGATCGAAAAGCGCGTCTCCCCGTTCGGCCCTGTCGAGCACTGGCGCGAGTTGGGGCGCAAGTGGACAGATTCGGCGTTCCTCACGCACATGCAGGACCTCTACCCCGACCCGCCGTACGTGATCCTTCTGTCGAACAACGAAGCCGGTCACCTGCGCTGGCACCAGGCGGAGACCAGCGCGCGCTACATGGAGATGTACGGTGAGGGCCGCTCCGATGAGTTCAAGCGGAAGGTCGTGGGCGATGGGTTCATCGAGCGCTACACCGCGTTCTTTGAGGCCATGCGCGAGGGCCTCGACGAGTGGCAGGGCAAGGCGATCCTGGTCGGCTACGGCGAAGTGGAGCCGCACATGGGCCGCTGGGGCGCGTGGCGCAAGTACTCGATGGTCACGCCCGACCGGCTCTCGATCACGCCCTGCATATGGGACGGGTGCTCCGGGTCCTACTACGTCAATGACTGGCAGGGCAACTCCGACGGCTGGAAGGGCTACTGCCCGCAGGTCTCGTTCATGAACGTAGTGGTGCAACTCGACAGCTACCGCGAGGTGAACCCGGACTTCTTCTGGGAGATGTCCACGTGGTTCGATGACAAGTGGAAGGCAAAAATGCGCGAGCGCGGCCAACGGATGCCGCCGGAGCGCTATCGCGCCTTCGTGACCTTCGGCATGTGGCTGACGCGCCCGCGAGTGGTGCGGCACTATGTCGGTTGGCACATCAAGCGCGAGGCCGACTGGGAATGGTACCAGCAGGTCGTGCAGGCCGTCGATCAGGTCAATGACAATGAGACGCTCGCCGAATTCTGGCGCGAGGGCGAGCTTGTGCCGAACACCTCCCAGGATCATCCGTTCCAGTCGCACATCCCTGAGCTTGTGGAGGACGAGAACCGGTGGTTCGCGCTGAACACCAGTCTGGACCCCTGGCGGCCGCACGATGTGGCTCCCGCGCAGATCCTGAACCTGGAGTTCGACGTGTGGTGTCTGGCGATCCGCACCGGCGAGGAGCCGAATCGCCGCTGGCTGGTCTACGGCCACGCGCCACTGGGCGATCAGCAGGACGTGCAGGTGGAGGTCCCCGGCCACGGGACGATCACCATGGACATCGCGCGCGGCGGCTCCTACTTCGTGATCGACGAGGCGACCGGCGCAGCGCACGCGTTGTGAGAAACGGAAAGGGGAGCGGGGAAAGGGGAGAGGGGATTGGGAACGACACCTCTCCCCTGTCTGTACGACGGACATCCCGAGTTTGTTCAGAAAGCTCCCTTGAGACATTCGAAGGCCAGAGATCGGCCGTAGCGCAGTCTGACGACGCCCTCTTTGGCTGAACTGAACACAACCTCGCTGCCCGTCGCCGGTGGACCGGGCGCCGCAGGTGACGAATCCCCCCCATCATCACCCGCCATCGGCCCGCAGACGTCACGCCCCCCGAACTCTCTTCACCTTTCGTATGCCCCGCTGTTTCCGATTCCGGCTTGATTGGCCGCTTCGTCCGATGAACTCTCACACTCCAATAAGCGTCTCTGATTGTGAAGTGTGACACAAAGTAATGTGTATTGTACGTCAGGTGCGGGTAGGACTACACGCGAACTTTGCGCATTATCGCACAATGTACTTCACGGAGGGTCACGCCAGAGGCCTGCACGGTCCGCTTGAGGCCGTCACAGACGGTTTCCGAGAAATTTCGCGCGTGCCCTTGCAATTCTCGCGCGACTCGTTATAATGACAGCTCCTGTGAAATAAATCACAAGCCCGGGCGAGTGAAGTCAAGTATGGCGGACATCACGCTGACAATTAACGGTTTTGACGTGACGGTCCCCGAGGGCTCCACGATCATGGAGGCCGCGGATGAGGCGAGCATACACATCCCGAGGCTCTGCTATCACCCCAGGCTGTCCCTTCAAGGGGCGTGCAGGGTGTGTGTGGTGGAGATCGAGGGCAGCGACAGGCTCGTCGCGTCCTGCTGCTATCCGGCCGAGGACGGCATGTCGGTGAAAACCAACACGCCGGAGATCCTGCGGTTGCGGCGCGACATCGTGGAACTTCTGATCGACAACCACCCCGAGGACTGCAATACCTGTGAGCGCGACGGCAACTGCGAGTTGCAGCGGCTGGCCCGCGACATGGGCATCCGCGAGCGGCTCTTCGCCGGTGAGCGCAAGCGCTACGAGAAGGATCTCTCCAGCCCCGCGCTGATCCGCGATCCGGAGAAGTGCGTACTCTGTGGCCGCTGCGTACGTGTTTGCGGCGAAGTCCAGGAGGCCGCGTGCCTCAGCCAGGTGCATCGCGGGTTCTCCACGGTCGTCATGCCCGCCCACGACGCCGCCTTCGCGGAGACCGTCTGCATCGGCTGCGGGCAGTGCGCGAAGGTCTGCCCCACCGCGGCGTTCGTCGAAAAAGACGGCACCCGGGACTTCCTGCGCGCGCTCGAGGACCCCGAGATGATCGTCGTGACCCAGACCGCCCCGGCGGTTCGGTCGGCAATCGGCGAAGAGTTCGGCTATGAGCCGGGCGAAGCGTGGGAGGGCAAGATGTTCGCCGCCCAGCGCCGCCTCGGCGTTGACGTGGTTTTCGACACCCAGTTCGGAGCGGATCTGACCATCATGGAGGAGGCCGCTGAGTTCGTCCAGCGGTTCTCGGAGGGCGAGAACCTGCCCAATATCACCTCCTGCTGCCCGGGCTGGATCAAGTACGCCGAGCACTTCCACCCGGACCTGCTGCCGAACCTGTCCACGGCCAAGTCTCCGATGTCGATGCAGGGGTCGATAATCAAGAAGTACTGGGCGGAGAAGATGGACGTCGATCCCGCGCGCATCTACTCCGTGGCGATCATGCCCTGCACCGCCAAGAAGTTCGAGGCCGAGCGTGAGGAACTGTATCAGGACGACCGACCGGCGGTTGACTGTGTGCTGACCACCCGCGAGTTCGCCTGGGTCATGAAGCATATGGGCATCGATTTCGACTCGCTTCCCGAGGAGACGCCCGACGCTCCTCTGGGCGAATCCACCGGCGCCGCGGCGATTTTCGGCGCCACCGGCGGCGTGACCGAGGCCGCGCTGCGCACCGCCTGCTGGATGGTCTTCGACGAGGACCTGCCCGAAGATGCCATCGAGTTCGAGGAGGTTCGCGGCATGGAGGGCCTGCGCTTCGCCGATGTCCCGTTCGGCGACGCGACCGTCCGCATCGCGCTCGCCCACGGGCTGGGCGCGGCGAACGACATTCTCGACCGCGTCGAGCGCGGCGAGGTCGAAGTTGACTTTATCGAGGTCATGGCCTGCCCCGGCGGCTGTATCGGCGGGGGCGGCCAGCCCTACGCGGGCGAGGGCGAGATGCCGCTGAGTGAGGAGAAGCTCGAACTGCGCGCGCAGGGGCTGTATGGCCTCGACACCGCGCGCGAGTTGCGCTGCTCTCACCACAATCCGGACATCCAGCACATCTATGAAGAGTATCTTGAGGAGCCGAACAGTCACCTGGCTCACGAGCTGTTGCACACGTATTACTATCCGCGGGTGCCGCTGGGCATCCGGCCCCAGGAGGCGCAGGTGTAATGCTGTATCAGCGCGAGGTATTGGACGCGCCCGAGTGGTGGCAGAGCCTCGATGAGATGATCCTCAGGCAGCGCGAGGAGCATCCCGAGGCGGTGCAGACGGCGCTCATCCCGGTGCTGCATTATGTTCAGGATCGCTTCGGCTACATCCCGCCGAAGGCCGTCAACCACGTCGCCCAGGCGCTGGGCGTCCCGACGTCGTACGTCTGCGGGGTAGCCAGCTTCTACTCGTACTTTTCGCTCGAGCCCAGGGGCGCGTATACGATCAGCGTCTGCCTGGGCACGGCGTGCTTCGTGCGCGGTGCGCAGACGGTGCTCGACGAGGTATGCCGGCAGCTTGACGTGGAGCCGGGCCGGACGACCGATGACCTGATCTTCACCGTCAGCGACTCGGCGCGCTGCCTTGGTGCCTGCGGTCAGGCGCCCGTGATGATGATTGACGATGATGTGCACGCTAACGTCCAGCCGCAGGATGTGCCGGACATACTGGCCGAGTACATCGCAGAGGCGCGCCAGCAGGAGCAGGCGCGCGAACAACTGGCAACCGCCGATGCGCGGGCGACGAGACATGAGTGAGCCGCGCCGGGGCCCCTCGCCGTAGCCGTCAGGAGGGGCCGCCCCTCCTGACGACCAAGCAACGCGCTCACTCATCGTCAACTCAGATTCGGATCACTTTGGCCAGCCGCGAATTGCTTGAATATGAGTGGAAGCCTGCGCCACATGATGAAGTGTCTATGCGAATGACAGTCTACAATCCAGCTTGACCAGCCGGAATGCGCACCGGAGGCACGAAGACCAATGAGCGGCAAGAAAGTCCTCATCGTCAAGGACGACCCACAGTTCATCGAGTCGGCCACGAGCACGCTTGAGGCGAAGGGGTTCGATGTAGTGGTGACAAACGGCAAGCCGCGCGCCGCGGTCACCGCTCAGCGCGAACGCCCCGACCTGATCATCCTCGGGCTGGTGATGGACGACATGTCCGAGGGATCCTCGATCCTCAGCGAGCTTCAGTTCGAGGAGGAGACCAGCCGCATCCCTGTCATCATGGTCTCCAGCGTGACCACCGACACCGGCTTCCGCATCGACCAGGGCGGCCGCGCGCCGCACTGGCTGAAGGTGGAGGACTTCCTCAACGAGCCGGTGGATTTCGAGAACCTGGCGGACCGAGTGTGTGAGATCATCGGAAACGGAGAGTGCGTCGAGCACTGACCATGGCTGCTACTGAGACGCTCCAGCAACTGACCGAGAGCGCCCGACCGCACCTGGAACTGCACCCCGAGCGACCCCAACTGCTCGTGGGTGTGGCCACGTGCGCCAACGCGGCCGGCGCCCGCAAGACCCGCGACCAACTCGTCGAATCGCTTCAGGCCGCCGGCCTCAGCGATGACGTGGACCTCATCCAGGTGGGCTGCGTCGGCCGCTGCAGCCTCGAACCGCTGGTTGAGGTGCGCATGCCCGACGAGCCTCCGCGCATGTACACGGAGGTGGACGAAGAGCGCGCGCAGCAGATCGTCGCACAGGACATCGCAGGCGGCAAGCCCGTCGCGGGTTGGCTGATCGACGAGGGCGTGCGCCTGGGCGAGCCGGCGCGGCCGAACGGTGAGGTCGATCCCGGCGAGATCAACCTCTTCACCCGCGACTGGCAGCACGTGGACTTCTTCGCACAGCAGTTTCGCATCGCGCTGCGCAATGTCGGCCGAATCGATCCGGAGTCGATCGACGATTACCTGGCGGTCGGCGGCTACGCGGCGCTGGCGAATGTCCTGGATGAGATGTCGCCCGAAGAGGTCATCGACGAAGTCAGCGCATCGAAGCTCCGCGGGCGTGGCGGCGCGGGCTTCCCGACCGGGACGAAGTGGAAGTTCACCCGGGCGGAGGAGGCCGAACTGAAGTACATCGTCTGCAACGCCGATGAGGGCGATCCCGGCGCATTCATGGATCGCTCGACCCTCGAGGGCGACCCCCACTCGGTGATCGAGGCGATGATCATCGCCGGCCACGCCATCGGCGCCCAGCAGGGCTACGTTTACGTCCGCGCGGAGTATCCGCTGGCGATCAAGCGCCTCGAGCGCGCCATCGAGCAGGCCCGCGAGCGCGGGATCCTCGGCGACAGCGTGCTCGGCACCGATGTCAGCTTCGACATCGACCTGCGCCTGGGCGCGGGCGCATTCGTGTGTGGCGAGGAGACCGCGCTGATCGCCTCCATCGAAGGCAAGCGAGGCATGCCCCGGCCGCGACCGCCGTATCCGTCACAGAGCGGCCTGTGGGGCCAGCCGACGTGCATCAACAATGTGGAGACGCTGTCGAACATCCCCGCGATCATCCTCAACGGCGCCGACTGGTTCTCCGAGATTGGCACCGATGATTCCACCGGCACGAAGGTCTTCGCACTTGCAGGCAACGTCAACAACACGGGCCTGATCGAGGTCCCGATGGGAGTCACGCTGCGCGAGATTATCTTCGACGTCGGCGGCGGCGTCCCCGAGGGACGCAAGTTCAAGGCCGCTCAGACCGGCGGTCCCTCCGGCGGCTGCCTCTCGGCCGACTATCTCGACACCCCCATCGACTACGACTCGCTGCGCGACGCCGGTGCGATCATGGGCTCCGGCGGGCTCATTGTGATGGATGATTCGAGTTGCATGGTGGACATCGCCAAGTTCTTTTTGACCTTCACCCAGGACGAAAGCTGCGGGCGCTGCACCCCCTGCCGCGAGGGCACCAAGCGTATGCTGGAGATCCTCGAGCGCATCACGTCCGGCAGGGGCGAGGAGCGCGATTTCGAGCGCCTTGAGCGGCTGTGCAACGCCACGACCCGCGCCTCGCTGTGCGGGCTGGGCCAGACCGCCGCGAACCCGGTGCTCAGCACCCTGCGGCACTTCCAGGACGAATACGAAGCGCACATCGTGGACCACTCATGCCCGGCGCACGTATGCAAGTCGCTGCTGCATTACGAGATCGACCCCGAGCGCTGCGTGGGCTGCGGACTGTGCAAGCGCGTCTGCCCGGTCAGCTGCATCGTGGGTGAACCGCGCGAGGAGCACACCATCACAACAGAGGTCTGCACCGCCTGTGGCGCCTGCTACGAGGCCTGCAAGTTCGACGCGGTGATACGGTCGTAAGTATCGTGGAATCGTTGGCCGTGAAGCCGTCGCTTTCCTTGCTGCCCTTGCTTTCGTTGCTTTTGTTGCTGCCGTTTGTGAAATGACGCACAAGTCCCTGACCAACCGAGGTGACCGCGGCGCATCGTCGCCGCGACAATCATGGCCGCGCATGACGTGAAAACCGATCACATTATTGACGAGGACGCCATCACGCGCACACTCGACGAGGCCCGGGCGCCCGATGAGGCGCGCCTGGATGACCTCCTCGCGAAGGCGCGCTCGCTCGAGGGCCTGCGCCTCGACGAGTCCGCCGAACTGATGCTCATCGAGGACCCGAACCACCTGGAGACGATGTTCGAGACCGCGCGCGAGATCAAGCAGCGGATCTACGGCAACCGCGTGGTGCTCTTCGCACCACTCTACATCTCCAACGAGTGTGTCGGGAACTGCCTCTACTGCTCTTTCCGGCAGGACAACACGGAACTTGACCGCCGCACACTTGACGCTGAGGAAATCAAGCGCGAGACACGCTGGCTCCTCGACCACGGCTACAAGCGCCTGCTGCTGGTCTTCGGCGATCACCCGCACAACAGCGTGGAGCACATCGTGGAGGCCTGCGAGGCCGTCTACTCGGTGCGCTCGGGTGAGCACGATGACCGCATCCGCCGCGTGAACGTCAACGCCGCACCGCTGACCCGTGAGGAGTTCGAGGTCCTCCAGCCTGCCGGCCTGGGCACCTTCCAGGTCTTCCAGGAGACCTACCATCTCGAAACCTACGAGCGCATGCACCCGACCGGCCCGAAGTCCAACTACGAGTGGCGGCTCACCGTCTGGGACCGCTGCCTGCCCTCGGGCATCGACGACATGGGCCTCGGCGTGCTCTACGGCCTCTACGACTGGCGCTGGGACACCCTCGCGCTGCTGCGGCACGCGGAGTATCTGATGGACCGCTACCGCGTCGGCCCGCACACCATCTCGGTGCCGCGGCTGGAGCCCGCGCTGGGCTCGGAGTTCTCGACGAACTCCCCGTGGCTGGTCGATGACGATGACTTCAGGAAGATCGTCGCAATCATCCGCATGTCCGTGCCGTACACCGGCATGATCCTCACCACGCGTGAGCGGCCCGAGTTCCGCCGCGAACTGATGGAGCTTGGCTTCTCGCAGGTCTCCGCGGGATCAAAGACATCGCCCGGCGGGTACACTGAGTACAATCCCGATGCGGATGACAAGCGTCAGTTCGAGCTTGGCGACCACCGCGAACTCGATGAGGTCATGCTGAATCTCTGCCAGCAGGGCTACCTGCCGAGCTTCTGCACGGCCTGCTACCGCTCCGGCCGCACCGGCGAGCACTTCATGGAGCTTGCCAGGCCCGGAAAGATCCAGACATTCTGCCTGCCCAACGCGCTGCTTTCTTTCAAGGAGTACCTGCTTGACTTCGCCTCTCCGGAGACCCTCGCGGAGGGTGAGCGGATCATCGCCGAGCACCTGCCGAAGATCGAGAAGAACGCGATCCGCAAGCAGACCGAAGAGAAGCTGCAGCGGACGGAGCAGGGCGAGCGGGATTTGTACATCTGACAAAGGCCGCTGCCGTTGCCGCCCCTGTGGCACGGGTGCCGAACGGCTCACGGGCGAGACGCCCGTGACACGGAACGACATGCGGCAGGCGGTCCGTATCAATAGTTAAGGATAGCGATAGTTTCCTGTTGCAGGGACGCAGTTGTCGTTCCTCCCCCCTCGTCCCGCCAGTCCCGCCTGCCGTTTCGGCGGGACAAGGGAGAGCAACCGTGTTGTCTGTCAAGGGTTTCAGGCGCTTTTCGCCTCCCATTCTTTCCCGTCGCGGAGCATGGCGTTGAGAATGCGCAGCAGCTTGTGCATGCAGGCGACGATGGCGACTTTGCTCTTCT
>CAZAHB010000156.1:0-12679 GCA_964484945.1 uncultured Armatimonadia bacterium | reverse complement strand
AGGGGCGGCCCTCACGCCTCGCCGTGTGAGGCGTGAGGGTGAGGGGCTTCCGCTGTCGTGTAACGGAAGCGACGAAGCTTCCTTGCCCGCCCGCTGTTGTAGGTTATCTATGTGGCAGGCCGAACGACGGGCTGGCAGGGAAGCTGTCGCCCTCGTGCCGCAGGACCCCGCGAAGCGGGAGTCACGACAGCGGACACTCGGGCGCCACTTTTCCCGCCGCAGGCGCGAAAAGCAGCCCCTCCGTACGACTTCCGTTGATGCACGCGCCATGTCTGAACGCGGTTGATTGATGCCACCCTCACCTTACATCCATGTAGCGCAGGCATCCCTGCCTGCGGTCGTTGCTCAGGAGGCATGCTACCATGCGCATACTCGCCACACTGCTGACACTGACACTGCTGACATCCCCCGCGTACGCCGACGCGGTGGTTCTCAAGCGTACCCTCACGCGGGAAGCGACTGCCGGTGAGGAAATCCTCGACAACGGCGGCTTCGAGGATGTGGAGGACGGGCGACCCAGCGGCGCCAGCATGTGGGGCGAGGGCTGCAGCGTCGATACCGCGATCGCGCGTTCGGGCGAGCGCTCCATGCGCTGCTCGAGCGATGACGCACAGATCGAGCACGGTGTCTACTTTGAGGTCAACCTCGACCAGCAGCAGCCCGCGCCGGTCGTGGCGAGCGGCTGGAGCCGCGCCGAAAACGTCGCCGGCGCCAGCCCCGGTGGCTACTCACTGTGGGTTGACATCGAGTTCACCGATGGCACCCACTCGTGGGGCAATCACGTGCCCTTCGACCCCGGCGCTGAGGACTGGCAGCACCGACAGATGGCGATCGCCCCATCCAGGCCGATCAGGTGGATCCGCGTATTCGGCCTCTTCAGGGGACACACCGGCACCGCGTGGTTCGATGACTACTCTCTGACCGTGCTGGACCTCGATGAGGGCGCGGCCACATTCAACGGCACTCCGGTCCTCGGCGAGACTGCTACGCTGGATGATCCAGAGCCCGTTACGCTCAGCGCGGGAGAGCTTGAGCTGCCGATTGACCGTAAGACCGGGGCGTTCGTCGGCGACGGAGGGCGCCCCAGGGGATTGTTCCTTCGCGACGTCGCGGCCGGATCGGACTTCCGCCAGCCACGCGCGGAGATCGCGATGGATGGCGATGACCTGGTGCTCAGCGCAGAGGACGAGGAGCTTCGGCTGGCGCTTGATGCAGAACTGAGCGCGCACGACGACCACATCGCAATCTCGGGGACTGTGCGCGACCTCGCGGGCGAGGACCGCGCGGTGAGCGTCTACCTCTCGCTGCCCGTCGATGCCACGGGCGGGGTGTGGCATGACGGTATGACGGTGGCGCGTGAGATCGCTACACCCGTTACCTACACGAACGTGGTCCGCTCCGGCGCCGGGCCCAGCGGGCAGGCCTCGCGCTATCCTCTCGGCTGCGTGACGACCGACGAGCGCGGCGCGGGTGTCGCCATCCCCATGGACCGCCCGAGGCTGGCGGAGATCGCGTACGACGGCGCCAGCCGCGAGTTGTACTGCGCCTGGCACCTGGGGCTGACCGAAGAGACCGGATCGGCGGCGACGTTCAGCGCCGCGATCTACCCGGTGGACCCCGAGTGGGGCTTTCGGGACGCGCTGCGGCGCTACTACGCGATCTACCCGGACTGCTTCACGAAGCGCAACCAGCGCGAGGGCATCTGGATGCCCTTCACGGATGTCTCCACAGTCGAGGGCTGGGAGGACTTCGGGTTCGCGTTCCATGAGGGCGACAACAATGTGGATTTCGATGATGAGGCGGACATCGCCAGCTTCGTGTACTGCGAGCCGATCGCCTACTGGCTGCGCATGAAGCCCGAGGAGCCGCGGACACACGAGAACATCGCCCGGCTGCTCCGCGAGGCCGCCGCGGGCGGAGACAGGTGGGCTCGGTCGGCGGTGAACTGCGCCGTCCACGACTCGCGCGGCGCCATGGCACTTGAGGCGCGCGATGTGCCATGGTGTGACGGGGCGCGTTTCTTCCTCAACTGCTCTCCGCATCTGTACGCTGACGAGCCACGCCTCTCCCGCGGAGAGTTGGTCAGCAAGACCGTGTGGGGTGCGTTTGAGCGCAATGAGCAAATCTCGGGATGGCGCGCGTACGAGAGTGGCTTCAGCTTTGGCGAGGAGGCAGGGCGCGAGGAGTCGGGCGCGATTCGAGTGACTGCCGACGCGCCGGGCAAGTTCGGCGCCCGCCAGCGTGTCGCTGTCAACCAGGAGGAGGCGAGCCAACTCGTGATCTCCGGCTGGGGGAAGCGCGAGGAACTCGCCGTCCCCGACGCGGCCGAATGGTGGCTCTACGTCGATATCTCCTACGCGGGTGGCGGGAACCTGTGGGGGCAGACCGCGGTCTTCGATCCGGCCGCGGACGGATGGCAGCAGGCTGAGTTCACGATCGAGCCGGAAAAGCCCGTGGAGGCCGCCACCGTCTACGCGATTCTGCGGGGTGACAGCACCGGCAGCGTGGTGTTCGATGACCTGTTCTTCGGAGAGCCGGGCGGAGATAACCTCTTGCGGAACCCGCAGTTCGAGCCCAAAGAGGCGGGCGATCTCGATGGCATCTACATCGACTCAAGCGAGATGGCCGCGTCGCTGACGAACTACCGCCGCGAGCACTGGCCCGATGCCCGTACCCCGCTGAGCTTCGATCGCAACGGTCGCGTCTGCCAGGTCAATATCTTCAACACCGTGGAGTTCGCGCGGGCGCTGTCGGAGCCGCTCCACGAGCGCGGGGAGCTTCTGTTCGCGAACTCCACCCCGAATCGCATCCCGTGGCTGGCCGCGTGGCTGGACGTGATGGGCACGGAGTCGAACTGGTCCCGGGGCGATGGCTACACGCCGATGAGCGTGCCGGACCTGGCCTACCGGCGGGCGCTCTGCCACCAGCGGCCTTTCCTGTTTCTACAGAACACGATCTACGATGACTTCAAGCCCGAATGGGTCGAACTGTACTTCAAACGCTCGATCGCCTTCGGTCACTTCCCGAGCTTCTTCAGCCACAACGCTGCTGAGGACCGCTACTGGGATCGCCCGAAGCTCTACAACCGCGATCGTCCGCTATTCACGACGTATATCCCCGTCTGCGCCACGCTCAGCCGTGCGGGCTGGGAGCCCGTAACGCACGCCAGGGCCGAACCTGAGCACGTGTACGTCGAGCGGTTCGGCCCGGCGGAGGACGGCTCCGTGTACCTGACGGTGTTCAATGACAGCGACGAGCCTTGCGAGGCTCACGTGGTGATTGACCTGGACGCGCTGGGAGTCTCGGGCGCTGCCGAGGAAGTTCTTCCGAACGGTCCGGAGCCTGCAAGCCAGGGAGAGGCGGGAACCCTGACGGTGTCACTGGACGCACAGGACCTGGCCGTGTTGAAGCTGTCCGCGCGCCCGTGATGGTCCATGAAGCCGCTCTGTGGCGAAATGAGGCTTGCATTCCGCTTCGTTTTCGGTTAGAGTGCTTGCGAGCAATGAACAATCACAGGAGGCATGGAGGTAGATACGATGGCTACCATGGCGCTCGTCATCACAGAGAATGGGTACGGCAAGCTGGTATCACCGGACGAGTTCAGGGAGCAGAAGCGCGGCGGCAGCGGTGTCACGGGCTACAAGGTTACCGAGGACAGCGGTCCGGTCGTGGAGATCCTTCGCGTCGAGACGGACGAGGGTGAGCGTGTGCTCATTTACTCCGCAGAGGGCAAGGCCATCCTGACCCCGGTGGACGATATTTCCGAGCGCAGCCGGTCCGCCGGCGGCGTCAAGCTGATGAACCTCGCCGAGGGCGACAAGGTAGTGGGCGCGGCGTATTGATCGCGTGAACGCGTCTGTTCTTGCGGCCGTCCTCCTGGGGGGATGCCGGCCGCAAATATGTACACGGGGAACTGCCCGTCAGCCCGCTGTCAGTCCGCGTACTGCGGTGTCAGTTCCGGAAACTGCGATTCGGCGCGCAACTCCTGCAGCTCAACCGCGCGGTCCTCATCGGCGGAGCGCTGTGCCGCCAGCCCCACGAGGATGCTCTCGCGGCCCCATACTGCGCTCGTCTGCGGCTGCTCCCGGCGCTCGAAGCAGCCGAAGATGTGGTTGAGCATCGGGATCTCCGCGCCCGCGTGGCCGATAGTGCCCGTGCCCCGCAGATTCGCGCGTAACTCGCGCTCGTTGGGGGACATGTTATCGCGGTAGGTGACGACACCGCCGTCATGCGTGCGCTCGGCCTGTGCCCAGCCGCCGGTGCCGATCATCCCCATCTCGAGGTTATGGCCGAACCGGGTCATCAGCGAGAGGTTGTGCGTGGCCATGATCCCGTTTTCGTACTCCACGGTCGAGACCCCGCAGTCCCAGATATCGCCCATGTACGCATGGCTGCCGGTATCGCGGGTTCGCGCGAAGACGCGGATCGCGGGCGCCTGTGCCCACATGTTGAAGATATCCCAGTGGTGCGAGTTCTTCTCCAGAAACGGCCCGCCGGACTCTTCCATCTTGCTGATCCAGTGCGCTGTCTGCGGACGCTCCACGAACGGGCGCCGGAACTCGTGGCACCACATCATCGTGACCTCGCCCATCTCCCCACAGCGAACCATGTCCGTGATTGCTGAGGCCCAGAACGAGTAGCGGTTCTGCATCGAGAGGCCGAAGATCTGCCCGGTGCGCTGCACGGCATCGACGATCCGGTCCGCGTCCTCGAGGGTGGTGGTCATCGGCTTTTCGCAGATGACGTCCTTACCGGCCTCAAGCGCTGCGACTGACCAGTCAGCGTGGACAATGCTGGCTGTGGCGACCACGGCCACATCCACGTCCGGGTCCTCCACCACCTGCATCGGATCCTCGTAGATCTCGCATCCCTCGGGCAATACGTCGCGCGCCTTCTCGCGACAGTCCTCGATCGGCTCACCGGCTGCCACGATCTGCGCGTTCCAGTCTATCGGCGCCTCAAGCGCGCCAAGCTGGCGGCTCAGCTTCTGCTTCTGCTCGGGCTCACACAGGCGGATGCACCGCGCGAGCAGCCGCCCGCGGTTGCCTGTGCCGATCATGCCTATGCGCGTCACATCGGCTTTGCTTTCGCTCATTTTGCGCCCTCCGGTCGGCCGGATGATCTGTGGGCGGGCATTTCACCGGCCCGAGGAGAATCCCTTTACGCACCGTTTGAGTACAAAGGAAACACGGTGCGGTGCGGCGAACCTGCTTTCCACATTTCGCATGAAGCTCTGACAGGGAGGCGCCTGCATGGCATCGGACGATGGGAAGATGCAGTGCCCCAGGTGTGGTGAGGACGTCTATCCGAACGATCAGTATTGCCTCTCGTGCGGGTCACGTCTGGACCAGGGCGAGCTGGTTGGCAAGGAGGCGTCGGCGAGCGAGGAGGAGGACGTCCCGCGGCCAGTGACGTCGGAGACCTCCGGCGGCGAGCAGCCGATGCCCGCGACGGCGTTCCCCTCCGAGGGCGATGAGGCCGACCGGGCAGGTCCGCCTCCGGGCCCTGAGGCTCCGAGCGCAGCCACGGCCGAGGTCAACTATGACACGGGACCGGGCCAGTGGCGTCCCGGTTCGGTCACCGGCGGGCGCGGCTTCTTCGATTCGCTCTCACGCGGGTGGGCGTTCCTGAAAGAATCCGTCGCGATGGCCTTCCGCGACAGGGACTTATTCATTCCGTCACTTCTCGCGGTGCTGGCCAACATCGTCCTGCTCGGCGGACTGGCGGCACTGCTCTACTTCACCGGAAACATCGACGCGGTCTTCGGCGACGAGTCGGAGAAGCTTACTATTGCCGGATATGTCATCCTTTTCGTGGTGGGCTTTGCCAGCTACGTGATCAACTACTTTTTCACGGGCATGACGGTGCACCTGGTTGATGTGCATCTTCGGGGCGAAGACGCGAAGCTGAACACCGCCTTCGCCGACGCGGTGAAGAACTTCGGTGGCATCGCGGGCCTCGCCGCCGCCAGCCTCGTGGTAGGGATGATCACCAGCGCCATTCGCGGGAAGGGGCGTGGCAGCGGCCTGCGGCGGGCGGCAGCCAATACCGTGGAGCAGGGGTGGACCGCGATCACATATCTGCTTCTGCCTATCATGATCCTGGAAGACTCCCCACTTATGCAGTCGGCGGATCGCGCGCGCAAGCTCCATGGACACAACGTGATCCAGATCGTGGTCGGGGAGTTGGGACTGATGCTCGCCTCGCGACTCCTCAGCGGCGTCGTTACCTTCCTCGGGGTAGGCTTCGCGGTCGGATCCTACTTCCTGGCTCCCGTGCTGCTGCCTGTCGGGATAGCCGCGGCCGTGTTGCTGCTTGTGGTCTCAATGGCGTTTGCCGGATATGTCCGAACGGCTTTCTACACCTGCCTGTATCTGTGGGCGGTTGCGATGGAGACAGTCGGTGAGGAGGCACCGGCTCCGGCGCCCCTGCAGCCGGCCGTCTCAGCGGGCTGGTGAACGCGTCAGCGGAGGGATCAGGATGCGAGTAACTGTTCTTCACGCAAGTCCAAACCGTGACGGCCTGACCGCGAACCTCGCCGAAGCTGCCGGTGACGGCGTGCAGGAGGCGGGTGCTGAGGCGGAGGTCGTGCGGCTCACCGATCACGAGATCGCCAGTTGCTGGCAGTGCAGCAATGGCTGGTACAAGTGCCGCGACGAGGGATGGTGCGTGATCGAGGACGAGTTCCAGAAGGTCCGCTCCATGGTCCAGCAGGCCGACGCATGGGCCCTGGTCACGCCCGTGTATTTCTGGGAGCCCAGCGAGTCGGCGAAGTGTTTCATCGACCGCCTGCGCCGATGCAATGTTGGTGTGAAGGGCGAGGGGCTGGCCGACAAGCCGGTCCTTGGTGTGGCGGCGGCCGGCGGGTCGGGCCGCGGGACGGCAAACTGCCTGCTCGCGCTCGATCACTTCTTCGACCACATCAGCGCCGAAGTCGCGGACCTGATCACGGTCACACAGCGCAGCGCCGAGTACAAGCGCGAGGCGGTCAGAGCCGCGGCGGCGGCCATGGTCGAAGCCATCTGAGCCCGCTGCGTTTCCTCATAGCTCAGACCCATCCACCGTCACCCGCGCGGCGTCCGCCGCGAGGCAGCGCACGGGCCGACCGTCGCGAAGCTCGACCAGCGCGGCGGAGCCATCGAGTTCGATGCTTCCGAAGCTGCCGCCGCCCCGGGTGGAACTGACCAGCGCGAACTCGCGGTCGCCCACGCGGACACGCATCCCGCAGGCCTCGTGGATGGACTGCGCGGGAGCGGTGTCGTCATGCACCAGTGAAACCTCCGGCATCTCGTCAGTTCCCCACCAGGCCACCGTCGCCCACGCGGCGGTATGTCCGGTGGCGCGACTCATGATGAACGGGTCTCGCGCGGTGGCGGGATTGCCGCGGCCGATCGCGGTGAACAATTCCCCGGCGGTATCGCTACCCACGTGCGCGAGGCGCACGGTCAGTTCCTCATCGATCTGCCACTCAGCCTGCCAGGGCGGCACTCCGAGGCGATTGTCGCGATCGGGTCTGTCCACGCTCTGCCAGTCCTCGGCCCACTCGTATGCGCCCTCACCGGGTGGCGCGTCAGGCGGCGAGATGGGCTGCTGCAGCGCCAGATCGCCCCGGCCGTGCAGCAGCCAGTCATACTGATGCTCCTCCTCCGACAGCGCGACTGTCAGGTCAAGCCATCCTTCGGGCAGCAGCGCCATCACCCGGCGTAGCGTCACGCCGTGGTAGGCGCCATCGCTCTGTGCGCCTACCAGGGTGGCGTCGGCGCCGAATGTGTGGAAGAGCAGTTCACCCTCCGTGCGATTCTGGCTTTCGCCATCGACCACGACCGTGTTGTGACTGAGCGTCTGCTTGTACCATCCGCGATGCGCGGGGTTGCCGTACTGCACCGAACCGGCGTCGGTCGCGAACAGCCGCCCCGCCACGTGCATCTCGAAGCCGAGCTTGTCCGGATGGCCGTGACCGGAGCCGTGCGGGCCGTAATCGAGCGCGAGGCTGTTGGCCGGCACGCCCTCGATCAGCCCCTGCGGGCGCTCGCTCATGTCGCTGCGGAGCATCGCTACACCGGCCGCCGGGAAGATCGTGGAGGTCAGGGCGGTGGTGCCGGTGGGCAGTTCGTCCGGACCAAACAGCAGCGCCCGGTAGCCGGATCGATCGCTGGCCCCAAGGACCACGCCAAGCTCATCGGCCTCCCAGTGGGCGGCCGCGTTCTCATAGAGCCTCGCGCGCCCTGAGCCCATCGCGGAGGTACGGCCAGAGTCATTGAACGCGGGGAGCATCCCCGTCGGGCCCATCATGCGCACCGGAGCGGTAAACATGCTCAGGTAGCGGTCGGAGTAGAGGTTATCGCCGATGTGCTCGGCGGCGACGGCCAGGGGCTCAAGGGCCATCATCGTGTAGTAGTGATAGCCCCATGCGCCCTCATACCACATCCCGTCATCGGTTACGCCCTGCTCGATCTGATTGCGGAAGCCAAATTCACCGTTGATCGCGTCGGAGGCGAGTTCGGCATTACCCAGCGCAATCCCGACAAGCCCGTACGCGGAGTTCTCCCAGCACGGGATATTGTGGATCGAGGTGGCGTACGAGCGCACCAGTTTTGCGGCGGGCAGCAGCACCCGCTCGGCAATCCGCTCGCGCTCGCTCTCGCTGAGGGTGCCCCACACACAGTCGAAGCCCTGCACGATCGGAATCAGCCAGGTCGCTTCGCTGAGTGGCTGTGCGCCCACATGGCAGGCGCCACCGCCATCCTTCCCATGCTTGTTGTGCATGGGGTAGTCGAGGTACACGTCCGCGTAGCCGAGCAGGATCTCGCGGGCCTTCGCCGCGTAGCGGTCATCTTCGGTGATCGCGTAGGCCAGCCCGAGGTCCCGCGTCGCTTTCGAAAGGCCGTTGTGGCGGCGCATGATGACGACATCGTCGTAGGGCCAGCCGGAGTAGGTCGCACCGCAGGACGGGCACTCGTGTTCGGTGGGGGAGACCGTTTGGAGCCTCGCTCCGCACTTCTCACAGGTGTACCAGTGGTACCACTGCCCACCGCGGTCCGGCATCTCGATCTCCCGGTCAACCCAGTTGTCGGCATGTCCCAGTAGGCCGTCCCACGCTTGCCGGGCCCAGTCATGGGTCTCAATGCGCTCGCGTATACGAGGCAGATCCTCCCGCTTGACCAGCAGCACGGGGTGCTCGACCTCAGGCAGCGGGACGGCCATGGCGATCTGCTTTTCCACGCGGTCCCCCTCGTCCGTCACGGCAGCGAGGCCACGGCGGAAGCGGCTCAACGGGGCGGCCTGTGCCGGCACAGTCGCGTACGCGGTGCCCTCCCATTGTTCGCCGGGGCCAAGCTCGATCGGGTCCGGCACTTCGAGGCGCATCTCGTGAAGCACGGTTGCCGGCTCGAAGTTCACGGTGAGCGCTTCGTCCGTGGCGGACTGCAGGCCGAGCGTGTACGCGCGCCGCCAGCGGTCCCCATCGCGCACGGCCTCGCCCGGTTCGACGGAAAAGGAGTATGCCTGGCGCATTACGCGGATGTCGTCGATGAGAAAGACCGGCGCCTCGCCCTGGACGCCAGAGGCGCGGAGGATGATGCGCTGTCCCTCCGTGTCCGGCGCATCGCCCCACTTCATCGGCGCAGGATGCAGCTTGATGCTGGCCATCGTCCACTCGTCAAGCGCGATTTCTTCCGGGGGGACGCGATAGGGGATCTGATAGCCGTCTCCGAGGGGGAAGTCCACGACCTTCACGCCCCACCAGTCGATCTTCTCGGCCCCCTGGACGCGGTAGCGCATCTCCAGACGATCCCACTCATCAAGCTCGGTTCCCGAGAAGTCCAACTCGAGGAACCACGGCTGGTCGCGCTCGGGCTTCCAGCGCAGCACACGGTTCCCGTCCATCTCCACGACCGTGGCGGCATCGGGAAGGTCCGGGGGCGCCCCCTCGAAGTCTTCGATGACACGCACGACGGGCGCGGCGTATGTTCCCACGCAGATCGCGAGCGCAAGCAGGATGGCCAACGGTCTCACTGGCTGTCACTCCCCGAGTTGTCCTTCAGCGCATCGATCAGTTCGAGAGCCGACGCGAGCGGAACGTATGCTTCTCCCGGACAGACCATCGGACCTCCCGTTCACACGGCTGCGTGCCGCCTGCGCTAACGCAATCGCCGGTGATGAAGAGGTGAGCGCGGCGAGAAAACCTATTCGGAGTCTATGTTCGCGCAGGAGGATTGCCTATGCCTGGAGAACTTGAGCTCGGCGTCCGTAGATGCTGCAGGAGGGACGATGCCAGTGCGCAAGGCCCAGCCACGGTCGCGTCAGCGCTCACACCGCCCGGCACCCACCGTCGTTGTTGCCGTTTGGGTGATCCCGTTTGCGATTACAGTTGTGCTGGCGTTCGGAGGGTGCCCGGCGGAACGGTCCTCACCTCCCGAGCCCCCTGCGCAGCCCGCGTCCATCACCGAACCTGCGCCGCCACCGCCACCTCCTCCCCCGGTCACCTGTCCCCAGTGGGGCGGCGATCTCAGCCGGAACATGGTTTCCGACGAGACCGGCCTGCCTGCCACGTTCACCATCGGCGAGAAGGACGACAGTGGTGGCTGGAAGACCCCGCCTGTCAACGTCAAGTGGACCGCGCGACTGGGTTCCCAGACCTGCGGCACGCCCACCGTCGCCGAAGGCCGGGTGCTGGTCGGCACCAACAACGGGGCTCCCCGCAATCCGAGGCTGAGAGGCGACCGGTTAGTGCTGATGTGCTTCGACGCGGATGATGGCGAGTTCCTGTGGCAACTGGCGAGCCCCTCGCCTG
Organism: uncultured Armatimonadia bacterium; assembly: GCA_964484945.1. Taxonomy (GTDB): domain Bacteria; phylum Armatimonadota; class Zipacnadia; order Zipacnadales; family UBA5352; genus UBA5352. Next base: position 1,887 of record CAZAHB010000156.1, on the reverse strand, counting down.
TCTATCACGGTGATTTCAGCAGCTGCGGCGAACTCGGCGTCTGCACCTCCGCGGCCATCGACGGGAACCGCGCCTACCACGTGACGAGCCGCGCGCACGTGGTGTGCACGACGCTGGACCCGCTGGGAGAGGCCCTGCAGCCGATCTGTACCGACCAGGCCCGGTACCTCGCTCAGCAGCGCGAACGCTTCTCCGTCGGCCCCGAGGGGATCAAAGTCAAGCGGAACCCGGATCCACCGGTTCAGCTCAGCCCAACCGACGGAAACATCGTGTGGCTGTACGACATCATGACCGGTGTGGGAACGTGGATGCAGGATGCGATGAGTTCGTCGCCGCTGCTGATCGATGATTACCTTTACGTTGGTACCGGCAACGCTGAGGCGGCGGATGAGGCCACCAAGCCCTGGCCCGAAGGTCCCTCGCTCATCGTCCTGGACAAAAACACCGGAGAGTTGATCGCCAGGGATAGAGCGGACATCGTCCGTCACGTCCACCACGGGCAGTGGTCCTCACCCTCATCCGGCGTCGTCAACGGGAGGCGGCTGATCTTCTACGGTGGTGGCGACGGTGTCTGCCACGCGTTTGACGCCCAACCGAAACCTGGAGCCGATGGGGAGCCGGGCACGCTCGAGACGGTCTGGCGGTGTGATGCGAACCCGCCTGACCTGCGGCAGGTTCCCTATCTGAGATCCAACGGGCCCAGCGAGATCATCGCGACGCCGGTCTTCCACGACGATCGGGTCTATGTCGCGATCGGACAGGACCCCGGTCACGGGCTGGGAGCCGGCTGTCTGACGTGCATCGACGCCACAGGGTCGGGCGACATCTCCGAGACGGGCGTCATCTGGCGGTACCGCGATATCAACCGCTCGGTCTCCACGGTCTCGGTCGCCGACGGACTGGTCTACGTGGCGGACGTGGAGGGGACGTTGCACTGCGTGGACGCGGAGACGGGAGAGTCGATCTGGACTCACTACCTCGGTTCGGATGTGTGGGGATCGACGCTATGCGCCGACGGGAAGGTCTACGTGGGGACGCAGGCGGGGCAGTTGTGGGTTATGAAAGCGGGCCGAGAGAAGCAAATCCTGGACACGATCTCGCTGGGCTCACCGATGTACGCGACCCCCGTCGCAGCCTGCAACACGCTCTATCTCGCCACAAATCGGTACCTGTATGCGGTGAGCGCGGCGGTGGCGTCAGATGATAGCGTGGTGTGAAGCCAGGTTGGCGGATGAACGGCTGATTGCCGGAGGCCCGCAATGGCAAGTCCTCATTGCGAGCGGGTCGTTCGAGAAGGACATCTCGGGCACCGCTCCGAAGAAGAAGTCCGATACGTCGCGAAAGTCCGTCACGTCCGGAGGAGCATCCGTCCGATGGGAACCAGAAGCAGACAGGCATACAGGCGATCGGAGATTGACACCCCCAATATCATTCTGCTGTATGTAGATCAGCAGCGCGCCGACGCCCTTGGAGCCGCGGGAAACCCCGCGATTTCCACACCGAACCTCGACCGACTCGCGGACGAGGGGACAATGTTCACCCACTGCTGCTCGACCACCCCGGTCTGCGTGGCTGCGCGCTACTCACTGTTGACGGGGCGCCGCGAGGGTGAGACCGGGCGCTTTGCCAACAACTGCCCCGAGATTGAGCCGGTATACGATACGATTCCCCAACTCCTCGGCTATCATGGCTACTACACGCACGCGATCGGGAAAATGCACTTCTTCCCCACACGCCGACACTATGGCCTTCAGAGCCGCGAGGTGATGCAGGAGATCCCGCGCTGGCCGCAGGATGACGACTACCTCTCGTGGCTGATCGAGTAGGGCTACGGGCATAAGCGCGAGATCCACGGGGTCTGCAACCTCCTGTACGTCCACCCGCACA
>CAZAHB010000155.1:0-12802 GCA_964484945.1 uncultured Armatimonadia bacterium | reverse complement strand
GGTGACGGAGAAGCTGGACAGCAAACGCGAGACGCTCTACGTGTGCCGCCACTGCGGGGCATTCCACGCGCACGCCGACGACGAGTGCCGCAATGGGCCCTGCCAGCGAAAGGACCCGCTGCTGCCGATGCATGTGCTGTCGCGGACCGGCCCGGTGGAGACCTGTCCGGCGTGTCGGCAGAGCGGGGGCACGTGGGGCGGGAAGGTGCGCGAGCCGATCAAGCCGATGCGGGCGTCGGTGGCGGCGGATGTGCACATCCTCGGGCAGGACATGCTCGGCGCGGCCGAGGAGCGCCGCCGGAAGCTGATCTGCTTCGCGGACAACCGCCAGGACGCGGCCTTTCAGGCGGGCTGGATGCGTGACCACGCCCGGCGCTACCGGATGCGCCACCTGATCTACGAGTACATCGAGCAGGCGGATCGGCCGGTCTCCATCGGCGATATCCAGCAGCACCTGTTCCAGATGCTGCGCAATGACGAGACCCTGCGCAACTACCTGGCGCCGGAAGTGATGGAGGGCATAACCAGCGAGCACTTCGGTGAGACGTGGCGCGAGAATCTGCGGAAGTACCTGCGGATCGTGCTGCTGCGGGAGTTCGCCACGAGCTTCCGCCAGCGGGACAGCCTGGAGACGTGGGGTGTTGCGCGTGCGGAATACGCGGGCCTGAGGGATGATCCGGACATCGGCGCGTGGGCCGCAACGTTTGATCTGTCGCGCGACGAACTGATTGAGGGTGTGGCCGCGTTGCTGGACGTCTACCGGCGCGGAACGTACTTCTACGACGAGGCGGAGCCGATCTTCAGCAGGTGGTGGCGGCGCGGTGATGAGGAGATCATGCGCGGCTACCTGCCCTACTGGAAGTATCCGCCCAAGGGCCTGTGTCGGACGCAGGTTGACGACGGACAGGATGAGTTGGCTCAGTTTGTTTCCGAGAAGGGCCGAACGCTGGCGCACGACTTCGTGTCGAAGTGGTGGCCGGGTGACCACACGCCTGAGGCGGAGGACGTGCGCGAGTTTCTGCGCTGGCTCTGGGACAAGCTGACCGAACTGGGAATTCTGAAGCCCGTGGATCTGGTCGGCTCGCGCGGGAACATACTGCCGGGACGCGCAGGCGCCTATCAGGTCTCGAGCGCCCACGTTGGCGTGGTCTCACAACGAGTGCGGTTCAAGTGCAACGTTTGCCAGCGCGTTCACAGCCGACTGACACCGCAGGGGGCCTGCTCGGCCATGCACTGTCGGGGGACGCTCGTCGAGGAGACGCCTCCGGAGCATGACTACAACGTGGCGATGCTGGACCAGCCCTTCTGGGCGCTGCTGCCTGAGGAGCATACCGCGCAGGTGCCGACGAAGACGCGCGAGGCGCTGGAGCGCGAATTCAAGCGCCCGGACGGGAACGTGAACTGCTTCGTGGCGACGCCGACGCTGGAACTGGGCGTGGATATCGGGGACCTGGACATGATTCTGATGCGCAACGTGCCGCCTCGGCCGGCGAACTACTGGCAGCGCGCCGGCCGCGCCGGCCGTGAGCACCGGATGGCGGTCTCGTACACCTACTGTCGGCCCAGCCTCCACGACGAGTACTTCTTCGAGGAGCCGTACCGGCTGCTTGTCGGCGAGATCCGCCCACCGAGCTTCAACCTGAAGAACGAGGTGCTGATGCGCAAACACGTGCATGCGCTCGTGTTGTCGGAATTGATCAAGCTGGGCGAGCAGGACACCGATGACGCGGAACAGATTCGGGAAGCACTGGATCAGGCTTTTCCCCTCTTCATTTCGGAGTATCTCTACCGGGAGGGCAGTAAGTATCGCGAGGAGCCTCGGGATGTGAGCTGTCTGGGCCCGGTGATCGACAAGAATGGAGACCATCTGCAGGCGCTCTGCGAAGATGTGTTCGCGGAACACTGGCCCGAGGAAGCAGCCGAAGAGGTCAGCCCGGAGAGGTTGGCGGCAATCCTTGACGGCATGACAGACCGCCTGCAGGAGACCATCGGCATCCTGCACCGGCGGATGATGTGGGCAGTTCAGACGAAACGGCGCCTGCTGCGCCAGGAGGACGAGGGACTGCTGGAGGAAGCCGAGTGGCGTCTGCGGAGGCGTTGCGAACAATACCTGCACCAGTTACAGGAGCCTGCCCTCCGAACGTATACTCTCAGCGTGCTCGGGAGGGAGGGTTTCCTGCCCGGCTACGGCGCCTATGAGGGCAACATCGTGGCCTTCCCGCAGCGTGGCGGCGGACGGGAACAGCGGCGCCAGTTCGAGCTGTCGCGGCCGCCACATCTGGCCGTGCGTGAGTTTGTGCCCGGCAATATGATTTACGCCAACCGCGGACGCTATCGGGTGGTGCTTTTCCATCTGCCCGTTGGCGAGGACAAGCTGGTGCCTGCCACGTATCGCGTGGATGTCGAGGATGAGGTGCTCTGTCTCGAAGGCGAGCCAGTCGAAGGCTATGCGTCAGATAGCCTCGCTGCAGTTGACGGCCTTCCCATCTGCGACTGCGACCTCGACTTCATCTCCAGTATCTCCGACGAGGAGGACCACCGCTTCCAGCTTCCCGTGCGCGTGCTGGGGAAGCTGCTTCCAGAGCACAACGGCGGCATTGCTTTTTCTATCGACGACCATGAGATGCAGCACAGGTTCGGACAGAAACTCAGGCTGGTGAACCTCGGTCCTGCGGACGCGGTGGCGGGAGGGGAGCTTGGTTTCCCGATCTGTCGCGTCTGTGGGGCCGTGCGTTCGCCGTATGCTTCCGAGCAAGCGCTGGAGGATTTCCGAAAGGTACACGATGAGCGTTGCGAACAGGAGCCTGAGCGACTGGCACTGTCGTCGGAAGCACAGGTTGATGGTCTGCTGCTGCCGGGTTTTGAGAGCCGACCGGAAGCTGTCAACTTCGGCGAGGTCGTCCGGATTGGCGCCGAGCAGACGATGGAGATGGACCAGGGGGATTTGCAGTACGTGGTCATGGCGACCGGGTCGGACTACGAGCTTTTCGTCTACGACACCATGCCCGGCGGATCGGGACTTCTCGGGGACATAGTGGAACGGTGGACCGAGGTGTTGGAGGAAGCGCGGAAGCTCCTTGAGGACTGTCCGGCCGCCTGCGAGACGAGCTGCTATGAGTGCATGCGGACATACTACAACCTCCCACATCATACCGAACTGGACCGCGCAATGGCTGCCGAGCTTGCGGAGGAGATGTCGCACTCGCCAGCGGAGGAGCATAGGCTGGAGCCGATCGCTGACACGCAACAAGCCGAGGGGACCGGCCAGCAGTCGAACGCCGATCGCCTGCTTGCGTTGATGCTGAGAGCCGGTTTCCCGGAACCGGACAGGGAGCAGCCGATCGACATCGGACCACCGTATGACCGGACGATTCCCGATCTGAGCTACCAAGATGAGGCGGCCGGTATCAAGGTAGCGATATACCTCGACGGCCTTTCGGGTGAGGTACACGGGTCTGAGGACAGACAGCAGATGGATCGAACGATTCGGCAGCAGTTGGAGCTGGATGATTGGGAGGTCATCGACATCTCGAACGATGCTCTGAGCGATCCTCAAGGGCTCCGCCGGGCATTTCGCCGGATCGCGAAGGGGCTTGGCCGGGATGACCTCCAGACGCGGCTCGAGGCTGACGGCTCATGGCATACCCCAACTTGAGCCGGCGTCCCGCCCTTTGAATCTGAAGCGCCAATACGTCTCAATGAGCGGCTTGTGACCTGCCTGCATATGGCAGCCCCTGGCTGGCACGAATATTTGATGAGCACATTACGTGCGTGATGTTCAGCGTATCTTCCGCAAGAGCGTGCAAGAAAGGGGGAATCGTGAAGGAGTACGTGTCGGAACGGTGAAAAGAGCATTCACTACATCGGAACATCCTGTATCTTAGTAATGGTTACAGTTTTCACATGGATTGCAGGCGCGAGTACGCCCCGTTGCTGACGCGCGGAAGAGCGGTGGCCGCAGTTGGCGAGCAACCCTGGTGCAACCACGAAGAGCGGAGCCACACAGTCTCGGGAAGAAAGTGACTATCGACGTCCGTCGCTCAATAGGAAATGAAAGCGCAGAGCCTCAGTCGGAGGAGGCGTCGATGATGCACGAGCGCGAGACGGGGCGAAGCTACGCCGAGGAGAGCCGAGAGGATTCCGGGCGCGCGAGGCCGCGGCTGGTCCGCTGGACGAGCCACGCGGCGGTGGCGGTGATGCTCTCGCTGCTGATGCTGGCGCAGACCGGCGCGCCACTGTGGGCGATGCCGCGCGATGAGCAGATCCAGCGCCTGGTCGATCGCATGACGGCCAACCGCGACGAAGCGGCGACCTCAATACCCCCCGCCACTACCACCCCGGACGCCCTGCCCCGCCGCCCCCTGCTTATCCCCGACGAGAACGGCAATATACGCGTGGCGCAAGTGCCGCAGTTGGGGAGTGAGTTGACGCCACGGGCGCAGTTGGAGCAATGCTCATTAGTGGAGTCCTGCGGTGTGAAGCAGCGAGTGACCGACCAGGACTTGGAAGACGCGTCCTACATTCTGGATTACGCCCTTGAGGCCACACTTCCTCCTGCGTGGGAGCGGCTGGCCAGCTACTTCAGTCAGTTATCCACTCTTCAAACGATCGCCGCCTACGCTGACGGTGCGCTGCTGGTGCTGACTCTGGCTGAGCTGAAAAGAGAGCAGGAAACTCTCACGAATCCAGCCGAGAAGGCAAGAGTAGCCTTCGAAGCTTGCGGCAGTGTCTGGCGTTTTGCCACCACTTCAGGCACTTCCATTTCTCTGGATCTGCTGGCGAAGGCGGGCGTCACCACTACAGGGCTCGCACAGGGCGCTGTAATGGTCCCGATAGCGACGGCGGGCACAGTCGTCTACAGCATGTTTCTGATGGCCGAAGATGGGGCGCGGCGAGTGTCCGTTGGTTGGGATCGGTGCATGGAGGGGCTGGACAGACTGGCTGCACTTGTCGGAGATGAACCCGATCCGCCTGGCCTGCTTGATTCCATTGAGAATGCGATGCAAGATATCTCCGTCGCCTACGAAAACCTTCACGCGCTCGCCACCGAACCCGTCGTAGTACACGAGGCACGCCCAATAACCAAAGGGTTGACCGCTGGCTCAGTAGATCCCGGTACCGGCACACTTGGAGATGAATTCACGTACGAGGTGACCTACACGAACCCCTCGGGCAGATGGCCCCGGCGGTGCGATGTGGTCGTCAACGGTTCACGTCATACCATGACGAATCGCTCGGAGGGCGGTACACCACACAATGGCCTTCTGTACCGCTACTCGACCTCGCGACTTGATGTGGGCCAGGATTCCTACCATTTTGAGTTCGCCACCTCGCGCAGTCAGTTCCGCTACCCCGAATCCGGCGAACTTGAGGGCCCCACGATCACGAAGCCCAGCTTCCTGTTTGACGGGACGGTGTCGCCGCAGTCGGGGACGGAGGATGGCGAGTTCACCTACGAGGTGACCTACAAGCACCCGGACGGCGCGCCCCCGAAGTGGATCGTCGCGCGCATCGACGGCGGGCGATCCGAGGGCGGACACAGCCCCAGTATGTACAAGGTGTCCGGGGACTTCCGCAACGGCGCGGTCTATAAGGCCACCACCGCCCTCGAGCCCGGCTCCCACACATTCAGCTTCAGGGCGAAGCTCATCGATGACAGCTACGACACCTACCCCGGCTCGGGCGAACTCAGTGGACCTCAAGTGGCCCAAACGGGGGCGCTCTGCGTCAACCTCATCCCGCAGTACCCGGAGGGTCAGAACTCGTTTGAGGTCGGAGATGATCCTGTGTTCGAGGCCCGTATTGCGACCCCGGACGGTGAGTACGTCGACCCCGACGACGATGAAGGCGGCTATTTGATGCTCTCCGTATGGCGCTATCCGCCCGGCCAATTCGTTGACGTGATACGGACGAAGCTTGGTGTCGGACGGTACGAACTCCACGATCATCGACACACATTCGGGAATACGATCTGCAGCTATACGGTGCAGGCGAAGAAGGAAGGCTACTATCGAGGCAGCGCCATCATCGAGTTTGAGGTGGGCGACGTGCCCACGGTTACCCCGATACAGGTGACTGACCTTGCCTGTGATCCAGGGGGCATTGAGCCGGGCGTCGAAACCACCGACATCTCGTATGCGGTCTCGGATCCCTGCGCCCTTACTCTCAACATCTTCGCCGACCAGAGGTCCCCTGTGCGTTCGCTTGTTGACAGCCCGGCCCATCCCGCTGGGGACCATCTGGCGAACTGGGACGCCCGAAATGACAGCGGACAGTTGGTGCCGGACGGAGAGTACGAGGCACGGATCCGAGCGTGGCAAGTCGAGACAATGGAGGGGAGCGGGAGTTTCGGCCCGAGAGGTGACGGACAGGGCCAACTGGACCGGCCCGTGGACGTCGCGCTCTTTGGAAACAAGGCGTATGTGGCCGATGAGGATCAGCGAAAGGTCGCGGTCTACAACACGAACGGCCAGCATCTGTCGGATATCACGGCCGAAGATATCCCCAAGGACTCCTGGTATCCCCAGTCAGTCGATTGCGGGCCGGATGGCACAGTGTATGTGCTTGATGACTGGAACAGCCAGTTACCCGAGATCATGGTCTTTGATCCCGACGACACCTACTCCCACGCCTTTGCCCGAGGGGACTTCATTAACGCTGATGATGGCGTGATAGACGCAGACATTGATGGAAACGTCTACGTGGGAGACTGGAAATGGGTGCGGGAGTACGATGCTGATGGGACATTCATCCGCCAGTGGGAGCCGGACCTTGGAGACACCGACCGCATCGTCGAAAGCCTTGCGGTGGACGCAGACGGAAACTACTGGATTGCTCACCACGAAAATGAGTTGCGCAAGTACGACAGCGACGGCAACTTCCTCTTTGCGCTTCGTGACAGCAACAACAGCGGTCACCCCGATGTGGACGTACGGGAGGGCCAGTTCGTGTACCTCCACCACGAGGGCGGCATTCGCGTCTATGACTTCGGTGGAGAACTCATGCAGAACTTCAATGGCGTCTACACGCCACCGAGCCAGTGCGGTATCGCGGTCGATGACAGCGGTCTGATCGTGACTATCGGGAATCTCACGAGCGAAGAGACGTGGATCAACTACCTCGCCAAGATCCAGGACGACAGCAGCGCAGACATACAGCGCGAGTCGGTGTTTATCGACTCCACGCCGCCCGCCGCCGTCATCGCGAGCCCAAGCGATGGCGCGACCATCGACGGGCATGACAGCACGCAAGTGCAGATCACCGGGACCGCAGATGATCCGGAATTCCACCACTACCTCGTGGAGTGGGCGAATGCCGGAGACACAGAGGGCTGGCATGCCATCGACCGCGGGGATGTCGCGGTCAACGGCGGCACGCTCGCGACTTGGGACACCTCGACGCTGACCTCCGGCGACTACACCATCCGCCTGACCAGCTTCGACAGCAATGGCAGTTCCAACCGCGCTGAGGTGACGATCTCCTACATCGACCCCAACCCTCCCGCAGTGGCCGATGTGACCGCAGGGGCGGGCGATAAGGTCAACGGAAGCGTGGTCGTGGAGGGCCGTGCGGGTGACGCGGATGTGGCCGGCATGGAGTTTCAGAGCCGCGAGGCGGGAATGTATCCGGCCGGCAGCAAAGATGGCTGGACGACGGTGGGCTCCGACGACACCCATCCCTACTCGGCCGAGTGGGACACGACCGCGATTGACAACGGGGACCAGGAGCTTCGCGCGGTAGCCACCGACACCGGCGGCAACGTGGGCGAGGGGCAGGCGGTGACGGTGGCCGTGGACAACGCGCCGCCCTCCGCCGAGATCACCTCACCGGCCAAGAACGCCGAGATATCCGGCGCGGTGAACGTGACTGCCTCGGTGACCGGGGACGACATCGCCGGCGTGTTCTTCGAGTTCAAGCCGTCCGAGGACGACGTGTGGATCCCGGTCGCCGCCATCGATAACGAGGCCCCGTACGAGGTCGAATGGGACACCGAATGGCTCCTGCCCGACCGGGATTATCAGCTTCGGGCGCTCGCAACGGATGACCTGGGCAACACCGACCCCCGCCCGACCTCCATCACAGTGCATTCACAGCCGCCGACAACGCCCGGCGAAGTGACTCTTCAGACGGCAGCCGGCTGGCATATGGCGACGATCGGCGCGCCGGGTAACGCCGGTGCCACGCTCGCGGAGCTGCTCGGGCCGGACGTGGATCGAGCCTATACCTGGAACCCCACGGAGTTCTGTTACGACCGTGTGGACCTCGAATCGGCCACCGGCGGGGAGATGTGTGGCCGTGGGACATGGTGGCTGCTGCTGGAGGCGATCGACCGCGCCGTACCGCTTGCCGACGCCGTCCCGCATGAGGTGAATGTCCTCGGCGGCTGGAACCTACTGTCCAATCCCTACGGCAGCCCGCTGGATCTGCGCACCGGACTGCTCCCGGACGGCTCAGGATCGCTCACCGGGCCCGCCTATATCTGGGATGCGCAGGCGCAAAGCTACGCCGAGACCGGAGAGATCCCGCCGGGCTGCAGCTTCTGGATGCTCAGCGACTACGCAGGGACGGCGACGCTCGATCCGGCCGGAATGGTAACGGCGTCGGCGGAACCCGCTGAGATGCGCAGCCTCGCCGCGCCGCCGGAGGTGGATGAGGACGCCACCTGCATCCAGCTTGTGGCGAAGGGCGCGACCTCAAGCGACAGCGCTGTCTGGCTGGGCGTGACCGATGACGCGACGACTCTGCGCACCCCCAAGCCACCCATGGCGCCCAACGCCGTGGGCGCGTATCTGGATGTGGCCGACGGAATGGGCTATGCGCGGTCGATTGTGCCGCAGAGCGCCGAGCAGACATGGACGCTGACGGTCAACTCACCTGGCGAGGAGGAGACCTCGCTGCGGATCGTGGACACGTCGGAGCTGCCGGGCGACATGGCGCTGTGGCTGACGGATCGCGCCACCGGCGAGCGGATCGACCTGCGCCACGCCCCCAGCTACAGCTACACCGCCCGGGAGGGCCAGCGTCAGTTCGAGATCGAGATCGGGGAGCGGGTTGACCTGCTGCAGGTGATGGGCGTGAGCGCACAGTCTGCCGGCGACGGCGGCCAGATCAGCTTCACGCTCTCCGCGGCGGGATCCGTGACGGTGGACGTGCTGAACATCGCCGGACGGACCGTCAAGCGCATCGTGGCCGACCGCGAATGTGACGCCGGCCCGCAGACCGTAAGCTGGAACGGCGTCTCGGATCGCGGGACACCGGTTCCGGGCGGGATGTACCTGGTGCGCGTGACGGCCGCGGTCCCCACCGGCGAGCAGTGTCAGGGGCTTGCGACGATGCGGTTGCGCTGATGAAAGACGGATACATCGTTAATAGATTAGGCTTTTTCTGGGCGAAGAAGAAGGAATGTCGTCTGGTGTATGGAAAAAGGTAGCGTCGCATCGTGTTAGGTTGTATGCGAACTGGAGGGGACATCGATGCGAAAAGAAGCCCCGAGGCTGTTCGTTGGTACCGTATTTCTACTCGCTGCATGTTGCCTCGTGCAAGCCGCGGCCATCCACGTTCCCGATGATTACAGCACGATCCAGGGGGCGATTGATGCCGCCCGCGGTGGTTACACTGTCATCATTGCACAGGACACCTACACCGAGAACATAAACTTCAAGGGGAAGGCGATCACCGTCAGGAGCAGTGATCCCACCGACCCCGATGTCGTCGCCAACACGACCATTGATGGCGGCGCGAACGGGTGCGTGGTGCGTTTCGTCACGGGCGAGACCCGCGAAAGCGTGCTTAAGGGCCTGACCATAACAAATGGGAAGGCCGACACCGGCGCGGGCATTCTCTGCGACGGAGCCAACCCCACCATCGTCGGCAATGTAATCTGCCACAATGAGGCTACGAGCAACGGCGGTGGTATTGGCTGTATTAACGGTGCCTCGCCGTTGATTGAGGAGAACACTATTTGGAGCAACGAAGCTTACTACGGTGGTGGTGCTTACTGCCGCACTGCGTCAAATGCCGTCTTCAACGGTGGCGTGGTCGACGGCAATCAAGGCTACGATATGGGGGGTGGGCTGTATCTGAAGGGCGTCGAGGTTGATATTGCAGAAATGCACATTGCCAACAACATCAGTAGCGAGGGTGGTGGTGGAATATCGCTCGATGACGGAGGCCTGCAGGTCACGCACACAGCGCTGGTTGACAACGAAACCGATGGGGCAGGAGGGGGCATTGGCATTTCCGACAGTACCTGTACAATTGAGGATACTGTCTTTCAGGACAATCGAGCGCCCTACCGTCACTGGGCCGAATCCAGCAGTGGTGGGGGCATAGCCGTCTCATCATCCGTGTGCCGCGTTGAGCGTTGCGAGTTCCGCTCGAATTCAGCAGCGGAGCGAGGTGGCGGAATCTCGGCGACTTCCACCGCCCTCAGTATCCACAGGAGCAGATTCTCACACAATGAGGCCGGCTTCTCTGGAGGAGCGTTGGCCGTAAATGGCGGAGCCTATCAGGGAGAAGAGCGTTTGATTGCTTTCTGCCTCTTCGACGGAAATCACGCTGAGGGGAACGGAGGAGCGATTGATATTGAGGGCCATGGGCAACCGGTGCCAGAGATCGTCAACTGCACCTTGGTGGGCAACTCAGCTCCCGCAGACAGCGCCGGAGGGATCAAAGGCACCACCAGCGACATATCCCCGGTCATCACGAACTGCATCATCGCCTCCCAGAATAGCGGGGCGGGCATACTGCAACCCGACGACGACGTGCTACCTGCTGTTAGCTACTGCAACGTCTACGACAATCCCGGCGGCGACTATGTGGGCATGCCGGATCAGACAGGAGACAACGGAAACATCAAGGTCGACCCCTGCTTCGCGGATCCGCTGAACCACGACTACCACCTCAAGTCGCGTGTGGGCCGATGGGACCCCGACAGTCAGTCGTGGGTCACCGACCTGATCAACAGCCCCTGCATCGACGCGGGCGATCCATTCTCGGATTTCTCGCAGGAGCCGCAGCCACCTGGCGCGGCGATCAACATGGGAGCCTACGGAAACACCGCGGAGGCATCAAAGGCACCCGCCGTGGACGGGACCAGAACATGTCACGCTCTCCTTGTCGGAATCTCCGATTACGCCGGTACGCAGTCCGATCTTAACTACTGCGATGACGATGCACTCGACATGGCAGCGGTCCTTGAAGCCGGCGAGAACTGGGACGCCGCGAACATCGACGTGCTGCTGGACCGCGAGGCGACAGCCGCCAACATCCATGCGGGCCTGCAGTCGATGGCCGAGCGGGCCGACGGGGATGATATGTGTGTATTCTTTTTCTCCGGGCATGGCACCCGGGGCGACGACCTGCCGCCACTGGACGAGGATGGTGGCTCGGATGAGTACCTCTGTGAGACGGACCTCGAAAACAACATTCGCGACGATCAACTCGCCGACTGGGTCGCGGAACTGCCAACGTCGCACGTCATGGTGGTGTTGTGCGCCTGCTACTCGGGAGGTCATATCAAGGGCCCCGGTTCTACTGCCAAAGGTCTCGGTCGGGCCGATCCGCCCGGCACTGCAGCCAATGACTTCGCAAACGACCTCCGTGCAGCGATGGCGAAGAAGCAGCAGATTAGTCCCAGAGACCTCGACGACAACGGCTACGGCGTTGTGCTTACTGCCTGTAACGACAATGAGACCTGCATCGAGTCCTCCGCTCTCGAGAACGATCTTTTTGGCTATCACGTGATCGAGGGGTTGAAAGGGCTGGCTGACTCCAATAACGACAGCCGCGTCACCGCGGAGGAGGCATTCGGCTACGCTGAGCCGCTGACGGTAGCAGAGAACTCAGGGCAGCATCCACAGCTCTACGACGCGGATTCCCTGACTTCGTTCCCGTGCGTGGACTATGTCCATGCTATTACCATCACGGATGGACCGAACGGCGTTCCGGGTCAGGTCGCTTCGGGTGAGAATGTCGCATGCTCAGTCGAAGCCGAGTGCTCACTCGGCCACGACCTCGTCTATCAATGGACAGCGGAGGACAATAATGGTGCCCCGGCGGGGAGCTTTGGCGATGCTGCGTCGCAGAATCCGACGTGGACGGCCCCGGCGAATGACACCGATCAGCTTCGCAAGTACACTATCAGCGTCACCATCCATTGCGCAGAGAACGGCGTGATCAGCGTGAGTGATTCATTTGTCCAGCGCGTGAAACCCGGGCTTCGTGCCAATATGTTCTACGGTTGGAACATGCTCTCTATGGGGCAACCGGCGGATCCGAGTGCCACCGTGTCTGATTTGCTGGGCTCCGATGTGTTGAGACTGTACCGGTGGAACGCGGCCCAGTTGCGTTACGAGGAAATTGATCCCGCGACAACCTGTGCCCGGGATCTGGAGGCTGTCGGGACTTGGGAATACTGTGGTGAGACTGAAGAAAGACTTATTGGCGTCCGGGAGCCTGAGGACGTCACGGTGGATGTGGTGGCGGGCTGGAATCTGCTCGCAAACCCGTTCCCCTACGCGATCGACCTAGAAGACGCACTCGAGCCGCAGGGGACCGTAGAGGTGATGCTCCCGGCCTACAGATGGAATTGGGAGGACTATGCGTACGACCAGCTGACCGTCGCACCAGCAGGATCGAGCTTCTGGCTGCTGAGCCCATGCAATGGACAGCTGACGTTTGCCGTCGTACCACCGGCCCCTCCTCCTGCGGAGGTGGCGTCACTGGCGAGCGCATTGGATCGCGGGCAGGACGCCACCTGCATCCAGCTTGCCGCGGAGGCGGGCGGCAGCCGCGACACGAG